>JBDTQW010000027.1:0-29555 GCA_039931975.1 Chloroflexota bacterium | reverse complement strand
CGGACAGCAGGTGGATGAGGTCCTGGAGCGGGTTCATCGACTGCTCGACGAACGCCGCACCCGCGAGCGACAGCTGGACGTCCTTGCCGCCCACCGACACCGTCCGGACGCCCACCGCCGCGCGCAGCTCCTCGAGCGAGGCAACGATGCCGTCGACCGCGCCGACCGCGACGGCCTCGCTGGCGGACGACGACTTGGCGTCCTTGACGGTCGCGACGGCCCAGCCGACCGGGCGCCCGCGTGTCTCGGCGATCGAGCTGATGAACGCGATCGAATCGTTGAGGACCTTCTGGCCGAGCGCGCCCGGGATGTCCTCGCCTTGCCCGCCGACCGGGGTGGCCGCGCCGATCCGCGTGCCCGGGGCCATGTACGCCGCGTGCGCGGCCAGGGTGATGAACGTGCCGGCGCTGGCGGCGTGACCGCCCGCCGGGGCGACCCAGACGATCGTCGGCAGCGGCGCCTGGAGCAACGCCGAGACGATGTCCTTGGTGGCCTCGAGGCTGCCGCCCGGCGTGTCGAGCTCGATCACGTCGGCGACCGCGCCGTCACGCTCCGCCCGGGCGATCCCGTCGGCCAGGTAGCCGGCCATCACGCTGTCGACGATGCCGGTCGTGGGCAGGACGCGGACGAAATCGCCCTCGGCCGCGTGAACGCTCGCCGCGATGCTCAGCAGGCCACCCAGCAACGCTACCCCGGCGATCGTCCGGGACACCTGACGAATGGACCATCCGAGCGGCACGAACGGGACCTCCAGGCCACATCGTAGCCCTGTCGGCCAAGAAGGGCCCTGGCTCGAAACGGCCACATCGGAGATGGCACCGGTGCCAGGGCGCACCGGCGCGGCGGCAACGTCGGCCGGGGCGAGGGACCCGTGCGGGGCGGTGCCGGTCGCTCCGGTCGGGTTAGTTCTGGCCCCATTTCGTCCGGGCTTTGGGTACGCCCGGGTGATCCTCAGCGAAGGGTGCAAGGGCCACTGTAAGGACTCCACCGAACCCCGGACGGGCACTGCGCCCGACAGCGAGGAGTCCCCCGATGCCGCTTCCAGCGCATACGGCCACGTCCAGCGCGTCCCGCAAGCCCCTCGGCAGCCTCGGCCTGATCGCCCGTCTCGGCTTGATCGCCCGTCTCGGCCTGATCGCCCTGGTCGTCGTCCCGTTCGCCCTCGGCGATCGGCTCGGGTTGGTCGCGTCGACCGAGTCGATGACAGTCGTCGCCACTGCGGACGCGCAGGTCCGCTCCTTCTTCCCGACCCGCAACTACGGCAGCGGCGACCGCCTCCGTACGCGGATCCTCTCGGGTGACAACCAACGGACCCTGGTCCGGTTCACCATGCCCACCCTCGGCGGCAAGGTGCAGTCGGTCCAGCTCCGGCTGTACGTCCGCGACCGGAGCGTCAAGGGCGGCATCGTCCATCGGATCGCCGGCTCATGGAGCGAGGGCTCCGTGACCTGGAACAAGGCTCCCGCCATCGACCCCGCGATCGTGGGTCGGATCGGCGCCACCGGCCCTGCTGGCCGCTGGATCTCGGTGCCCATCCTCCTCAGCGGGCTGACCTCGGGCAAGAAGGTCGATCTGGCCATCCTGGGCGCCAGCAACGACGGTGCCTGGTACGCCAGCCGCGAGACCGGCAAGGGGCCACGCCTCGTCCTGGCCATCGCCCCCACGAGCACCGCGACCCCGGAGCCGACCGCTCCGCCGGACCCGACCGCTCCGCCGGACCCGACCGCTCCGCCGGACCCGACCGCCCCGCCGGACCCGACCGCGACCAGCGCTCCCCCGTCGACTCCGGCCCCGACGGCCACGGCGACGCCTGCTCCCACGACCGACCCCGGCAGTGGCGGCGCGTCGAGCGGACCGTCGGTCGGCATTCTCATCGGCAAGGCTGAGCTCTCCAGGCTGGCCACGAGCGGCACCGCCTGGACCAACCTCAAGAGCTGGGCCGACGGCGTCGCCGGCACCCCCGACATCCAGAACCAGGACGAGGACAACGACATCCACGTCCTGGCCAAGGGCCTCGTCTACGCCCGGACCGGCATCGCCGGCTATCGCGCCGGGGTCCTGGCCAACCTCAAGGCCGCCGTCGGCAGCGAGACGGGTGGGCGCACGCTCGCCCTCGGACGCAACCTGCCCGGTTACGTCATCGCCGCCGACCTGATAGATCTCGGCTCGTACGACCCCGCGTTCGACAAGAACGTCTTCCGACCGTGGCTGCGCGGGCTCCTGACCAAGAACCTCGACGGCGACACGCTGCGATCGACACACGAGGTCCGCCCCAACAACTGGGGCACCCACGCGGGCGCCGCCCGGGCAGCCCTGGCCCGTTACCTGGGTGACACCGCCGAGCTTGCCCGAACCGCCCAGGTCTTCCATGGCTGGGTCGGTGACCGAGGCTCGTACGCCGGGTTCGACTACGGTGACGTGTCCTGGCAGTGCGACGCGACCAAGCCGGTCGGGATCAACCCCAAGGGCTGTTCGAAGAGCGGCCGAGTCCTCGACGGGGCCCTGCCCGACGACATGCGCCGGGGCGGGATCTTCCAGTGGCCGCCGGTCTCGACCGGTTATCCCTGGGAAGCGCTGCAGGGCGCCGTCCTCCAGGCGCTCATCCTCGACCGGGCCGGCTACGACGCGTTCGCCTGGAACGACCGAGCGATTCTTCGAGCCGCGAGCTTCCTGTACGACCGGGCGCTCTGGGTGCCGAGCGGTGACGACACCTGGCAGCCATGGCTCCTGAACCGGGTCTACAACATGACCTGGGCGGCCACCTCACCGGCCCACGCCGGCAAGAACATGGCCTTCACCGACTGGCTCTATCCCCGCTGAGTCGTCGGGGCGACGTCAGGGCTCCAGGTCGAGGGCCCTGACGTGACTCGGCCGGAAGATCGCGATGGGGCGCCGATCGAACGTCGCCACACGCCGCACGCCGAGTCGCTCGGCGGTCGCAACCAGCACTGCCTCGCTCAGGCGCGGGCGGTGCTCGGCGGCCTCGGCCAGGAGCTCCGCCGCACGGTCGAGGTCGGCGTCGGTCGGCGCAACCAGCCGGATGGCTCCCGAAGTGAGCGATCCCAGCAATGCAAGCGTCGCCCTGGGACCGAGCTCGCGTTGTAGCACATGGTCGACCTCGGCCAGGGTCAACGCGCCGAGCAGGAGTGGCTCTCCGACCCGCTCGAGCCAGGCCACCGCGGCAGCGTGGTTGAGGTCGGCCGAATCGGCGGCCGCGAGGATCGCGCTGGTGTCGACGAGGGCCGCCACGGTCAACTCTCCGCGGTGGATCGTCGGCTCGGTCGGGTCGGTCGGGGGTCCGCCTCGCGACGGCCCATCTCGCGCCGGGCGATCGACCGGCCGTCGAGCGACAGCCGCCCGTGACCGCTCCGACCGATACCCACGAAGGGCAGCGTCTCCGGCCGTTCGTGGGTCTCGAGCCAGGCCTCGAGGGCGGCCACGATCACGGCGGTCTTGGTCGTCCGATCGCGTCGGGCGAGGCGATCGACCCGCTCGAGGATGTCGGGGTCGGCCAGGATCGTTGTCCGTCGGCTGGATGGCATAGGACGTCATATATACCGCAGTGGCGGCCGTCGCGCTTCGCATGCGACCATCGGAGAGCCACATCACACCCCTCGCACCGTCCCGTCGCGCACGTCGCTTGAACCCAGCCAGGAGGCCAGCCCGTGAACCGATTCGAGCCCAACCTCCGGATCCCCGGACCGACCGCCCTGCCGCCCAGCGTTCGCGAGGCCGGCGCCCGCCAGATGATCAATCACCGCGGGCCGGAGTTCGCGGCGATGCTCGAGCGGGTCATGTCCGGGATGAAGCCCTACTTCGGGACGACCGGGGACGTGGCGATCCTGTCGTGCGCGGGCACCGGTGGGCTCGAGGCCGCGGTGGTCAACGTGCTCTCGCCCGGCGACCGAGTCCTCGCGGTGTCGATCGGCTCGTTCGGCGATCGCTTCGCCAAGATCGCCGCGGCCTACGGGGCCGACGTGACCAAGGTCTCGGTCGAGTGGGGCCAGGCCGCCGACCCGGCCGAGATCCAGGCCGCGCTGACCGCCACGCCCGGCGTCCGGGCCGTGCTGCTGACCCACAACGAGACCTCGACCGGGGTGATGAACCCCATCCCGGTCCTGGCCGCGGCCGTCCGCCAGGCGGCGCCCGACGCACTCATCGTGGTCGACAGCGTGTCCGGACTGGGAGCGGTCCCGTTCGAGATGGACGCGTGGGGCATCGACCTGGTCGTGACCGGCTCGCAGAAGGCCTGGATGGCGGCACCGGGCCTGGCCATGGTCGCCGCGTCCGAGCGGGCCTGGGCGGCGACGGAGACCGCCACCATGCCGCGCTTCTATCTCGACCTGCGCGGACATCGTGAGGCGCATGCCAAGGGCCAGACACCATGGACCCCGGCCCTGGCGGTCGTCTACCAGGTCGACGAGGGCCTGGCCCTGATGGCCCGCGAGGGCGCGGCGGCGATCTTCGCACGCCACGAGGCCTGCGCCGCGGCGGCCCGGGCAGGTCTCAGCGCCCTCGGCTTCGAGCTGTTCGCCGATCCCCGCTTCGCATCGCGGACGGTGACCGCCGTGAAAGTCCCCGACGGACTCGACTGGAAGGCCTTCAACACCGGGCTCAAGGCACGCGGGCTGGTCCTGGCCGGTGGCCAGGGCAAGCTCACCGGCCTGATCTTCCGGCTCGGCCACCTGGGCTCGGTGACCCTCGGGGAGATCCTCGACGCGATCAGCGTCATCGAGGAGGTGTCGATCGAGCAAGGCCGACCGACCGAGGCGGGCGCCGCGCTCGCTGCTGCCCAGCGAGCCGCCCTCGAGGCGATCGGGACCCTGGCCCCCGTCGGAGCGTGAAGATCCTCGTCGCAGAGCCCGTCGCCGAGGAGGGCATCGAGCTCCTACGTGCCCACCACGAGGTCGACGAGCGGGCCGGTCTCAGCCGCGCCGAATATGCCGCGCTTATCCCCGACTACGACGCGCTCGTGGTGCGGAGCCAGGTCCAGGTCGACTCCGAGCTGATCGCTGCGGGACGCCGCCTGGTGGTTATCGGGCGGGCCGGCGTCGGCGTCGACAACGTGGACCTCGACGCGGCCACGCGCGCCGGGATCATCGTGGTCAACGCCCCGACCGGCAACACCATCGCGGCCGCCGAACACACGCTGGCCCTGCTCTACGCCGTCGCCCGACGGGTCGCCGCGGCCGACGCGTCCGTGCGGCGTGGCGAATGGACGCGCACCAGCTTCACCGGGGTGGAGCTGCGCGGTCGAACGCTGGGCATCGTCGGCCTGGGCAAGATCGGCCAGGCGATCGCCGATCGGGCCCGGGCCATGGAGATGACCGTCATCGGGACGGACCCGTTCGTGTCCGAGGAGCAGGCCGCGCGGCACGGGGTCGATCTGGTCGAGTTCGGCGAGCTCCTGGGGCGCTCGGACGCGATCACCCTGCACGTCCCGCTCAGCCGGGCGACACGGGGGCTGATCGGGACCAAGGAGCTCGCCCGGATGAAGCCGGACGCGATCCTGCTCAACGTGGCCCGGGGTGGGGTGGTCGACGAGGCGGCCGTGGCCGAGGCACTTCGGGAGGGCCGGCTGGGCGGTGCCGGGATCGACGTCTTCGAGCACGAGCCGCCGAGCGGGTCGCCCCTGCTCGACGCGCCGAACACGGTCCTCACCCCGCATCTCGGGGCGTCGACCGCCGAGGCACAGGTCCTCGTTTCGGAGGAGGTCGCCGCCCAGATCCTCGACGTCCTCGACGGCCGGTCGGCCCGCTACGCAGTCAACGCGCCCCTGCTCACCCCCGAGACCGCCCGCGCGATCGCCCCATACCTGCCGCTGGCCGAGATGCTCGGCCGGTTCTTCGCCCAGTTCTGCCGGACCGGGGTCAAGACCCTGACCCTCGAGGTGGCCGGCGAGCTGGCGGACCACGACGGCACCCCGCTGACCGCCGCCGTCCTGCGCGGGCTGCTCGAGACGGTGACCACGGAGCGAGTCAACTTGGTCAACGCCGCGGCCCTCGCGAAGGCCCGCGGGATCACTCTGGTCGAGCGTAAGACCACCGAGGCCGGCCAGTTCGCCTCGCTGCTCACCCTCTCGGGTGAGACCGGGGGCCGGACCACGACCGTCGGCGGCACCGTCGGCGCCGGAGAGCCACGACTGGTCCGGCTGGACGACTATTGGCTGGACATGAGCCCGACTCCATCCATGCTGGTGACCCGCCACCACGACCGACCCGGCACGATGGGTCGGATCGGCCTGATGCTCGGCGAGGCCGACGTGAACATCAGCGCGATGCATCTCGCCCGGTCTGCGCCGCGAGCCGACGCGCTGATGATCCTGGCGGTCGACGAGGAGGTCCCGTCCGAGGTCGCCGCCGCGATCCGGTCGCTCGAGGCGGTACTTGATGTATGGAAGATCCGGCTGGGAGCCGAACGCTGAACGATCGCCAGGCGCTGGACATCCCGGCCGGGCTCCAGGCGAGCCTGGTCCTGCTACGCCACGGGGAGTCCATGGCGATCGTCGAGGGTCGCTTCCAGGGCCGTCTCGAGACGCCGCTCTCGCCCCTCGGACGGCGCCAGGCCGAGCTTGCCGGCAGCCGACTCGCGACTCCGACGATCCCGCCCCGGATCCCCGTCCCGGGCCGCCCGCCGGTCGAGGTCCGCCACTCGCCGCTGGGCCGGGCCGCCGAGACCGCCGAGGCGGCCGCGGTCGCCCTGCGCCGGGTCCACGGCGAGAAGGCCGTGCCGGCGATCCGGCCCGATCCGGGCCTCGTCGAGATCGCCCAGGGGGCATGGGAGGGGCTCCATCGCGATGAGGTCATCGCCCACTATCCGGCCGAGCTCGAGGCCTGGCGTCTCCGACCGGCCGAGGCTAACGCCCCCGGAGGCGAGTCGATCCCGGCGGCCGCCGAGCGGATCCGCGACAGTCTCCGACGGGCGATTGCCGCGCTGACGGAGGCGGTGCCCGGTGCCGGGCCGGATCGGACGAGCGTGGGCGGCTATCCGGCCGGTCATGGCAGCGACACCCCGTGGTCGCTCCTCGTCGGCCACGACGGGATCTTCAAGGTCGCGCTGCTGACCCTGCTCGACCTGCCCCTGGAGCGCTTCTGGACATTTCCCTGGGGGCTGACCGGGATCACGGTCGTCGAGTTCGTGAGCGGGCGGGCCATCCTGCGCGCGCACAACCTGACCGATCACCTCGCCCCGCTCCAGGCCGGCACGCCGGACGCCGGCCCGGTCGAGCCGGGGACCGCGGCGGCCGAGTCGCGCAGCGAGGACGCGGCGGCCGAGTCGCGCAGCGAGGACGCCGCGGCGGAGCGCGAGCGGACGGGCTCGCTCTAGGCGATCAGCGGCGGCGGCCCTTGCGCTCGCGCCGCTCGCGCCGGCGGAGGACCAGCCGGAGCAGAGCGACCCGCAGCCGCCGCTGGGCGTCGCGTAGCGACCGCAGCCGATCGTCGCCGAGCTGGCCGCGGCCGTAGGCCACCTCGACCTTGGCTCGGGCCACGGTCTGGAGATCCGGTCGGGCATTGGGCAGGATCTCGCCCAGCGAGCCGCTGTATTCGAATACCGTCTGGCTGGGGCGGGGTGCGAATCCCAACCGGCGAGCCAGCCCGACCACCCCTCGCCAGACCGCGTCGGGCTCCGAGATGGTCCGCGGCCCGCGCTGCCAGGCAATGAACGCCAGACCGCCCATCGCGATCGCCAACAGCAGGCCGATGACGATCAGCGGTCCACTGCCCGGACCGCGGCCCGACGTGGTCCCGCCGGCGCTGGCATTGGGGTCGATGCTCGGTGGCCCGACGCTCCGGCGCGGGTTGGCATCGTCGTTGCTCGCGCCGGGCGATGCTCGCGGCGTCGCCGGGGGCGCGCTGACGCGGGGGCCCTGGGGCAATGGTCGATCCTGGCCGATGCCGCCCCCGGTCGGATCGAAGGTGACCCAGCCGTAGCCCGGGAAGTAGACCTCGACCCACGCGTGCGAAGCGCTCTTGAGGATGGTCTCGACGCCGGCGACTGGCACCGATGGGAGGAAGCCCTCGGCGACCCGGGCAGGCACGCCACTCATCCGCAGGAGGATCGCCATCGTGCTTGCGTAATGCTCGCAGTAGCCGTGCTTGGACAGGGCGAAGCACTCCACGGCGCTCATCCGCCCGCAGTCGATGTCGAGCACGTTGTCGTCGTAGATGAACCCGCCCTCGGTCGTCAGATACGTCGTGATCGCCCGGGCCAGGTCGTACGGACTGGCCTTGGCTTCGGGGTGCCTGGTCAAGATCGCCGCGAGCAGGGCGTCTGTGTGGGGGCCGCCCACGTTCGGCTCGACCCCCAGGTAGAGCTGCTTGATGGCATCGGGATAGCCCGTCCCGGCCACCTTGAGCTTGTTCGCCGTCAGGCCCTTGACCGGGTCGACCTGACCGTCGATCGGCACCATCGCGGTGATCTGATACGAGGTGGCATCGGATGTCATGCCGCCGAAGTAGCTCTGGGCTCCCGACCCGACGGTGGTCACGGTGGTCTCGACGTCGGACTTGGCCGGCATGTCCGGAGCGAACATCGCTTTCGGGTTGAAGTCGAGCTCGCGCACCGCGAAGGTCACCTCGCGCCGGCCGGCCAGGGCGAGTGGATTGTCGGCGCTCTCGCTAAGCACACCCGCCCCGGCCGCCAATTGCGTCTCGGTGGGTGGCGACCAGCTCCAGCCGTGGCCGTCGAAGCGGTCGTAGACGACCGCGCGCCAGAAGTAGCGGCCGTCATCCGGGACGCGCACCTCCAGGACCGGATCGCTGTTGGTGGTCCATCGACCGGCGATGACCGCGCTGCCCGTGAAGTCGACGGCGTTGATCCGGGTCCCCTGGCCGCCGCCCCGGAAGACACGCTGGAACTCCTGTCCCAAGGCGATGAGTTTCTGGTCCGCCCCCTTCCACGCGGAGGCCAGTGGGGCGGACGTCGCGGTGGCCGTCAGGAACAGCGACGCGAGCACTGCGCTGGCCACGAACACGGTTCCGCCGCGCAGGTACAGCCCACCCAGCGCGTTGGCGTCGCCGATCCGGTGGCGGATCCACAGCGTGCGCTCGTCGTAGGCGTGGAACCGGATCAGCAGGAACAGCGCAGACAGGCTGTAGATGACCAGGTACGGCAGCTGGTCGCGCAGGGTCAGCGACATGTTGGCGACGAGCCCGAGCCCGATGATCAGGACCGCGTTGAGCGGGCGGCGGTGATGGAACGTGGCGTAGCTGGCGAACTGTCCGGTCGCCCATGCGATCGCGCCCAGGATGAGCAGGAAGTGGCCGATCTCGGTGGTGAACTGCAGCCCGCGATAGGTGAGGTCGAAGTAGGCGTCGACGCAGGACGCGGCGGTAGCCCGGAACCAGTCGACCGGCCCCCCGCCCACCATCAGGCGGGCACCGACGATCATCGGCAGGATGAGCCCGGCGAAGGTCGCTCCGAGCAGATGGGCCTGCCAGCGCGACCAGCCGACCTTGGCGCTCAGGAAGCCCCAACCCACACCGAGGGCGACCGCCCAGGCCAGGAAATCAGTCAGCCCGCGCGGCCCGACGACCCAGCTGGCGTCGTCGATCGACCAGGCCAGGGTCAGACACAGCAGGAGCACCAGCCCGAGCGTCGTCCAGCCCTCGGCCGGCGCGAGCGGGAACCGTCGCGCAGAGGTGCCGTCGGCGCGGGCGCTCGGCGCGTAGGTGATGGCGGTCATGTTCGACTCAGCCCGCCAGCTGCTCGCCGAGGGCCACCCCGGCAGCGACGCGGAATGTCCGCAGGTCGTGCTCGGCCAGGGCATGGCGGAGAGCGCGGAGATCCGGGTCCGCGGCCGGGTCCGCCGGGGCGACGACCGGGCCGTGGCCCAGCGCCTGGTAGCGGTTCGCCGACGCGTCACGGGCGCTCGCGGCATCGACCGACAGGACGACGCAAGCAACGCCGCGCGCGCGAAGACCGGCCAGCGGCCGGACCCAGCCCCGGTCCAGGGACGAGGTGATGATCACCGCGGTCATCCCCCGGCGGAGCCTCGCGAGGCCCGTCACCAATCCTTCCACGAAGGGTGCGGCGCCATCGGCATCCACCGCGGCCAGGAGCTGCATGATCTTGAGGTGCTGACGCCCGCCGCGATCGGCCGGCAGGACCGACATCCGGTGGCCGAAGGCAGTGAGGCCAACGGCCCGGTTCTCGGTTAGCGATCGATCGGCGATCGAGGCGGCCGAACGGATCGCGACCTCGGTCGTCGATTCCTCGCCCGTACCGGCCTGGACCCTGCGGTCGAGGTCAAGGAAGATCCAGACATCGGCCGTCTGCTCGAGGTCGAACTCCTTGACATGGATCTCACCGTGGCGAGCAGTCGACTTCCAGTGGATCCGATTCATGCTGTCGCCTGGGGCGTATGGTCGAACGGTGGTCGCCAGGGGGCTGGTCTGGAGCGTCCGCTCGGGCGCGGCATGGCTGCCCTCGAGGTTCGCCGCCGGAAGCCGCCAGAGCGGCAGCGGCTCGATCCGCGGGTAGACGATCAGAGTGACCGCCTGGCCGACTGTCGCCGATGCCTCGAAGAAACCGAACGGGTCGCCGGTGCGGACCTGGAGAGGCTCGATCCGGAAGTGGCCACGCCGGGTCAACGGGACCTTCGCGACCCAGCTCCGCTCCCCGCGGTGACCCAACGAGATCGCCCGGCCCGGGATCGCCACCGGCAGGCTGGTCGGGTTGTGGACTTCCAGCCAGGGCTTCGGCAGCCGGCCCGCGTTGCGCAGCGTGTACGTCACCCGGAGCTGGTCACCGACATGACCCTGGAGCTGCCCCACCGCATAGCCGGCCTCGAGATCGGCCAGGCCGAGTCGGGTCAGCACGTAGCTCCCGCCGCCGATCAGGATCGCCAGGTAGAGGAGGTAGAACAGGAATGGCAGCCCGGTCGAGAAGGCGGCAACGACCAGGACGATCGCCAGGACCAGGAGCTCGATCCGGCGGATCATCGATCGGTTGCCCGGTTCAGCTGCGTGCCGTGGTCAGCGCCGCGGCCCGCCGTCGGCCACCGCCGTCGGGGGCGTCGGAGAGATCGATCGCGGGCCGCCGACCGGAGCACGGATGGGTTCGACCGGCAGCGTCTCGAGCAGCTCTCGAACCACCTGACCCGCCAGGACATCGTGGATCGTCGAGCTCGTCTTGATGATCAGCCGATGGGCCAGTGCCGGCTCGGCCAGGATCTTCACGTCGTCGGGGATGACGTAGTCACGGCCGAGCAGGCCGGCCAGGGCCTGGCTGGCACGGTACAGCGCGATCGATCCCCGGGGGGACGCGCCCAGGTACACGTCGGGATGGTTACGGGTGCCATTGACCAGCCGGACGATGTAGTCGCTGATCGATGATTCGACGTGTACCTCGCGGATCGCCGCCTGCATCTCGCGCAGGTCCTCGAGCCCCACGACCTCGCCCAGATCGTCGAGCGGGTGGGTCCGCTTCTGCTCGTCGAGGATGACGATCTCGTCGATCGGCTGGGGATAACCCATCCGGATCCTGAGCATGAACCGGTCGAGCTGGGCCTCGGGCAGGGCGAACGTGCCCTCGTATTCGATCGGGTTCTGGGTGGCGATGACCAGGAACGGATCGGGCATCTGGTGGGTGACCCCGTCGATCGTGGCCTGCCGCTCGTCCATGCATTCGAGCAGGCTCGACTGAGTCTTGGGCGTCGCCCGGTTGATCTCGTCCGCGAGCACGACCTGGGCCATGATCGGGCCGGGTCGGAACTCGAACTCCTGGGTCTTCTGGTTGTAGATCGACAGGCCGGTCACGTCGGACGGCAAGAGGTCCGGGGTGAACTGGATCCGCCGGAACGAGCAGCCCAGGCTCCGGGCGAGAGCCTTGGCCAGGACCGTCTTGCCCGTCCCCGGAACGTCCTCGATCAGCAGGTGCCCGCGACACATCAGGGCGACGAGGGCGAGACGGACCTCGCCGTGCTTGCCCACGATCACTCGCTCGACGTTGGCGACGACCTTCTCGCCGGTCTGTTGGATCTTCGTCGTCATCGGACCCCCTCACGGGATGACGTGACACCCGGTTGCACCGGGCACACGGTGTCGGTCGCTGGCTGCGGAGGTGGGCTCGGCCAGGCATCGGCGGCCCGAAGTGTCGACAGATAGTACGTCGGGGTCGCCGATCTGGTTCGGAAGGGTGGTCGGCACCCTTGCGGACGGGCGTCGGCCACTGGATCGGACGGAGCTCAGCCGCGGAAGAGCGTGAGGCCCCCGACCCACAGCGTCATCACGCAGCCGAGCCCGGCCATCACCCCGAGGAACGCCTCGCCGCCGGCGAACGCCGCCAGCGCGACGAACACGAACAGCCCGGCGATGGCAAGGGCGATCGCCCCGAGCCCAAGCCGCTCGATCAGGGGTCGACCCGGTCGGGGATCCTCGGCGGTCACGGCCGGATCGAATCGAGGTAGCGGGCCATGAGCTTGCCGCCGAGTGGCGACGCCCGGGTCCCGCCGCTGCCCCCGGACTCGACCAGGACCGCGATGGCCACCTGCGGATCGTCGGCCGGGGCGAAGCCGATGAACCACGAATGGGGCTTGGCCGAGCCGTCGAGCTGGGCGGTACCGGTCTTGCCCGCGGTCGACACGCCGGGGACTTTGGCGCCGGGAGTGAACAGGCGGCCCTCGTCGCCCTCGACCGCGCGGACCATCGCCGCGTTGATCTCGGCCGCAACTCCGGGATCGACGACCTGGCGCCAGACGGCCGGGCCGAGGTCGGTGCTGCCGTCCTTGCCGGTCAGCCGCGTGACGAGGCGCGGCTTCATGAGCGTGCCCCCGTTCGCGACCGTGGCGGCCACCAGGGCCATCTGGAGCGGGGTCGCCAGGGTCTCGCCCTGGCCGTAGGAGGCATTGGCCAGCTCGACGTCGTCGGCGAACCCGCCGCCGAACGTGCCCCCGCCATTGGTAAGCTGGCTCGATGCGGTCGGCAGGTCGAACGGGATCGGCGCACCGAAGCCGAGCTTGGCCGCCCAGCCGGCGAGCTCCTCGCCGCCGGTCTCCAGCCCGGCCAGGGCGAAGTAGATGTTGCAGGACACCTCGACCGCCTCCGGATAGGCGAGCGGCCGCGAGCCGGTGAACAGGTGATGCCCATCGCGGACGCGGAAGCCGGAGACGAGCAGGCCGTTCTTCTCGGCCGCCGGCTGGCGGGCGAAGCGGGTGGCCGGGGTGATCGCCCCTGAGCCGAACGCCGCGATCGAGGTCACGATCTTGAACACCGAGCCGGGCACATAGCGGCCCTGGATCGCCCGGTCGAGGAGCGGCTTGTCCCGGTCGGCCGCGATCGCCTGGAAGGCCTTCCTGGAAGCTTCCGCATTCGGGTCCGCGATCGCTCCGGCGTCGTACGTCGGCGTCGACGCCAGCGCGAGGACCTCGCCGCTGCGCGGATCGAGCATGACGACCGCGCCCTTGTCCTTGCCCAGGAGCCGGACGGCTTCCTTCTGGAGATCGAGCGACAGGCTCAGTTCAAGGTCCTGGGGACGGTAGCGGTCGGTCGCGAACTTGGACAGGAGCTCGTCGACGGGGTCGGGGGCACGGATCCCGGTGAGCTCAGCGTCGTAGGCGCGCTCGAGCCCAGCGGTCCCGAACTGACGTGAGGCGTAACCGATGACCGGCGCGACCGCCCTGCTCGGATAGACCCGGTAGGGCTCCCCGTGGGAATCGCGCTTGGAGGTCGCGAGGAGGTGTCCGTCTCGGTCGCGGATCTCGCCCCGGACGACATTCCGCGCGGCCGCGATCAGGAGCGGGTCGTCGGGTCGCCCGACCAGGTCGGCCGAGCGGACCACCTGCCAGTACCCGGCCCCGGCGGCCAGGACCGCAAACGCTACGAGAAGGACCAGCCCGAGGCGCACGACTCCTCGTCCGATCGGGGCCGCGGCCGGTCCCCGAGTGGCGTTCACGTCGCGCTCCGGCCGAGGAGCCGATCGACCGCACTCCGGCTGCGGCGCGGTGGTGGTGGCGCCTCGACCCCTCGATCGGACAGTGCCAGCAGCAGCCCGACGACCAAGGCGTTGGCGAGGAGCGATGAGCCACCGTAGCTGATGAACGGCAGGGTGATGCCGGTCAGCGGGATGAGCTTGAGATTGCCGGCGGCGATGATGAACGCCTGGACCCCGACGACCAGGGCGAGGCCGGCTGCGAGGAGCGCCCGGAAGTCGTCCGCGGCCGCGGCGGCGATGCGCAGGCCCCGCTCGATGATGACCAGGTAGAGCCCCAGGATGGCCAGGATCCCGATCAGCCCGAGCTCCTCGCCGAGCGCCGCCAGCGGGAAGTCCGTATGGATCGCCGGGATGGGCGGGTTGCCGCCGACCATCGGCAGGCCGGCCCCCAGCCCCGTACCGAGCAGGCCACCTCGTGCGAAGGCGATGAGTGCCTGGACGACCTGGAAGCCGGTACCCGATGGGTCGGCGAACGGATCGATCCAGATGTCGACCCGGATCTTGACGTGCGGGAAGAGCTGGTACGCCGCGACCGCGCCCAGGACCAGGAGGACCAGCCCGATCACGACGTAGCCGATCCGGGCGGTCGCCACGTAGACCAGGGCGAGGAACACCGCAAAGAACAGCAACGCGGCACCGAGGTCGCGCTGGATGACAACGATCCCGAACGCGATCGCCCACATCGCGACCATCGGCAGCAGGTACGGCACCGGCGGCAGGCGGAGTGGACCGATGCGAGTGCTCTCGTCGATGAGGAGCGGTCGAAACTCGGCCAGGTAGCCGGCCAGGAAGATGACCAGGATGACCTTGAGCAGCTCGGTCGGTTGGCCGCTGAACGGCCCGATCCTGAGGGTCAGCAGGGCGCCGTTGGCCTCCTCCCCGAAGACGAAGGTCAAGAGCAGCAGGCCGATCCCGGCCGCTGCCCAGGTGTACTTGTAGCGGCGCAGCCAGGTGTCCGATCGGACGACGATGGCCAGAAAGCTGGTGACGGTGATGGCGATGAGCAGCCAGAGCAGCTGGACCCCGGCCAGGCCGAGAGAGTCGCCGAAGGCCGAGCCGGCCTGGTCCTGGGGTAGCCGCTCCATGAGCAGCAGACCCAGCCCGCCGAGCATGCCGACGGCCGGCAGCAGGACCTGGTCGGTGCGCCGGCCGGCCAGGACCTGGGCCAGGTGCGCGGCCCCCAGGGCACCTAGGTAGATGGCCAGGCGGACCGGGTTGGCAGGCTGGAGGGCCAGCGTCCCATCGGCCAGAAGAGCCCGGGTCGTTCCCAGCGAGACGCTGCCCGCCACCAGCGCGATCGCGACCAGGACCAGCAGGCCGAGCTCGCGGCGTCGGAAGCGCGGGCGGATCGGCCCGATGCCTATCCCCGTCCGGACGGCGCCGGCTGCGGTCATCCGGTCATTGCCCCGCGCGCTCCAGGCGGAAGCGCACGCGGCCGACCTGGATCTCGTCGCCGAAGGCGGCCGACGCCAGCCCGTCGATCGGTGCGCCGTTGAGGTAGGTGCCGTTCGTGCTCTCGAGGTCCTCGAGGTACCACGCCCGCCCCCGGAAGGAGAGGACGGCGTGCTCCGTGCTGGCAAAGCCGTCGTCGACCACGATCGTGTTGTTGACGTCCCTGCCGAGGGTGGCCACCGCGTCGAGCGGGAACACGGTGCCAAGGGCCGGTTCCTCGACCTCCGAGGCGACCACGATCAACCGCCCGAGGGCGGTCACCGGCTCCCGGGCAGCGGCGCGAAGATCCCGCAGGAGGACCCGCACCACGCCGAACAGGAAGAGGTAGAGAAGACCCAGGAACAGGAGCCGGATGAGCCAGATCGTCGCGACGATCGGGTCCATCAGTCCGGAGCGACCGCGTCGACGATCAGGACGGTATCGCCGATCTCGATCCGATCGCCCACGCCGAGAGCGACCTCGGCGACCCTCACCCCGTTGACCCGGACGCCGTTGGTCGAGTCCAGGTCGGTCAGGACGAGCATGCCGTGGCGGGCGCGCAGGCGAGCGTGGTGCCGCGAGACCCGGCTGTCGGCCAGGGCCAGGCCGTTGTCTTCGGTTCGGCCGATAGTCAACAGCGTGCCGTCGACCCGGATCTCACGCTCACGACCCTCGGGGTCGACCGCCCGCAGCAGGGCGGAGGGGGCGCGCAGCTCGGGAACCGTGAAGACCATCGTATGGTCGGTTTCGGCGCCCGGGTCGAGCGACGGGTCCGGCCCATCGAAGCCGGCCACGAGCCGGACGTCGCCGTCCCCGACCGTCCGATCGGGCACGAGCTCCACCCGCGGCCTGGCGGCCAGGAGGTAGCCCCGGCCCCGGGCGAAGACCAGCGCCGCATCGGCCAGCTGGGCCGCGACGTCGTCGACGGCCTCGCCGAGCGCCTCCAGATCGATCGGCGCGATATGGACCGAGAAGCGATCCGGGACCATCACCCGCTGGCCACGCATCTGTCGCTCGCGTTCCATGGCACGCTCGATCCGTCGCTGGATCTGGATCGGCTGGAGACGGGTCCCGAACAGGCGCGCCGAGGGACGTTCCAGGAGGCGCTCGAGCACGCGCTCGAGGCCGGACAAGAGTGGCATCGTCGGCCGGAGTCTAGCAGGGGGTCGCCGTTCGCAAGCCACGTGCCCCTGACCTTCGGAACGGCCTGAACGGTACCTGCGGTTGGGGGTCTGGAGAGGGGCCTGGGCTATACTTTTGCCCCCATCGGGACCGCTTGCGCCCGATCCGTCGGCTGGACTCCGCGACGAGGGCAGCATGCCCGAGATCCTGACTGAATCATTCTGCGAACGATGTGGCACTCGCTACACCTTCGAGGCAGCCGCGCCCAAGGGCAAGCGCCTGGGCAAGCTCAAGGTCCTCTCCAAGGGCTTCGTCAACTTCGTCTCCAGCGACGAGACCTCGCTCGACGACGCCCTGGCCGATGCCCGGAGCGACGAGCAGCGTGAGCTGACCAGCCGCCAGCTCGACGCGTTCCATCAGACGTTCCTGTTCTGCATGTCGTGCCGCCAGTACACCTGCTCCAACTGCTGGAACACGGCCGAGAACCGCTGCCTGAGCTGCGCGCCTCAAGGCGAACAGGACCTCCTCGCGGCGCCGTTCCCTGTACAGGACTCGATCGTCGACAGCGGCTTCGCCCTGCCGTTCGGCGATTCGGGCCCGGTCGCCGGCAATGGCCACGGCGAGCTCAGTGCCGCCGCCTGGCCGACGACCGACGTCGCCCCGCCGGCCCTCCCCGAACCCACGACCGACACCGTTCTCGACGCCCCTGCCCTGACCGCCGGAGCTGACGCGCCGGAGGCCATCGACCCATCAGCCCTCGCCAGCGGAACCGATTCGCTGGTGACGATCGAGGCGGAGCCGGTCGACGACGACGTCGCCAGAGCCGTCGCCGAGGCCGAGATCGCCCGCCTGGCGCACGAGGCGGAAGCCGAAGCAGAGCGAGTTCGCCAGGCCGAGGCGGAAGCCGAAGCAGAGCGAGTCCGCCACGCCGATGCCGAGGCCGAGGCGGAGGCCGACCGGATCCGCCAGGCCGAAGCTGAAGCTGCGGCCGAGCGGGCCCGCCAGGCTGCCGAAGCTGAGGCCGAGGCCCAGCGAGCCCGCCAAGCGCAGGCGGCCGCTGAGGCCGAGGCTGACCGCACCCGCCAGGCGGCCGAGGCTGCCGAAGCCGAAGCCGAAGCGGAACGCGCTCGACAGGCACAAGCGGCCGCCGACGCCGAAGCTGAGCGCCTGCGCCAGGCCCTGGTCGATGCGGAGGCCGAGCAGGCTCGCCAGGCCCAGGCCGAGGCCGAGGTGCTCCGCGCTAGGGAGCTCGCCGAAGGCGAGCGGCTGCGCCGCGCGGCCGAGGCGCGGGCCGATGCGGAAGTCGTCCAGGCCCAGCAGGTCGCCGACGCCGACCAGGTCCGCAAGGCGGCGGAAGCCGTCGAGATCGAACGGGTTCGCCTGGCCGCCGAGGTCGAGGCCGAGCTCGTCCGACAGGCGCAGGCAGAGGCTCAGGCCGAGCGGCTCCGCCAGGCCAAGGCGGACGCCGAATGGGCGCTCGCCGTGGCCGAAGCTGATCGGCTCCAACGGGTCGCAGCCGAAGCGGAGACTGAACGCGCCCGCGAGGCCCAGGCTGCAGCCGATGCAGAAGCCGAGCGGGCGCGGCAGGCTGCAGCGGACGCCGAGGCCGGGCTGGCCCGCCACGCAGCCCAGGCCGCCGTGGCCGAGGCGGAGGCCGAACGTGCTCGACAGGCTGCGGCGGATGCCGAGACCGAGGCCGAGGCGGAACGCGCTCGACAGGCCCAGGCTGCGGCGGATGCCGAGGCCGAGCGCGCCCGCCAGGCCGAGGCGGCCGAGGCCGAGCTAGCCCGCCAGGCCGCAGCCGAGGCTGACCGTGATCGCGAGGCGACCGCCAGGGCGGCTGCGCATGCCGAGCATCCCGACGACCACGTCGGCCCGCCGATCTGGCACATCGTCGCTCCGGAGTCCAGCCCGGAGCCGGGCCCGCTCGAGGTGCCGCCGGCGATCCTGACGCCCCAGCCGCCGCTGCCCGTGCGACCAGCCGCGACTGGAGGCGCCCCGTCGACCCCGCCACAGTGGCCGATGCCGCCCGCCGGGGCTGCGCCCCAGTGGCCCGCAGCCGGCGCCGTGTCCGGGACGGCCGGCCTCTGGGCCGCGTCGAGCGAGGATGTCATCAACGAGCCCGGTCCCACTGGCGTCCAGGCCTGCGTGAGCTGTAGCCTCCCACTCTCGGCACGCGCGCGCTTCTGCCGCCGCTGCGGGACCCAGCAGCACTAGTCCGGCCGATCTCAGTCGACCGCGGCCGTCCCGCTCGGTTCGACGCCGAATGGTTGGACCCTCAAAGCGGCCGGCGCGCGGTTTCGGCCTGCGCTCGACGGTGGACCCACGCGGCCCCGACCAGGAGGGCCTGGGCGAGGTATGAGAGCCAGATCATCGCGGCGAAAACCGCCACGAACGCGGCGTACACGTGGAGCGCCCCGATGAGCCTCGGTGTCAACACGGCGAAGATCCCGGTCAGCGCGGCCAGGGCGATCCCGGCCGCGACCGCCGGTCGCCAGATCGCCCGCCAGGATGGGGTCTCGGTGGGGACCATCCGGTAGATCACGGCCACCACGCCGGCGAAGATGGCCGCGGTCCCGACGATCGAGCCGAGCGCGGCCGTCATGATCTCGATCAGGCCCGAGACCCCGGGCAGGTCGACCCGGACATCGTCGACGATCTGACCCAGGCCGACCGCCCCGACGACGGCCCCGATGAGCAGGCCCACCGACAGCACCCCGCGCAGCCCGCGTTGGAACGGGTCGCGTTCGCGGCTCCCCCGGAAGATGCGGGCGATCGCCTCGTCCAGCGACTGGTAGAACCGGCTCGATCCCCAGACCAGGCCGACCAGGCCGAGGACCGAGAAGGACACGGCGCCCGCCCGGAACTGGTCGAACGCCTGACGGAAGAACTCCTCGAGCGGCGGGAACTGCTGGGCGACCACCTGGAGGAGCTGCTCCAGCCGCAGCGGGTCGTTCAGGAACAGGCCGAGCAAGGACACGATGAGGAGGATCGCCGGCAGCACGGCGAAGAGCGAGTTGAACGCCACGCCGGAGGCCAGCAGCCCGCCGCCCGCCACGGTGTAGTCGTCGAGGATCGGCTTGAGCCAGCGGACCGGTGGGAACTCGAGCACCCGGGCCGAGACTCGGCCGATGAGATCCGCCTTCGGCGGTGGCCCCTCGGGCTTCACCCGGTCCAGTCTTCGAAGAGGGCGGCCTGGAGCGCGTCGGTGCGGACCGTCCGAGGAGCGGCGATGAGCGCGCGGACCTGGCCGCGCTTGACGTAGCGTCGACCACCGAGCTTCATGCTCTGGAGCTTGCCCTTGCGCGCCCAACCGCCGACCGTCGCGGCCGTGAACCGGACGTTGGCGGCCTTCAGGATGTCGACCGCCTCGGCGATCGTGATCCAGTCGGACGCCGCACCGGCCACGGGTCAGTCGGCCTCGGCCGTCGCTGAGGATGAAGGCCCGTTGATCGGACGATCGGCCGACGCGGCCGGGGTCGAAGTCTTGTCCGAAGTCTTGTCCGAGGTCTTGTCCCGAGTCTTGTCGGAGCTCTTGTCCGAGGTCTTGTCCGAGGTCTTGTCGGAGCTCTTGTCCGACGACTTGTCCCGAGTCTTGTCCGAGGCGGGAGGACTTCCGTCAGCGTCCTTCGAGGGTGCGTCCTTCGAGCCGTCCCCTCCTGCATCGGCCTTGGCCGCGGCCCGGTTCGCGCTGGCCGCGCTGCGGTCCTTCTTGGCCCAGCCCGATCCCTTGTAATGGACCGCCGGCGCCGCGACGGCCTTGCGCACGGGGCCGCCACACACCGGACAGGTCGTGGGACCCTGCCCATGGATGCCGTGGACAGTCTCCTCCCGGTGCCCGCAGACGGTGCACAGGTAATCGTAGGTGGGCACGGCGGCGTGGTCGGTCGATCAGCCGCGGAGCAGACGCATGCCGCACTTCGGGCAATAGAACGCCCGCTCGTGGCCCGAGGCGAAACCGCAATGGGCGCAGACCAATCCGCCGCGCCCGGCAGCCGGCACGGGCCGCTCGATCTGGGTCACGCCAAGGGCGTACTGGTTGGCGATCACGTTGTTGAACAGCCCGGCCAGGATCCGCGAGCCAATCCGATCCGTGTCGCCGCGGACGCCCTTGCCGCCCCAGCCCACGACGGCGCGGACGATCATGTCGCCGGTCGCCTCGTCCCAGTGGCTCGCGACCCCGCCGATCACCGCGTTGTACTCGGGGTAACCGGAGGTGTCGACGTCGCCGTCGAACATGGAGCAGACGAACGTGTCGAAGGCGAGGTCGATCGCATCGATCGACTCCAGCACGACGAGCGAGTGGCGGGTGATCGGCGAGGCGGCGTGATGGGCATTGAGCCATTGCATCGCCTCGGACGGCCGGACGATCGTCGGGGTGGCCTGGCTGAACTCGATCGGCAGGGGCTCGACGACCTCGATCTCGCTCTGGGCCAAGCCGCTCAGCATCGATGGCAGCTCGTCCATCGCCCGTGAGCCGGCCTTGAACCGGACGCCCTCGCTGCTCTTGCCCGCGTAGTACAGCTTCAGGATGTAGTCCTGGGCCGCGACCTCCTCGGGGATCGGGCTGGGGGGCACGGCGACGCTCGGCGCCTCGCTGGATCTGCGCTTCAGGAACTCGAGCGGCACGAGCGGGACCCCTGTGTGTGTGGACTGGCCGTATGGTAGCAGCGGACGGCGCCTGGCTCGATAGACTTGAGGCGTGACGACCGACGATCGACCACTCCGACGGATCGCCCCACCCGCGCGGGTGGTGGTCCACGCGACCGACCTGGGTGGGGTGGCCGTCCTCAAGCAGGGCGACCTGTACCTGCTGACCGATCCGTTCGGGGACGTCCACCGCGACTCCCGCGGCCTCGGTCTCTATCGCTCCGATACCCGCATCCTCGCCTGCTCGGTGGTTCACGTCGACGGCGCCAGACCGACCCTCCTGCGCGGCGACGTCGACGAGAACTTCCGGAGCACGATCCAGCTGACCAACGCGGAGGTCCGACGCGATCCCGGCGACAAGATCGCTCCGGACCGCTTGCTCGCCCGGCAGTCGCTCGGCTTCACCCGGCAGCGGATCGTCGGCGCGGGCCTTCGCGAGCGGCTGACCGTGGCCAACTTCACCGACCATCCCGAGATGGTCACGGTCGATCTGTCCCTGGGCGTCGATGCCGCGGACATCTTCGAGGTCCGGGGCCATGCCCGTGAGTCGACGGGCCGGCCCCTGCCGATCGTGGTCGGGACGGGCCGGCTGGCATTCGGCCACGTCGGGCGCGACGGGGTGTTGCGACGGACCCAGGTCGCCTTCACGCCGGCCGAGGTCATCGCCCTCGACGACCTGCCCGAGAGCCGCCGCGTGCCGGGCGCCGGACTCGTCCTGCGCTGGCGGCTCGAGGTCGGCCCAGGGGGCGAGAACGCCGTCGAATGGACCGTCTGGGCCGACGAGGCCTCACTACCGGCGGGCGAGGTCGACGACCCGCCGGACGTCACCCTGGATCCCGGGCCGCCCCCGCCGATCGACGAGGAGGATGGAGCGGCAGCGTATACCGCCTGGCGGGCGGGGATGGCCAAGGTGGAGTCGGACAACGAGCTGTTCGACCGTCTGATCGCGCGCAGTGTCGCCGACCTCCGGCTCCTGCTCAACGACGGCCCGCGTCCCGGCGAGCACTACTTCGCCGCCGGCGTGCCCTGGTTCGCCACGTTGTTCGGCCGGGACGCGATGATCTCGGCCTACGAATCGATCGCCTTCCGGCCCGACATGGCTGTGGCCACCCTCGAGGTCCTGGCGGCCCGGCAGGCCGTGGTGGACGACCCGCGGGCCGACGCCGAGCCGGGCAAGATCCTGCACGAGATCCGGACCGGCGAGATGGCCCGGACCGGCGAGCTCCCGTATGCGATGTATTACGGCAGCGTCGACTCGACGCCCCTTTGGCTGATCCTCCTGGGCGAGACCCACGACTGGACCGGGGACGATGCACTGGTCGATCGGCTGTGGCCCAATGCCCTCGCCGCCCTCAGCTGGATCGACCGTTTCGGCGACCTCGACGGCGACGGCTTCGTGGAGTACCGCCGTCGGTCCGAGCGTGGCCTGATCAACCAGGGCTGGAAGGATTCGGTCGACGCGGTTCGCGACCGCACCGGCCGTACCGGAGAAGGGCCGATCGCGCTGGCCGAGGTCCAGGCCTACGTCCACGACGCCAAGCGCCGGGTGGCCCGACTGGCGCGGCGGCGCGGCGAGGGCGACCTGGCCGACCGGCTGGAGCGCGAGGCCGACGAGCTGAAGAGCCTGTTCAACGAGCGTTTCTGGCTGCCCGATCGAGGCTTCTACGCGATGGCCCTCGATGGGTCGAAGCGCCCGATGGACGCGCTGGCCTCGAACGTCGGCCAGGCGCTCTGGGGCGGGATCATTGACAAGGCCCGGGCGAACCTGGTCGTGGAGGAGCTGGCCGGGCCGCAGCTCGACTCGGGCTGGGGCGTCCGGACGTACGCATCGGGCCAGCCCGGCTACAACCCGCTCGGCTACCACACCGGCTCGATCTGGCCCCACGACAACGCCCTGATCGTGGCCGGGATCAAGCGCTATGGCTTCGACCTGGAAGCGAGTGCCCTGGCGGGTCGGATCTTCGAGGCAGCCCAGCGCTTCCCGGATCTGCGCCTGCCCGAGCTGTACTGCGGCTTCGACCGGACCGATGTCAGCGTACCGGTCCCCTACCCCGTCGCCTGCTCGCCGCAGGCCTGGTCGGCGGCCTCTGCCCTGTTGCTGGTCCGGACCATGATCGGCGCCCGCGCGAGCGCCGCCGACCGGACCCTGGAGCTGGTCCGCCCGCACCTGCCCACCTGGCTGGGCAAGCTGACCGTGACCGGGCTGCGCATCGGCGACGCGTCGGTCGACCTCCTGTTCCATCGCTGGCGGGGCACGACCAGCGCCGAGGTCCTGCGCAAGACCGGCGAGCTCGAGGTCACGATCCGGGTGTGACGTGGTCGCGGAACCCATCTTGACGTTCCGCGCAGGGTTAAGATAATGCGCGTTACTAACGCGAGTTAGTATCTTGGGCCACGGGCCCTCCCCTCCCGCTGCCGACCTCTGGCCCCTTCCCCGTCCGGAGACCGAATTGCCCCAACGACGGCGTCCGACCAGCGCAGATGTAGCGGCGGTCGCCGGTGTGTCCAGGACGACCGTCTCGTTCGTGATCAACGGTCGGGCCGGCGCCAGCATCCCGATCGAGACCCGGCGGCGGGTGCAGGCGGCCGCCCTCGAGCTCGGCTACCACCCCCACGGCGCCGCCAGCCAGCTGGCCGGCGGACGCAGCCTGACCTTGGGCCTGGTCCTGCGCCAATCGGCCGAGCAGGTCGCCACCGATGCGCTGCTCGCCGAGACGCTCCATGGGCTGGCGAGCGCCGCCCGGGCCGGCGGTTACCGGGTCCTGATCGAGGCGATGGCCCCGGGTGACGGGACCTACGCCGATCTCCTGCGGTCGCACCGGACCGACGGCCTGGTCGTGTCCGGTCCGCGGGCCGATGATGACGAACTCGCCGGCCTCGTGCGGGAAGGCTTTCCGATCGTCCTCCAGGGATCGCGCCCGGATCTCGACACGCCGAGCGTCGACGTCGACAACCGGGCCGGCGCCCGGCGCGCCGTCGAGCACCTGCTCGAGCTGGGTCACCGCCGGATCGGCTGCATCACCAATGCGCCGCTGGCGTATACCGCCGCGACCTCACGGCTGGCCGGGTACCGGGAAGCGCTTGACGCGGCCGGCGTCCCGGCCGACGATCGTCTGGTGATCGAAGGCGCATTCGACCCTGGCAGCGGCCACCTGGCCATGGCCGAGCTGCTCCGGCGCACCGACCTGAGTGCGGTCTTCGTGGCCAGTGACGTGGTCGCGCTCGGGGCCCTGCGGGGCTTGCGCGACGCCCACCTCAAGGTGCCCCGGGACGTGTCCGTCGTGGGCTTCGATGACATCGCCCTCGCCGAGCACTTCGACCCACCGCTGACCACCGTCCACCTGCCAGCCCGAGGCCTGGGCAAGGCCGCCGGGCAGCTACTCGTTGAGCGCGTGGCTGGTCGACCGGTCGCCCAGCGGACGCTCCTGCCGACCCAACTCGTCATTCGCGAATCGACCGCCGCCGTGGGCCCCGGGCGTTCCGGAGGGGCATGACTGGAGGAGCAACGGAGGAGACCAACCACCAACAGGAGGTGACCGGGCGGATACCCGGCGCCCTAGGAGAGGAGATCAAGATCGTGGATCAACGTTCAACGCGCACGCTCGGTCGGGCAGCGACCCTGTTCGTCGCGGCGGGGCTGCTTGTCGCCGGGTGCAGCAGCGGCACGCCGAGCGCGGCCCCCACGACCGCGCCGACAGCCGGCGGGTCGTCTGCGGCCGGTTCCCCGGGGGCCTCGACGGGTGGTGGGCAACTCGGTGGCTCAGTCTCGGTCATCGGGACCTGGACGGGCGCCGAGCAGGAATCGTTCTTGGCCATGGTCAAGCCCTGGGAGGACCAGACTGGGGCCAAGGTCGAGTACACCGGCACCCGCGACATCAACAACATCCTGTCGACCGGTATCCGGTCGGGCTTGCTGCCGGACCTTGCCGGCCTGCCGGGGCCGGGGCAGATGCAGGAGTACGCCAAGGCGGGAGCCCTGAAGCCGCTCACCGACGTGGTCGACATGACCGCCTATTCCGCCAACACGGCACCGGGTCTGGTTTCCCTCGGAACGATCGACAACGCGCTCACCGGCATCTTCATCAAGGCCGACATCAAGGGCTTGTTCTGGTACAACACCGACGTCTACAAGGCCGGTGACCCGACCAGCTACGACGATCTCCTGGCCAAGGGCAAGCAGACCGCCGACACCATCGGTGGTGACGCCAAGACCTTCTGCGTCGGGCTCGAGTCCGGGGCCGCCAGCGGCTGGCCCGGTAGCGACTGGATCGAGGGCTTCGTCCTCCGTCAGAGCGGCCCCGACGTCTACGACAAGTGGACGGCTGGCCAGCAGACGTGGACTTCGCCCGAGATCAAGCAGGCCTTCGAGGCTTTCGGCAACGTCATCGCGGATACCTACGGCGGCGGCAAGAACGCCAACGCCACGGCCTTCGTGGCCACAGGCGACAAGCTGTTCTCCAACCCACCCGGCTGCGTCTTCGTCAACCACGCCACGTTCATCACCGACGCCTTCAAGAAGACAGGTGGCGCCAAGGACGGCCAGTTCGACTTCACCCCATGGCCGGACATGAACCCGACGTTCGCGGGCGCGGTCGAGGGCGGAGGCGACCTGTTCGGGATGTTCAACGACACGCCCCAGGCCAAGTCGCTGGTCGCCTACCTCGCTACGCCGGAAGCCCAGTCCATCTGGGTCGGCCGCGGCGGTGCGCTGTCAGCCAACAAGCTGGTCACGAACTACCCGAACGACATCCTCAAGAAGGCAGCCGCGGCGCTGGTGGGTGCGAAGGTCTTCCGGTTCGACGCCGGGGACAACATGCCCCAGGCGATGCAGGACGCGTTCTTCAAGGCCGTCGTCTCGTATGCCCAGGATGCGACCAAGCTGGACTCGATCCTGGCTAACCTGGATTCCGTCCAGACGAGTTCCTACACTCCCTGACAGTTTCCTCACCGGTCGGGGCGGCCCAAGCTGCCCCGACCGTGAGCCCGGTGATCTGGAGGTGTGATGGATACCCGGCTCGTCGCGGCGATCCTCATCGTCGTCGGTCTGCCCGCTTTCTTGATCGGTTACATCCTCCTCATCGAGACACTGCTGCGGCCCGTGCCCGAACGCTGGCAGGGCCGGATCCGGCCGTGGCTTTGGCTCGCCCCGGCGCTGGCGTTCCTCGGCTTCTTCCTCGTCTACCCGACGTTCAACACGATCGTCCTCAGCTTCCAGGACAGGTTCTCGAAAGCCTTCGTCGGCCTGAACAACTACGCCTACTTCCTGAGCAACGCGGATACCCTCGTCTCGCTGCGCAACAACGTGATCTGGCTGGTGCTGCTGACGGCGCTGGCGGTGGGCCTGGGCTTGCTCATCGCGGTCCTGGTCGACCGCGTGCGCTACGAGCCGGCGGCCAAGTCGGTCATCTTCCTGCCGCTGGCGATCAGCTTCGTCGGCGCCGGGATCATCTGGCGCTTCGTCTATGACTACGCCCCGCCGGGTCAGCCCCAGACGGGTCTCCTCAACGCCGCGGTCACCGCCGTGGGCTTCCAGCCCCAGACCTGGCTTCAGGACGCTCCGACCAACACGATCGCCCTGATCCTTGTCGCCGTCTGGATCTGGACCGGCTTCTGTATGGTCATCCTGTCGGCGGCCCTCAAGGGCATCAGTGTCGAGCTGATGGAGGCCGCCCGGGTCGACGGGGCGACGGAGCTCCAGGTCTTCCGCGGGATCACCCTCCCGTTGCTGCTCCCGGCGATCGCCGTGGTCGCGACGACGATGGTGATCACGGCGCTCAAGGCCTTCGATATCGTCTACGTGATGACCAGCGGGAACTTCGACACCAATGTCATCGCCAATCAGATGTACAAGGAATTGTTCACCAACAACCAGCCGGGACGGGCGAGCGCGATCGCGGTGGTCCTCCTCGTCCTCATCGTTCCCGTGATGATCATCAACATCCGACGGTTCCGCGAACAGGAGGCGATCCGATGACGGCATCAGCCGCCACCGACAGCACCACGATCGTGGCCAACCGCGGGCGTCGGACCATTCGGTGGCGACGACTGCTGCTCCACGGGGCCGTGATCGGGCTCGTCGTCATCTGGCTCCTACCGACGATCGGGCTGTTCATCAACTCAGTGCGGCCGCCGATCGACGTGGCCAACTCGGGCTGGTGGACCGCCTTGTTCCCGCCGTGGGACTTCACGATCGCCAACTACGAGCAGGTTCTCGCGCGCAACGGGATCGCGAACGCGTTCGTGAACAGCGTGCTCATCACCCTCCCAGCCACGATCATCCCGATCGCCGTCGCGTCATTCGCGGCCTATGCGTTCTCATGGATGCACTTCCGCGGTCGCGACTGGATCTTCGTCGTGCTCGTGGCGCTCCTGGTGATCCCGCTCCAGACCACGTTCGTTCCGCTGCTTACCCTGCTCGGACCAAAAGGCATCCATCTCCTCGGAGCGGGGCCGGGCGCGTTCGTAGCGGTCTGGCTGGCCCACACCGGCTACGGGCTTCCGTTCGCCATCTTTCTGGTGACGGGATACATGCGCGGCCTCCCGAAGGAGGTCTTCGAGTCCGCCGCGATCGACGGCGCGGGTCACGCTTCGGCCTTCTTCCGGCTCGCACTCCCGATGAGCGTGCCGGTCCTCGCCGCCCTGGCGATCTTCCAGTTCTTGTTCGTCTGGAACGACCTCCTGGTCGCCCTGATGTTCATCGGGGCCCAGAATGCCGGGAACCTTCCGCTCACGATCGCCATCGCGAACCTCTCGACGTCCCTTGGTGGCGACTGGCAGCTGCTCATGGCGGCAGCGTTCATCTCGATGGCGCTTCCATTGGTCGTCTTCTTCGCCCTGCAGCGCTACTTCGTGCGGGGCATCACCGGCGGCGCCGTCAAGGGCTGACCCGCAGCGTAGCCAGATCGCAGCGGCGCCCGGCCGACCTCCTCCACCGGCCGCCGATCACGACCCTCCGAGTCGCTCCCTGAGCCGAGCGACCTGGTCGGCGAGCTCGGTCGCTCGCGCCCGGGCGCCGTCCACCACGGTGGGCGGCGCCTTGTCGAGGAATTCCTGGTTGGCCAGCCGCGCCTCCGCGGCGTTGAGCTGACGCTCGGCGTCGGCCAGCTCCCGCTCGAGCCGTGTCCGCTCGGCCGTCGCGTCGGCCGGACCGGCCGCGATCCGGACCTCGAGGTCGCCGGCGATCACCGCCAGGGAGCCGGACCGTTCGGCCCCCAGGAACGCGGCCCGGTCGGCGTGACGAGTCAGCGGGCGAACACGGGCAAGCCGCTCGATCGCCGGCACGAGCGCATCGAACGTGGCTGCCAGGTCCGCGGGCACGAGGACGTCGGCCGGTCGGCCCTCGCCGGGCGCGATCCGGGCGGTCGCTCGGGCGTTACGGATCTCGCTGATGAGCGCCCGAACGCGATCGACCTCGCCCTCGACTGCGATATCGCGCGCGGCGGCCCAGGCGCCCGGATCCGGCCAGTCGGCGACGATCAACAGCTCCGGATCGTCGGCCGCGTGCGGCGTCGCCGCCCAGATCGCCTCGGTCACGAAGGGCAGGAACGGATGGAGCAGGCGGAGCAGCCCGTCGAGGGCCTCCACCAGCGCCCACCAGGTCGCCTCCCGATCGGCCTCGGGCAGCGCCTGGTCGGCCAGACGGACCTTGGCGAGCTCGAGGCCCCAGTCGCAGAACTCGTTCCAGGTGGTCTCGTACAGTAGCCGGGTCGCCTCACCAAAAGCGAACCCGTCCATCGCCTCGTCGACGCCGGACACCGTTGCGGCCATCCGAGAGCGAAGCCAGCGGTCGGCCGGTCCCAGCCGGGCGAGGTCCGGCCCGCGGCGCGCGGCATCGGCGGGGATCGATGATGGCCGTGCTCCGAGCACGAAGCGGGCCGCATTCCAGAGCTTGTTGCCGAAGTTGCGCGCGTTCTCGAGCTTCTCCTGAGTGAACTTCTGGTCGGCACCCGGCGCGATGCCGTGGATCAGCGCGAACCGCAGCGCGTCGGCGCCGATCTCGTCGATCGCCTCGAGCGGATCGACGACGTTACCCGCGGTCTTGCTCATCTTGGCGCCGCCGCCCGTCCGGACGAGGCCGTGGAGGTAGACGGTCTCGAACGGCGGCTCGTCCATGAAATGGATCCCGAGCATCATCATCCGGGCGACCCAGAAGAAGATGATGTCGTAGCCGGTCTCCATCACCGTGCCCGGATAGAAGCGGCGCAGGTCCGGCGTGTCATCCGGCCAACCCAGGGTCGAGAACGGCCACAGGCCCGAGCTGAACCAGGTGTCGAAGATGTCCGGGTCCTGCTCGAGCTCAGCACGCGCCCGGCCGCAGGTCGCGCAGGCCGACGGCCCGGCCGCGTCGTCGCTGACCGTGACGTGGCCGTCGGGGCAGTACCACGCCGGGATCCGGTGGCCCCACCACAGCTGGCGGCTGA
>JBDTQW010000026.1:0-29614 GCA_039931975.1 Chloroflexota bacterium | reverse complement strand
CACGTAGCACGGTCTTCGGCATGTCGCCCGACCGCGCCAGTTCGAGCCCGGTCCGGAGCGCGCGGATCGCCTCATAGCTGCGGCCGAGGTCACCGAGGGCGCCACCTTTGGTGATCAACGTGTCGGCGACGATCGCAATCATGTCCGCTTCCTCTGCCGCCGCCAGGACCCGGTCCGCGGTCTCGACCGCACGGTGGGCTTCCGAGAACATCGAGAAGCACTTTGCCAGCTGAGCGCCGATCTGGATCCCTGCCGGGTCGGACGTGGGGTCGGGCATGGCGAGCCACGCGCCCAGCAACTCCCTTGCCGCATCCAGGCGGTAACCCAGGAGCAGTACTTCGCCCGGCGCGGCGGTCGCAGTCGCGATCGCCGAAGGGACCCCCAGCTCACGGCGGATCTCGAGCGCCTCGCGCAGGAACGCTTCGGCGCGGTCATGCTGCCCGGCGTTCGACGCCGACCGGCCGGCTCGTTCGCGAAGATCGGCCTCGTCCGCCGGCTCCCTTGTCACCGTGAGCGCCTGTTCGAGAAAAGCGACCGACTGCGCCTGTGCGCCCAGGCCTGCGGCTCGATCCGCCGCGGCCCGCAACGCGATCCGCGACTGCCCGCCGACAGCATCCGCTTCTGGTCCGGGTGTGCTCAGGGCAAAAGCGGCAAGGAGATGTCCGGCGACCGCGCCGGTGAGCTCGTCGCTCTCGACCGATTCGAAGTACCGCGCGGCGGCCAGGTGGCGTGCGCGACGCTCGCGCCGCGCGAGCGTGTTGTAGGCCACCTCGCGAATGAGCGCCTGGACGAACGCGTACTGACCACGTTCGGGCCGGCGCGGATCGGCTGCGAGGGCCAGGATCTCGCGCCGGAGGAGCGTCCGGAGCAGTGGTTCGAGCTCCTTCTCGCTGACCCCGGCCACCGCGGCAAGCGCAGTCGGCGTGAAGCTTTGGCCCAGCACCGCTGCGTCCGCGATGAGCCGGTGTTCGGCAGGCTCGAGCGCGTCAAGCCTCGCCGCGATCAAGGCGGTCAGCGTCTCGGGCACTGCAAGGTCGCGCAGGTCGGCGGACGGGCGGAAGGCCCCATCATCCCCGCTGCGTACGAGCTTGCCGTCAGCGTAGCCGACCGCGCACCCAGAGAACGAGATCAAGATCGTCGTGGAGTTCGAGTAAAGACGCGTCCTTCTCGTCGCCGCCGCGATCGCGATCGCGATCGCCGTCCTGCCGTCGATCCGGAAGAAGCGCGAGGTCGTCTTTCAGCAGGAGGAACCGGCCTGAACAGGCGTCGGGGCAGCCCGTAGGTCGAGCCCGGCCCGGGCCTCAGCGGCTGGGCTAGGCGTCACCCGCTCGGGCCGAAGAGGAGGTCCAGCCAGACGTCGAGCGGCGCGCTGCGCGGCGCCATGGCGCCGAGGCGGACGGCGGCCGACCCGGGTGCGTTGGCGGTCAGCGGCGGTGCATCGGGGCCGAGGATGAACGGGTGCTCGCCCTTGCCGCCCAAGCCGTTCGCCCGGGCTTGCTGCTCGATGAAGGCCTGTTGCTGGACCAGGTCGAGCTCCTGGTGGAGCTCCCCGACGAGGCTGGCCAGACCAGTGTTCTCGCCCCGGAGCCGGTCGGCACGATCGACCGCCGCGCCGGCATCGGTGACCTGCCGGGCGAAGACCGCCACGATCCAGAGGGCCACGACGGTCGCGAGGATCCAGGCGACCCGGCGGCGAGTAATCCCGGCGATGGTCAGCCCGGCCAGATCCGGACCCGGTGTTCGCTGGATGGGATCGGGTCGAGTCGCGGGACGGTCGCGCTCGGGCGACTCATTCGAGTCGGGCAGCTCGGCGGCCCGTTCCTCCGGGTGGTCCATCGTCGGCGAGCCTAGCTGCGACTCAGGGGCCTGTCAACTCGCGCCCGTGTGACACCTGAGCTGTCACACGCTGGTCGGATGGTGCGCTAGACTCCGGCCGATTGGTACATCTGTTCGCTATCGCGGGAAGGGATCGCCGATGCGCCGCTACGCGCCTGCCTCCGTCGAGTCCGTCCTTGACGGGATCCTGGCCGAGCCGTCGTTCGCCGGTGGGGTCGTCCATCACGAGGTGATCCCGCCCCGCCCCGCGCTGACCGCTCCCCTGCCCGACTGGCTCGATCCGCGGATCCAGCGCGGATTGACGAGCCGCGGCATCACCGAGCTGTACGTCCACCAGGCCGCCGCGATCGAGGCCGTCCGGGCCAGCCAGGATGTCGTGGTCGTGACTCCGACCGCCTCGGGCAAGACGCTGTGCTATGCCCTCCCGACCCTACAGGCGCTGGCGGACGACCCGGCCGCTCGGGCCTTGTTCCTGTTCCCAACCAAGGCCCTCGGACAGGACCAGGTGGCCGAGTTCGCCGAACTCGCCCGAGCGGCCGGCCTGAGCGTCTCGGCGGCCACGTACGACGGCGACACCCCAGCGCCGGTCCGCTCGGCGATCCGGACGGCCGGCCAGGTCGTGGTCACCAACCCGGACATGCTCCACGCCGCGATCCTGCCCCACCACACCAAGTGGTTCCAGCTGTTCGAGCAGCTCCGGGTGATCGTGATCGACGAGCTGCACACCTACCGCGGGGTCTTCGGGAGCCACGTCGCCAACGTCCTGCGACGACTGCTCCGACTGTGCGCCCACTACGGCTCGCACCCGATCATCGTGTGCTGTTCGGCCACGATCGGAAACCCGGCCGAGCTGGCCGCGACGCTGACCGGGCGCCCGGCGACGCTGGTCGACCGGAACGGCGCGCCCTCGAGCCAGCGCCACGTTCTGCTGGTCGAGCCGCCGCTCCTCGATCCGGCCACCGGCGCCCGCGGATCGGCGCTGGGCGTCGCCGACCGGTGGGCACTGCCGTTCCTGCGCGCCGGCCGCCAGACGATCGTCTTCGGCCGCTCGCGCACGGCCGTGGAGATCCTCCTGACCGGGCTGCGCGAGGCGCTCCGCGAGGGCGCCGGTCCACGCTCCCGGATCCGCGGCTACCGGGGCGGATACCTGCCCACGGAGCGCCGGGCGATCGAACGCGGGCTGCGCGACGGCGAGGTCCTTGGCGTGGTCAGCACCAACGCCCTCGAGCTCGGTGTCGACATCGGCCGCCTGGACGTGGCCATCCTGGCCGGCTACCCCGGCTCGGTGGCGGCGACCTGGCAGCAGCTCGGCCGGGCCGGCCGGCGCCAGGGGGTCAGCGTCGGCGTGCTAGTGGCGTCCGCGTCGCCGGTCGATCGCTACGTGGTCGGCCATCCGGAGTACCTCCTCGACGGGGCCCCCGAGGAGGCCCGCCTGGATCCCGACAACCTCCACGTCCTGCTGGCCCATCTCAAGGCGGCGACCTTCGAGCTGCCGTTCGAGCCGGGCGAGCGGTTCGGGCCGAGCAGCGCCGACGACTTGCTGGCCTTCCTGGCCGAGGAAGGCCACGTGCGCCAGGCCGGTGACGAGCGGTGGTACTGGTCGAGCGAGAACTTCCCGGCCTCGGAGGTGTCGCTGCGGACCGCCGCCCAGGAGAACGTGGTCATCATCGACACCACCCGCGACCGGCCTCGGGTCATCGGCGAGGTCGACCTGTTCAGCGCTCAGACGCTCGTCCACGAGGACGCGATCTACCTCCACGAGTCGATCCAGTTCCACGTCGACCGGCTCGACTGGGACGAGCGCAAGGCCTATGTCCGACGAGTCGACGTCGATCACTACACCCAAGCCGACCGCGCAGTGACCCTCAAGCCGCTCGATGTCTTCGCCGAGGCGGCCCGGACCGGCGGCCGACGGGTCCACGGCGAGGTCATGATCGCCAGCCTGGCCACGATCTACAAGAAGCTCAAGTTCGTCACCAACGAGAACATCGGCTGGGGCCGGATCCATCTGCCCGAGATCGAGCTCCAGACGACGGCCGCGTGGCTGGTGGTGGGTCCGGAGACGGCGGACGTCCGGCCGGGTGGGACGTGGCGTCGGGACGAGCTCGACATCGCCCTGCTCGGAGCCGGCCGGGCGATTCAAGCCGTCGCCAGCGTCCTGCTGATGGTCGATCCACGCGATCTCGGACTAGTGACTCAGGTCCGCTCACCTCACCACGAAGCCCCCACGATCTACCTGTATGAAGCGGTCCCTGGCGGGGTCGGCCTGAGCGAACGGCTGTACGAGCGGACCGACGAGCTGCTCGACGGTGCCGCCGGGCTGATCGCCGGCTGCGCGTGTGAGGGTGGCTGTCCGATGTGCACCGGGCCGAGACTCGAGCCCGATGTCGACGCCAAGGCGCTTGCGCTGCGGTTGCTCCGGGCGTTGGGCGCGGATCGCACAGTCGGCCCTCGAGTGACGGCCGGCGGTCCGGAATGACCGAACCGGGCGCCCTCCGCCTCGGCCGGCGGCTGGCCGACCTGCGCCGCCAGCGCGACCGGACAGCTGTCGCCCGGTCCGCGCCCGACCCTCCAGGTACGGAGCCGACGATCCACCTGCGCGCCGGCTCGGTCCGGGCCGAGCTGGCACAGCGCGGTGAGGAGCTCGCCCGGCGCCTGGCCGAAGCGGTGGACGGCGAATGGATCCATGGGTCGAGCGGTGGCTACGTCAGGATCGACCGCCCGTCGACGCTTCTGCCGCTCGACCGCGAGCGACTCGGCCGGCTGCCGGACGGGGCTCCACCCGGTGTCCCGCTCATCTGCCTCGACACGGAGACGACCGGGCTCGCGACGGGTACCGGGACCGTCGCATTCCTCGTCGGGCTGGGGACCTGGACCGGCGACCGGTTCCAGCAGGTCCAGCTCCTCCTCCCGGATCACGCCGAGGAGCCGGCTCTGCTGGACGCGCTCGCGGCTGCGATCCCGCCCGAGGCCTGGCTGGTCACCTACAACGGCCGGGGCTTCGACTGGCCGCTCCTCGTCGCCCGCTATCGGATGAGCCGACGAGCTCCTCCGGAGCACGGCGGTCACCTGGACCTCCTCCCGTTCGTCCGGCGGATCTTCCGCCACCGTCTCACCGACGCGCGCCTCAGGACGGTCGAGATCGAGCTGCTCGGGATGGATCGAGGACCGGATGTCGATGGCTGGCAGATCCCGGGCCACTACCTCGACTTCCTGCGCGGCGGCTCTGCTGCGCCTCTGGTCGGCGTCGTCCGGCACAACCACGAAGACGTCCGATCGCTAGCCAGGCTGTTGGCCCACGCGGAGTCTCATCTCGGCGATTCGCTCGATCGGCGGACGGCGCCGGTCGGCGACCAGGCCGGCCTGGCACGCGCCTACCGTCGACTGGGGCGCTCCGAGGAGGCGCTCGACTGCCTCGACGGTGCCCTGGAGTCGGGGCCGGATCGGCGGATCCTGGCGCGATCCTGGACGGCGATCCTGACCACCCGGGCCGATGCACCGGACGAGCGCACCCGGCCGTCGACCCACGATCGCGACGCGCTGCTCGCCGACCGCGCCCGCCTCCTGCGCCGGCTCGGCCGACATGACGAGGCACTGGCGGCCTGGCGCGACCTCGCGCTCGGCGGGGGACACCGGGCCGGCGTCGGCTGGATCGAGGTCGCCAAGGTCCTCGAGCACCGGCGTCGGGACCCGGCCGGCGCACTCGAGGCGTGCGATCGGGCAAGCCGCCTGGCCGAGCGTGCCCGCTTCATCGGCTCACGCCTGCCGGAGCTCGAGGCGGATCTCGTCCGGCGCCGACGACGGCTGTCGCGCAAGATCGCGGCCGCCCCCATCCGCCGGCCCACGGCAAACCGCCCTCTCCAAGAGCGGCAGGACGGGGTCGTGGCCGCAACCGCGTAGCCAGTTCGCCCGCTCAACGGGAGCCTCCGACGACGTCGTAAGCTCGCGTTCCTGACGTACGACGGTCGTCGGTCGACCGCTGACCGACGCCCATCGGACGGTGTAGAGTCAGCCGGTCTAGCCGGTCCGTCCGGCGCGACGGCCAGGGAGGGCGACCCGTGGACAGATCGTCGATCACCCAACGGGTGGCCATCGCGCCGAGCGTGATCGACGGGCCCGCGCCGAGCCGGATCGAGGGGCCCGCGCCGCCTGACCCACTCCCGGACCTGCCCGCCCTGCCGGCTCCCCGCCGCCTGGCCACCGACGCTGCCGACATCCTGCGCGACCGGATCCTGGCCGGCGGCCTCGTCCGCGGGACGCACCTGGTCGAAGCCAGGATCGCTTCTCAGCTCAACGTCAGCCGAGGCACCGTCCGCGAAGCGTTCCGGGTCCTGGCGGTCGAGGGGCTCATCGTGGAAGGCACCCGGCGGGGCGCCTTCGTGGTCAGCCTGACCGCCGCCGACGTGCGCGAGATCTATGACGTCCGGGCGGCCATCGAGGGCCGCGCCGCGCAGCTGATCGTCCGGGCGGCGGAGCCACAAGTGCTCGCTGAGCTCGAGACCATCGTGCGGGGCATCGAGGCCGCTGCTGCGGCCGGCGACGTCGCCGCGGTCCGCGCGACCGACCTAGCCTTCCACGAGCAGGTCTGTCTGCTGAGCCGGAACCGCCGGCTGCACGAGGTGTTCCTCCGCCACGTGCCGGCCGTCCAGACCCTCATCCGCTACGACGACCGGCTCCATTTCTCCCTGGAGACGACCGCGGCGCAACACCGCCCGCTGCTCGACGCCCTGCGAGGCGGCAACTCCGAGGCCGCTGCGCGTGCCTTCCAGCTCCATTGCGAGGAGGCCCGCGACCTGGTGGCCCCCTACTTCGACACGGTCGACGACCCGAGTCGGGCTGGAGGCCTGGCGGCCCGATGAACGCCGGGGCGGCCGCCCACGCCGTCGCCAGGACGAATCCACCGCGGCGGCGACTGACCGCGCCCACCCGGGCCGAACGGCGCAACCTCGCCGTCGGGTTGCTGTTCATCTCGCCCTGGCTGGTCGGCTTCCTGTGCTTCTATCTGTACCCGGCGCTCGCGTCGTTCTACTACAGCTTCACCGACTTCAGGATCCTCCAGGACCCGGCCTTCGTGGGTCTCGACAACTACCGCCGGATGGCGGCCGATCCGTTCTTCTGGAAGTCGCTCACCAATACCCTGTACCTGACCCTCTTCGGCGTGCCGCTGGCGATCGCCACGGCGCTTGGGATTGCCCTCCTGCTGAACTCTCGCGGCATCCGGGGCATCGGCATCTTCCGCACGATCTTCTACCTGCCGGTGGTCGTCCCGTCGGTCGCCGCCGCGATCCTGTGGATCTGGCTGCTTAACCCGCAATACGGCCTGGTGAACGAGTTCCTCAAGGTGTTCGGGATCGACGGGCCGAAGTGGTTCTACGACCCGGGCTGGTCGAAGAACGGGATCATCCTCATGACGGTCTGGGCGGCCGGTGACGTCGTGATCATCTATCTGGGCGCGCTCCAGGGCGTCTCGCGAGCGCTATACGAGGCGGCCGAGGTCGACGGCGCGGGGCCCTGGGCGAAGCTGCGCAACGTGACCATCCCGATGATCAGCCCGGCCATCCTGTTCAACCTGATCACGGGGGCCATCGGCGCGTTCCAGTATTTCACCCAGGCATACGTGGTCAGCGAGGGTACCGTCGGCCGGGGCAGCGGGGCCGTGGGCGGGGTCCAGAACTCGCTCCTGTTCTACGGGCTCAACCTGTACAACAACGCCTTCCGCTACTTCCGGATCGGCTACGCCTCGGCCCTGGCCTGGTTCCTGCTCCTGCTCATCCTGGTCACGACGCTGGTCCTCTTGCGCGCCTCACGCAGCCGGGTCTACTACGAAGGCGAGCGATGAGCGCTCGCACCGCGACCGTCCCGGCGATCGGACTCGGGGGCGGGCGTGCCCGTCGTCTCGCCCCGTCGCGGCTGGTCCTGTACGGGATCCTGATGATCCTGGCCGCGCTCTTTGCGGCGCCCTTCCTGTGGATGATCTCGACCTCGCTCAAGACCGGGCCCGACTCGATCGCGACGCCACCGGTCTGGATCCCCGATCCGGTCGTCTGGACGAACTACCCGGACGCCCTGGCCAAGATCAACTTCCCGGTCGCCCTCCGCAATACCCTGATCTACGCGGTGCCGTCCGTCGTCGGGACGGTCCTTTCGTGCAGCCTCGCGGCGTACGGCTTCGCCCGGATCAAGTGGCCGGGCCGGGATGTCGTCTTCGTGGTCCTGCTGGCCACGATGATGCTCAACGACCAGGTCACGTTCATCCCGCTCTACATCATCTACGCCAAGCTCGGCTGGGTGGGGACCTTCCTGCCCCTGGTCGTGCCGACCTTCCTGGGCAGCCCCTTCTTCATCTTCCTGCTGCGCCAGTTCTTCCTGGGCATCCCCGCCGAGCTCTCGGACGCGGCCCGGATCGACGGCGCCAGCGAGCTGCGGATCCTGGCCCGGATCATCGTGCCCTTGTCCTGGCCGGCGATCATCACCGTCGGCCTGTTCACGTTCATCGACAAGTGGACCGACTTCTTCAAGCCCCTGATCTACCTGCAGGATCCCGCGCTCCAGCCGCTGTCGCTTGCGATCCAGACCTTCCAGTCGACCCACAAGACCGATTGGCCGTTGTCGATGGCCGCCTCGGTCGCGATCACCGCACCGCTCGTCGTCCTCTACTTCTTCGCGCAACGCAAATTCATCGAGGGCATCACCCTCACCGGGATCAAGGGCTGAAAGGAGGAACCGGTCAGCTGGTGACAGTCCCCATGTCGTCCCTCGACCCCGGGTCGAGGACCACCCCAACGAGGAGGATCCAACTCATGCGTATTCGGTCGCTAGGAACGCTGCTTGCGGGCATCGTGCTCGTTGCGGCGGCCTGTGGCACCTCGACCAGCTCGGCGCCAGTGGGGTCCGCGCCCACGACCGCGCCGACGACGGCGCCCAGCGCCGCGACACCGGTCGTCAATCTCGTGCTGCGCTACTGCTGGTCAGGCGAGGGCGAGGTCAAGGCCATGGAGCAGATCATCCAGGCCTGGAACGCCAAGAACCCGAACGTACAGGTCCGCGGGATCAGCGGCTCCATCAACGTCGAACAGATCGCAGCGGCCGTCGCCGGAGGTGCGCCTCCCGACATGGTCATCACCTGCAACAACGAGGCGATCCCGGGCTTCGCCCACGACCAGGTCATCCAGCCGATGGACGACCTGCTGACCCAGATCGGGGCCGACACGAGCAACATCATCCCGGCCTCGCTCGAGTGGGTGACATACCAGGGCAAGCTGTACGGACTGCCGTTCCTCCAGGACACGTGGGGCTTCTTCTGGAACACCGACGCGTTCACCGAGGCCGGCCTCGACCCGACCAAGCCGCCCAAGACGATCGACGAGCTGTGGATCGCGGCCAAGGCCCTGACCAAGGTCAAGGCCGACGGCTCGATCGAACGGGCCGGGTTCATCCCCGACTACCCGGGCAAGAACCTGACCGAGTTCAGCCAGCTGTTCGGCTGCGACTACTACGCGGGCGACAAGGTCACCATCAACAGCCCGGCCTGTGTCACCTGGTTCGAGTGGTACAAGAAGTGGTACGACGAGTACAACCAGAAGGACGCGTTGACCAAGCTCGTCGCCAGTAAGGGTTCCGAGGACGAGGACCTGTTCTACACCGGCAAGGTCGCGATGGGCCTCTTCGGGGAGTGGGTCCCCGGCAAGGCCTACGCGCCGACGTTCGCACCGAACCTCAAGTACGAGACCGCGCCGTTCCCGGCCCTGTCGGCCGACACGTACGGCGCCGGCTTCGTCAACGGCAACGCCTTCTTCATCCCGTCGGGCGTGAAGAACGCGGCCGAGGCAGCCAAGTTCGGGATGTACCTCATGACCGACGATCCGTCGCGGGTGATGGCCATCCAGAATGCCAGCGTGCCCCAGCTCAAGTCCCTGGTCGACGACCCAGCCCTGACCGGGGTCGCCCACTTCAAGACCTTCCTGGATATCGCCAACCACCCCAGGACGTGGACCAATCCGATGATCTCCCAGTGGTCGCAGCTCAAGGACGGCATGGACACGGCGTTGGACGGCGTCCTGACCGGCGGAGCCTCCGCACAGAAGGTCCTCGACGACCTGGCGGCCCAGATCCAAGCCGACATCGACGCCAACGGACCATAAGGCCCGGCATTTGATCCGATGGCGCCGCCTGACGGTGCCGCCGACCGAACGAAGCGACAGGCCCGGCCGCGACGCCGGGCCTGTTGACACCCTGCCGCCCGCCAGCCCAGCATTCGGCCCGATGCGCCTGACTAATCGGATCCACCTCGTCGGCAGCGGCGAGCCCGACTGGGCGCTGAGCGATCCGCACGATTCCCAGGTGTACCTGGTGTCGACCCCGGACGGTCATGTCGTCGTCGATACGGGGACCGGGCGGAGCGTCGCGACCATCCTGGCCGAGGTCGCCCGGGACGACCTGCGGCCCGCGGACATCGCCTGGATCCTGCTGACCCACGCCCATGCCGACCACGCCGGTGGCGGCGCCGCCTGGCGCCGGGCGATCCCGGGCGTGCGCATCGCCGCGTCGGCCGAGACGGCACCCTGGCTTGCGGCCGCCGACGAGGAGGCGACCAGCGTCGATCGCGCCCGGGCCGCCGGGATCTACCCGGCCGACTACCGGCTCGAGGGCTTCGAGGTCGACCGACCGTTCGCCGACGGCGATGAGTTGACCGTCGCCGACCTGGTCTTCCGGACGATCCCCTCCCCCGGCCATGCTGCCGGCCACCTGGCCTTCCTCGTCGAGGTCGACGCCTCCTCGACCATGTTTTCCGGTGACGCCCTGTTCCCGGGCGGTCGAATCCTCCTCCAGGACACCTGGGACTGCGACCTCCGGGCGGCCCTGCGGACGGTCGAACGGCTGTCCAGCCTCGGTGCCGAGCGGTTGCTGGCCGGCCACCTTCCGCCGGTCCTGGACGGGGCGGCGAGCCACTTCGCGGCGGCGACCGAGCGGATCGCGCAGCTGCTGGTCCCGGCGTCCATCGCGTGACCGCCGGCGGCCTCGGTCCGGTCGAGCTCGACGCCCTTCTCCGCCGGCCGGTCCTCGGTCGGCTGGCGACGATCGACCCGGACGGCTACCCGGCCATCGTCCCGATCTGGTTCGAGTGGGACGGCCACGCGATCCTGCTCGTGGCCCGTGGGCGGGCGCGCTACCTCGACGACATCCGGCGGGAGCCGCGAGTCGCCTTCTCGGTCGTTGCCGACGACGATCCTGACGTCCGCGTCCACCTGCGGGGGCGGGCCGAGATCGTGACCGACGCGGCCCCGCTCGAAGGTGAGACACTCGCCCTGGCCCGGCGGCTGACCGAGCGATACGAGGGCCCGGCCGGACTCGACTACATCGACGCCTCGAGGTCGCTCGAGCGCTGCGTCGTCCGGATCGTTCCCGACCGGACGATCAGCTGGGGCTCGCCCGACTGGCACCCGCGCTATCGCGACCCTGACCCTGGAGGACCAGATGACCGCGTTTGACCCCCAGCCGCTCCGCGCCGAGTTCCCGGCGCTCTCCCGGACCCAGGACGGTCGCCCGGTCGTCTTCCTCGACGGACCGGGCGGGACGCAGGTCCCCAAGCAGGTCATCGATGCGGTCGTCGGCTACTACCAGGAGTCGAACGCCAATGACGGCGGCGCATTCGCGACGAGCGAGGCCAGCGATGCGATCGTGCACGAGGCCCATAGGGCGGTCGCCGACCTGCTCGGTGCCGACTCGGCCGACGAGATCAAGTTCGGCCAGAACATGACCACCCTGACCTTCCACGTCAGCCGTTCGATCGCGGCGTTGTTCGCCGCCGGCGACGAGATCCTGGTCACGACCCTCGACCACGAGGCCAACGTGTCGCCCTGGCGGGCGATCGCGGCGGACCGCGGCCTGGTGGTCAGGACGGTCGAGATCGACCCCGACGATTGCACCCTCGACCTGGCCGACCTGGAGGCCAAGCTGTCGCCACGGACCCGCCTTGTCTCGGTGGGTTACGCCTCGAACGCCGTGGGCACGATCAATCCGGTCAAGCGGATCGTGGAGCTGGCCCACGCCGCCGGAGCGCTGACCTACATCGATGCCGTCCACTACGCGCCGCACGGCCCGATCGACGTCCGCGAGCTGGACACCGACTTCCTGGTCACCTCGGTCTACAAGTGGTTCGGTCCGCACCTCGGGGCGCTCTACGGGCGGGCCGAGATCCTCGACTCGCTGCCGGCCTACAAGGTCCGCCCGGCGCACGACCGGTTCGAGACGGGCACCCAGAATTTCGAGGGCATCGCCGGGGCCCTGGCCGCGGTGGACTACCTTCGATCGGTGGGTGCCCGGTCGGGGTCGACACCCGCCGTGCCCGGCGCGACCCGCCGGGACGAGCTCGTCGGGTCGATGACCGCGATCGCCGCCTACGAGCGCGACCTGTCGCGACGGTTCCTGTCGGAGATCTCGGGGATCCCCGGACTGCGAGTCTGGGGCATCGCCGAGCCGGGCCGCACCGCCGAGCGAACGCCGACCTTTGCGCTCACCTTCGACACGATGTCGCCACGCGCTGCGGCCGAGGCCCTCGGCCGCCAGGGTATCTACGCCTGGGATGGCGACTTCTATGCCCAGGGCCTGATCGAGCGCCTCGGCCTGTTCGACGGTGGCGGAGTCCTCCGGCTCGGCCTCGTCCACTACACCACGGCCGAGGAGGTCGACCGGACGATCGAGGCCATCGGCCGGATCGCCGCGGGAGCGGGCGTCCCGGCGTGACCGGCGAGCGGCCGCCGCTGCGGGCCGCGGTCGTCGGCGCCGGGTTCATCGGTGTCGAGCATGCAGCGGCCTACGCGGCAGATCCGGCCGCCGAGTTGATCGCGATCGTCGACGCCGACCCGGCCCGGGCCGCCGGCGTGGCCAAGGCCCATGGTGGACGGCCCTACCCGTCGGTCTCGGCCATGCTCGACGACGCACGGCCGGAGGTCGTCAGCGTGTCCGTACCGACGGCCGTCCATCGTCCAGTCGTCAGCGAGATCGCCGCGGCGGGCGGTCACGTCCTGCTCGAGAAGCCGATGGCGCCGTCCGTCGCCGACTGCGACGCGATCGCCGCCGCGTGCGAGGCGGCCGGTGTGACCCTGATGCTCGGCTTCACCCATCGCTTCCATCGGGAGCTGCTCGAGGCCCGCCGGATCATCGCCTCGGGCGAGCTCGGCGAACCGGTCTTCGCCCAGGACGTATTCGCGTTCGGCGAGCACGGACCCTGGCCCGCCTGGTACTACGACCAGACCCTCTCGGGCGGCGGCGAGCTGATGCACGACGCGGTCCACATGGTCGATCGGCTGGCCTGGCTGGTCGGCAGCCCGATCGTCGAGGTCTACGGCCGGACAACCACGGGCGCCCGCGGGATCGCCGGGGTCGAGGACGGCGGGGTGGCCGTGCTGAGCTTCGCCAACGGGGCGATCGGCTCGCTGTCGGTGTACGAGGCGGCCCACCCGCTCCGGAGCGACGCCCCGTCGGTGCCGATGCCGGGTCGCCTCGAGCTCGAGATCCATGGGACCCGCGGCTCGCTGCGCTACCGGACCTGGCATGAGCTCATCGTCGACATCGCCGGCTCGCCCAGCCGGACGATGAACGATCTGCCGCGGAACGAGATGGCCCTCGAGATCGGCGAGTTTCTGGCCGCCGTCCGCGATGGGCGAGCCCCGTCGGTGGGCGCCGCCGAGGGGCGACGCGGGGTGGCGGTGGTCCAGGCGATCTATGCGTCGGAGCGCCTGCGACGCCCCGTCTTGGTGGACGAGCTGTTCCCGGTCCCGGGCCAGGCGACCGTCTAGACCGCGCCGCCCCGGGGCTCCCAGCCCTGCCGGGTCGCCTGGTAGTGCACCCGTCGCTCGTGGAAGAGCGCTTCGGCACCGGGGATCTGGACGCTCCGATACACGATCGGCACGAGCCCGCGCTCGACCAGCCGCTCGGCCGCGCCGACCAGGATCGCCCAGGCGGCGGCACACAGGGCCACGCCCGACGTCGGGCCGACGGCGGTATCGACGCCTGGGAGCTCCACGATGCCGTCGCCGATCGCGCCGCCGATGTCGATGACGATGTCGGCCAGATCGACCAGCCGACCGCCGTCGGGATGCTCGACCACCACGTCCGGCCAGCGCTCGTAGGCGACACAGGTCAGCCCGATCACGATGCAGCCGGTGGCTCTGGCCGCCAGCGCCACCTGGACCGTCCCAGCGTCGGTCCCGGCGTTGGTCCCGACAAGGACCACGTCGCCCGGCGACGGACGGAAGTCGCCGTCGCCACGCAACGCGTCGTCGGACAGCTCGCGCATCGGGCGGGCCAGGTCCGGGCTCTCGCCCAACGGGTGGATTGCGGCAAGACCGCCCGCCCGGAGGTAGAGCTCGGTGTGCAGGACGTGGCTGGTCGCGGCCACCCAGACACGGCCACCGTCGGCGATCGCCACGGCCACCCGCTCGGCAGCGGCCTCGAGGGCCGAGGCCTGGCTCGCGGCCATCGTCTCGAGGATCTCGATCGTGCCGCGAAGGTAGGTCTGTGCGGCGGTCATCGGTCCTCCAGGCTGGGTGCGTCGGCTCCGGCCAGGATCGACCCGAGCGGCGCGGTCGCGTGGCGATAGGTAATCCATGGCGCGAAGCCATGCGGGCCGTAATAGCCGAGCAGGGTGGTGTCGTCAATGACGACGTCGGGGTGACCGAGCCGACCGAGTCGGTCGAGGGCCAGCACGAGCAGCGCCCGACCAAGGCCCCGGCCGCGGAGGGCCGCAGCGATACCGATCGGGCCGAGCCCGCCGGCAGTGGGCGAATCAGCGCGCCAGTACATCGGCCAGCCGGGCGGGCGCGATGCCGGCGTATGGATCCTGGCAAAGCCCCGGATGGAGCCCTCGCCCGCGCCGTCGCTCGCGCCCTCGCCCGTGCGCAGCAGGAGCACGTCGCCCGGCTCACCCCCGGCCTCGAGGAACCAGCCGACGTCGTGCCACCAAGCGCCGCCGAACTCCGCAAGCAGGAAGCGCAGCATCGGGTCGCGGTCGGTGTCGCGCGCGGGCGCCAGGGCCAGTCCGGCTGCCGCGAGGACCGCCCTGGCACCCTCCACCTCGAGCGGAGGCATCGTCGAGACGTCCCCGCGCAGGTCGTAGGACGGACCTGGCTCGAAGCGGAACCCGAGACCCTCCAGGAACGGCGCCGCGGCTGGCAGGTCCTCGGGGACGCCCGGCCACAGGTAGAACAGGCCGCCACCGGCGGTCAGTCGATCCGCCGCGGTCTCGCGCCCGATCGGAGCGACCGCCCGAACCAACGCCCGGCCGACGCCGCGCCGGCGCCACGATGGCGCGACCACCACCGCCTGGAGCCAGGCCTGGCCACGCTCGGCGGCCAGCTCCGGCGCCTCGCTGCGCGAGATGCCGGCGAAGGCGAATCCGATCAGCCGCCCGTCCGCCTGGGCCACCGCGGCATCACCCGGCCGGGCGTGCGGATTGGTGACGACGCTCAACTCGAGGACGTCGGGTCGCAGCAGGTAGCGCTCGCCAAGCGAACCCTTCCACAGCTCCAGCGCAGCCGGGGCATCGTCCGGTCGGAAGGCCCGGATCGCCGGGTTGGTCACCCGCGAGCCCGGACACGACGAAAGCCGTCGCCCACAACCCGCCAGACCTCCTCAGGGTTTTCGCACTCGCAGCTCGAGAGCGCGGCACAGCCGTCGTAGGACCAGACCGCGACGTTGCGGGCCCCCGCGGCGACGGCCGCGTCGATGGCCAGACCGACCTCCGGCTCGCGGCCCGCCGGGACCTCGAAGCCCTGGATCCAGACGTGATGCTCGAGCCCGTGGCGCTGGGCGACCTCGATGGTCCGGCGGGTGTTCCGCGCGACGTACTCGGCCGGGTCGCCGCCGAACGAGAACCAGTACGGGTCCGTGCCGAAGTTGTCGAGGGCAGCGATCGAGGCGGCTGTGTCCCAGTCGGTGAAGCCCGGGTTGCCGGCCTCGGGCGGCATGATGCAGAGCGCGTTCTGGAGGCCCTTCGATCGAGCGTAGCGGCAGGCATCCGAGAGGAGGTCCGCCATCGAGGCCTCGAGGAAGGCCCGGACCTCGGGCACGTAGTCGACTGGCATGGCCGCCCCGGTCCGCTCCTGGAAGAGCGCCTGGCAACGCTCGCATCGACACGACCAGACTCGGCCGCGGATGTCCCAGGTCGGCTCGTCCCAGAAGATCGTCTCGCCGCCGGCCTCCGCGGCCGCGTCGATCCAGGCATGGACCCAGGCGCGAAAGGCCGGCTGGTTGAGACAGGCGTGGCTGCTGGCTACGCCGGTCGAATCGATCTGGCGCGCCTCGGGGTGGATCGCCCCGAAGCGCGAAAACGGCTCGCCCCCGAAGACTTCGCCAACACCCCACGGGTCGAGCCAGACGCCCAGGCCGCGGGCCTTCGTGTCGGCCACGAGGCGATGCATCGACTCCTTCGCCCAGCGAACGTCGAACTCCGAGTAGCAATGGACGACGTAGCTGCAGCCGCTCGCGACCATGTCGTCGAGGTCCCGACCGGTGTGCCGCGGAGCGCGGCCCTCGAAGTACGCGACACCGGTCTCGATGCTCATGCGACCGCCTCGAGCTGGGGAGGATCCGACACCTGGGGCCGGGTGGAGGAGGTCTCCGACGCCCGCTCGGTCAACGGTCGACAGTGTACCATCGGGCCACCGGCCGGCGACCGCCTCGGCGGGCTGAGACGGGCCCCGATCCCGCCCTCCTCGGAGCGTCAGATGGCGTCCACCACCACGGTCCATCTCGTGCCGCACACCCACTGGGACCGCGAATGGTACCTGCCGTTCCAGACCTTCCGGATGCGCCTGGTTGGGCTCATCGACAACCTGCTCGACGCGATGGAGGCGGACGAGCGCCTGCGCTTCACGCTCGACGGCCAGCTGGCGACGATCGACGACTATCTCGAGGTCAGGCCCGACGCCGAGCCCCGGATCGCGGCCCTCGTCCGCTCGGGCCGGCTGGCTGTGGGACCGTGGCTCATCTTGATGGACGAGTTCCTCGTGTCAGGCGAGACGATCGTCCGCAACCTCGAGCTCGGCACCCGGCGTGCCGCCGAGCTCGGGCGGATCATGGAAGTCGGCTACCTCCCGGACATGTTCGGCCACGTCGCCCAGATGCCCCAGATCCTGCGCCGCGCGGGGATCGCGGACGCGGTCGTATGGCGAGGGGTCCCCGGCGAGATCGACCGGCACGCCTTCACCTGGCGCAGCCCGGACGGCTCGGCGGTTCGTTGTGAGTACCTGCGGGGCGGGTACGGCAATGCCCGCGACGTGTTCGATGATCCCAAGCGGATCGCGACCAAGCTCGGGACCTACGTTGCCGAGGTGGCCGACCTGTTCGGCGACGATGACGTCCTGGCCATGTACGGCGAAGATCACTCGATCCCGGCGCAGGGCTACGCCGACCTCGTGGACGGGTTCAATCGAGAGCAGGATCGCTATCGGGTTCGCGTCGCGACACTCGGCGAATACCTCGCCGTCAACGGCGATCGCCCCGTCCCCGACCGGGCCTGGAACGGCGAGCTCAGGTCCGGGGCGCACGCCAACATCCTGATGGGCGTCGTCTCGAATCATGTCGATGTCCGGGCGGCCGCCGCCACGGCAGAGCGGCTCCTGTACCGGACGGCCGAGCCCCTGGCAGCGCTCCACGGGGCGATCTGGCCGGAACGCTATCTCGAGCTGGCGAGCCGGCGGATCGTCGAGAACTCGGCCCACGATTCGATCTGCGCCTGCTCGCTCGACTCGGTCGTCGCCCAGGTCCTGGTGCGCTTCAGCGAGGCGTCCCAGATCGCGACCGGCCTGGCCGACGCCACCCTCGAGTCGTGGGCAAGGGGGCTGGAGCGCGGTGGCTGGGCGATGTTCAACCCGAGCCCCGCGGCGCGAACGGACCTGGTCGAGATCGAGCTGGCGGCCGGCGGGTCGGCCGATCGAGCCCTGGTCGATGCCGCCGGCCGGGCGGTCGCCAGCCAGGAGATCGGGCGCGGACAGCGGGTCTTTGATGAGCGCGAGCTCGACGCCCGGGAGGTCGGGACGTACCTCACCCGACGGATCCACGGCCGCGAGCTGTACACCCGCCAGGTCAACGGCTGGCGCCTGGGCGGGGCGGACCGTCGGGAGCTGACGATCGACGTCGACCTGGTGCCGGATCCGACGATCCTCGACGTTGACGCGCTCGTCGCGGAGATCGTGGAGACCACGGCCGCGGACCCGACAACACGGTGGCGATTGCGGGTGGTCGAGTCGGCTCGAAGGACAGTGCTCGCGCGGGTCCAGGCGCCGGCCCTGGGGCTCGCGGCGATCGGCCCCGGCGGCTCAGAGCGCTCCGCCGCCCCCGACGGCTCCACCGCTGGGGCGACGGCAGTGGACCCCGTCGTCGTCACGGAGAGGACCCTCGACAACGGGTTGTTGGCCGTTGCGATCGCCGACGATGGGACCCTAACGCTGTCCGGTGGGGGCACGCGCACGAGCGGGATCGCCCGGCTGGTCGACGGCGGTGATGTGGGCGACACGTACAACTACGCGCCGCCGCCGATCGACGTCGCGGTGGATCGTCCGTCCGCGGTCGAGATCCGCCCGGCCGAGCCCGGACCGTTGCGCGCGGTCATCGACGTGGTGCGGCGCTACCCCTGGCCAGCTGGCCTGTCGCCCGACCTCAGCACGCGCGTCGCCGATACGGTCGAGGTGGAGATCGTGACCCGCCTCGAGCTCCGAGCCGGCGAGCCGTTCCTGCGGGTGGCCCTGGCCTACGACAACCGGGCAGTCGATCACCGGCTCCGGTTCCACCTGCCGCTCCCCCGCCCGGCCGAGCGCTCCTACGCCGAGGGCGGGTTCGCGGTCGTCGAGCGCGGTCTCACGGCAGAGGGCGGTCACGGTGAGCACCCCCTGGCGACCCAGCCGGCCGACGCATTCGTGGCAGCGGGCGGGATCGCGGTGCTGCCGGGGCACATCGTCGAGTACGAGCTGGTCGACGACGGTCGCGAGCTGGCCATCACCGCGCTTCGGGCAACGGGCTTGATCAGTCGCGACAGCCATCCCTATCGCGACGAGCCGGCCGGCCCGGTCCTCGCCACACCCGGCGCGCAGCTGTTCGGCCCGAGGACCTTCGCCTTCGCGATCCTGCCGTATCGAGGTAAGGCCCCGGGACCGGAGGTCCTGGCCGCGGCCGAGGCCTACCGCCACCCGTTCCTCGTCGCGCCGGGCACGGGTCCGGCAGGATCGCTGCCCGAGGATCGGCCGGGGCTGACGATCGAGGGCGAGGGCGTGGCCCTGTCCAGCCTGCGCCGGCGCGGCGACATGCTCGAGGTGCGGATCGTCGCCGAGCGGCCGACGGCGGTTCACGTGACGATCCGCGCGCTCATCGACGCCGCGCGGGAGGTCGACCTGCGCGGTCGCCCTGGAGGGTCGTTCTCGGTCTCCGGGGGCGTCGTCGAGCTCGACCTCGGGCCGTGGGAGATCCGGACGATCCAGCTGCGGCCGGCGGCCGCGGGTTAGCGCGGGGCGGCCGCTGGTCGCGCTCCGCTGCCCGGAGGGCCTGGGTCAGCCGGCTTCCCGCTCGTCCGCGCCGACCCGATCGATCGTGGTCGCGGACACCACCTCCTGGACCCGGGCCGCAGCCATCCGCTCGAGCACGGCCCAGCGGTCGGGCACGGCCGACAACCCGGGACCCTCGACGACGAGCGCGCCGGCCGCCGCTGCGAAGCGCAGCTCCGGATACGCGTCCTTCTCGCCTCCGTCGGCGAGGGCGGGCCGGACGACGGTCGAGACCAGGGCGGCCAGGAAGGTGTCCCCTGCCCCGGTCGGGTCGATCTCGCGGGCCGATGGCTCGGCAGCATAGTGGAGGACCGCCTCCGGGCCTGAGCCGCCCACAGTGACCACCAGGCCTCCCTCGTGGCCGCGGGTCACCACAAGGCGGGCGCCCGGCTTGAGCAGCGCGGTAAGGGCCCCGATCGGCGTGTCCGGATCGACGTCGCGGTGGCTGACCCCGACCAGGTCGGCGCGAGCCAGGATCGGCGATGCGCTTGGAGGCCGCCGGGCGACGCGCTCGCCGGCGACCAGCCGCCGCAGGAAGCCCTGCCAGGCGACGGCGACATACGCGCTCGGGGGGAGTGCTCCGGCCCAGGGGTCGCCGATCTCGCCGGCGACCGGTGCGAGCTGCCAGGCGGGAGCGGCGAGCCATGCTGCGGGCAACGACGGGACCGGCAGCGGGACACCGGTCCGGACGCACGTCTGGACCCGACCCGCAGCGGTCTCGACGTTGTGATAGACGGGACCCTCGGCGAGGGGCACGAGCACGATCTCGGCACCGGCGTCGCGCATGCGCTCGAGCTCGCTCGCCGTCCTGGCGGTGTCATCGACGCCGATGACTGCGGCGGTCCGAAGGCCGAGCCGGGCGGTGGTCAGCGTTGCGTACGTCACGCCGCCACCGAGGCGCCAGCCGCGCGGGTCGTCCGGGGCGACATCGCGGCAGGCCGAGCCCACGTGGACGATCTCGGGGACGGTCCGCCGCGCTCGACGACCCTCAGCCACCGTCGGACGGCCGGTCGCGGTATCGTTTCGGCATGTACTTCTACGAGCTCCACGAGGGGGTCGACGAGACCTTCGGAGACCTTCTCCTTGCCCACGACGAGCTGTTCGAGCCCGACGAGTTCCTCGAGATGGTCCAGCGGATCCGACGCAGGGTCCAGGACGATTTCACCCACGATACCCTCATCGAGGCGATCGGCGAGGGGCTCGAGAGTGAGTTCGGCTTCACCCCGATCGACGACGACGAGCTGACCGTTTCGGTCTTCGTCTCCACGGTCGACGAAGAGAACGTGATCACGCCGACCGGGACCTACGCTCCGGAGCCCGAATGGGGCTCGGATGACGACGTGGATGACGACGACGACGACGTCGAGGACGACGACGTCGAGGACGAAGGTGACGACCCACTGGCAGCCGTGATCGACAACCTGCCCGACTTCGTGACCATCACCGCCGAGGTCAAGAAGACACCGGGCCCGCTGCCGCATTGACGCCGGTCCGGGGACCCGATCAGCGGCTGAACAGGATCTCGATGACGTCGCCGTCGCGGACGATGTAGCTCTTGCCCTCGGAGCGGAGCTTGCCGTGCTTGCGTGCCTCGGCAGTCGAGCGCAGCTCGAGCAGGTCCGCGTAGGCCACGGTCTCGGCCCGGATGAAGCCCTTCGCGAGGTCGGTATGGATGGCTCCGGCCGCGTCGACCGCGGTCGAGCCGTCGGGGACCGGCCAGGCCCGGACCTCGTCGGGACCGGCGGTGAGGAAGCTGATCAAGCCGAGCAGCCGATACGACAGGGCGATCACCCGATCGAGGCTGGACCCTTCGAGACCGAGCTCCTCCATGAACGCGCCGGCCTCGTCGGGCTCGAGCTCGCCGAGCTCCATCTCGATCTTGGCCGAGAGGGCGTCCACCAGCGCGTGACGGTGGTCGTAGCGCGTCGCGATGCCAGCGACCAGCTCGGCCTCGCGCGGGATGTCGGCCTCGCCGACGTTGAGGAGGACCAGGACCGGTTTCTGGGTCAGGAAGCGGAAGCCGCGGATCGCCTTCTCGTCGTCCGCGGACAGCTCCGTGTCGCGGATCGGTCGCCCTTCGACCAGGCCTTCGTGAAGCCGCCGGAGGATGGCCTCCTCGCGTTGGTTCGCGTCGCGTTCCGACTCCGTGCCGTGGCGGCCGGTCGCCTTGAGCCGCTCCAGGCGCCGCTCGGCCATGGCCAAGTCGGCCAGGATGAACTCGAGGTCGAGGCGTTCGAGGTCACGCCACGGGTCGACGGTGCCTTCCGGGTGGGGCACGGCCGGGTCGTCGAATGCGTGCACGACGTGGAGCAGGGCGTCCGAGTCGCGCAGCCGAGCGAGGTGCTCGGCCGGCAGCTCCTCGGTCCCGACCCGACCCTCCGTCGAGGCCGGCGGCGCGGGCAGGTCGACGTAGGTGACGTCGGCCTGGACGACCTTCTTGGGGCGGAAGATCTCGGCGAGGCGGTCGAGCCGCTGGTCGGGAACCTTGACCACGCCGACGTTGAGCTGGAGCCCGCCGAAGCCGCCGGTCTCGGCATGGCCGCGGGTGAGGGTGTTGAAGACGGTAGACTTGCCCGACGTGGCGAGCCCGACGATGGCGATCTGCATGCCGTGATTGTGGCGGACACGCGATGGAGCCAGCCAGATCCAGCCGACGACGACGGTGGTGCTCTCGCGCGGCCGACGGCCGGTCGCGTCACGACGTCTCGCCGCTGTCAGGCTGGGGACAGCGCGGATGCGATCGACGCGACGTCCGTCGACCAGGATCCAGCGCACCATCGAGGCGGCGACATACTGTGGTTTCTGTGCCGTCAGTGCGGTCGAGTCGGGAGGTCTGATGCCCCCATCTGGCGTCCCCGGTCGGCGTCGACGCTCACCGGTCGGCCTATCGGCCGCGGTGCTGGGTCTCCTGTTCGTTCTGGCGGCTTGTCGAGTCCCCGCGCCGGCCTCGGGATCCGCACCTCCGGCTGCCCCGTCTTCGCTGATCCCAACTACGCCGGCCGCCCCGGGGCAGCCGATCACGGTCCCGGCCGATCCGGCCAATGTGGCCCTGGCCGACTTCAACGTCGACGGCAAACTCGACATCACCGTGTGCTCCGAGACGACGCCGAAGATCGCGCTGCTCCTCGGGATCGGCGACGGAACATTTCGTGTGCAGCAGCTCGTCGACGGCGGCCCGGATTGCAGCTTCATCGCTGCCGCGGATCTCAATGGCGACAGGATCGTCGATCTGGCCACCTCGAATCACGATGCCACCGCAACCGTGCTCCTCGGCAAGGTTGGCGGAGGATTCGAGACGCCGATAAGCTACCCGGTCAGAGGCCCCCTTGACTTCGGCGACTCCCAGTGGCTGGCCCTCGCGGATCTCAACGGCGACGGTGCGCTCGATCTGGTCGTGTCGGTCTACGGAGGGTACGGACCCGACCAGGCTGCCCCCGGCCGGCTGGCGGTCCTCATCAACAATGGCAGCGGATCATTCGCCGATGCGGTCTTCTACCCCGATCGTGCCATCATCGCCGTGGTAGCTGGGGACTTTGACCGTGACGGCAAGGCAGACGTCGCGACCGCCGATTTCGACGAGACTGTCCGCGTGTTCCTAGGTGACGGTGCGGGTCGCCTTGGCACGGCCGCCGAGTATCCGATCGACGGAGAGGGCGTCGCTATTGCGACCGGCGACGTGAATGGGGATGGGGTTCTCGACCTTGCCGTCGGCGGCGACAACTCGAGGACGGCCTTCATCCTGGTGGGCAAGGGAGACGGGACCTTCGACAAGGCGACGAAATTCGCCGCCGGGAACAACCACGCCGTCGCGATCGCCGACCTCGACCGCGACGGACATCCCGACCTCCTGAGTGCCGGATACGACGAGACGTTCGTCCGGCTTTGGCCAGGCCGAGGCGACGGCACTTTCAAGGCCGAGATCCGGTTCGACACCAACGGCGCGACCGCTCGCGGCATCGCCGCGGCGGACTTCAACGGCGACTCCAAGCTCGACCTGGTCGTCGCGGACGCCGCGACGTCCGTCTACGTCATCCTGGGCAAGTAAGTTCCGGCGGACAGATCCGGTCCGGTCAGTAGCCGATGCTTGGGTCGACGATGTTGAGCAGTGGCGCGCCGGCCGCGTAGCGCTTGAGGTTGTCGCAGAACAGCTCGACGCTGCGATCCAGGACGCGGCCGCTCGACCACGAGGTGTGGGGCGTGACGATGACGTTGGGCAGGTCGTAGAACGGCGAGCCGGGCATGAGTGGCTCCTCGCGGAAGGTGTCGAGGACTGCCCCACCGAGCGGTCCCTCGCGCAGGGCCCGGAGGAGCGCCCGCTCGTCGACCAGCCGGCCGCGGGCCACGTTGATCAGCCATGCACCGGGCTTCACGCGGGCTAGGGCCGCCTCGTCGATCATTCCCTCGGTCGCGGCGGTCAACGGCGCGGCCAGGACGATGAAGTCCGACTCGGATAGCAGGTCCGGCAGGCCATCGGGTCCGCTGACCCGCTCGATCGACGGCCCTGGTCCGGCCCCCGGCGTCGTGCCGGCCCCCGGCGTCGTGCCGGCCCCGTCGCCTGCCTCGGCGCGCCGCCGGATCGCAACTACCCGGCAGCCGAACGCGCCAGCCAGCTCCGCGACGGCGGTGCCGATGGAGCCGAGCCCGACGATGCCCACCGTGACATCGCGCAGCTCGGTCCCCTCGAGCGGCTGCCAGGTCCGCTCACGCTGGAGCTCGAGCAGCTGGGGCAGCCGGCGACTGACGGCCAGGATCATCATCAGGACGTACTCGGCGATCGGCTCGCTGAAGACGCCCCGGGCATTGGTCACGACCAGGCCGCGCTCCAGGCCGGCCGGGGTCAGCACGCGCTCGACTCCGGCCGAGGCGGAATGGACCCAGGCCAGGCGCGGCGCCCGGGCGAGCAACCGGTCGAACGCCTCGGCCGACAGGAATCCCCGCAGGAGCACCTCGACATCGTCGAGCGGGCCGTCGGCAAGGCCCTCGATCGAGACCGTCAGCAAGCGGGCACCCGGGGCGGCCGACCGGATCCGCTCCAGGTCCCGACCCCGGTAGCGCGCCGACAGGATCGGGCTGAGGGCGATCGCCGCCGGGGCGCCCTCCGGCCCGCGCCCCGGGCCGGCCACGTTCCGGTCGTTCACCTCAGGTCACCATCACGCGGGCGAGCCACCGCTCGGGTGCCTCGATCTCACCGTCACGGGGCAGCGATTCGGGGCCGGCCCAGAGCCGATCGAGCGCCGGCTGACCGCCTTCCGCGGCGATCGTGGCCACGAAGCGCTCGCCCTTCTTGTACTGATCGAGCTTCATGTCCATCCCGGTGATGCGCATGATCGCCCGCTCGAAGCCCGATCGGCGCTGCTCGCGGCGAGCGTGGAAGCGCTCACTGATCAGCTCGACGTCGGGGACCAGGTCCCGGCCGACCTCATCCATGATGTAGTCGCTGAAACCTTCGAGCAGGCTCATCACCGCCTGCGTCTCGCGGAACAGGCGGCGCTGCTCGGCGCTCATCAGGCGCTCCATCCAGTGCTCTCCGTCGCCCTCGCCGCGCAGTGCCCGACCGACCCGCCGGAGCATCTCCGGGCCCAGTCCCTGCGTTCCCCGCGAGAAGGCCGCGAGCTGACGCTCGAGGCGATCGGCGAGATACGGCCGCAGCCACGGGTGTGCCTCGAACTCGAAGGCGTGAGTCGTCTCGTGCAGGGCGATCCACGTCCGGAACGCATCGAGTGGCACGCCCAGGGTCGACGCGGTCTGGCGGATGTTCTCCTCGACGAACAGGAGCCGGCCGGGTGTCGTCTCGGCGCTGAGCAGGGCAAGGTCGTATTGGCCGAGGACGCGGGAGCCCATGAACCCGAGCATGAACCCGATCTGACGGGTGGCGATCCAGCGATTGGCCAGGGCAACGGAAGCCTGGCCGATCCCCCCGCCGGGCCGCAGGATCTGGTCGAGCAGGCTCTCTTCAAGGCGACCGATCAGGGCGGCGAAGCTGGCCGAGTTGGCCCTGACCCAGCCCGCCCGATCGACCACGGCCGAGCGCCCGACCACGCCCGGGAGCTCGGTGCGGAGCGCCTCGCTCAACCGGGGCACGATCCGGTCCATCGTCTCCGCGTAGAGCGGTTCAGTGGCTCGGAGCTCCGCGGCAGACAGCGCTCCGGGTGCATGCCGGAGACGACCCTCGGCGAATCGTTCGGCGGCGGGCCAATCGATCAGCCCGCGGCGCGCCTCGCGCTCCATGCGGCGGCCGACCAGGGTGGCGGCGACGCCCAGCGCCGACCCGACCAGGAAGCCTGCCTGCCAGACCCGGGCGTTGCGACCGCCGCGGGCGCGGGTCATGCCACCGCCTCGCGGAGCTCGACGGTCTCGACCTCGGCGAAGCCTTCGCCGAACAGCCGCTCGGCCAGGGTCTGGAACGCAGAGGCGTCGCCCGTGGTCAACAGGCGGTGGACGGCGGTGGCGGCACCGGGGTGGGACGCGGCCGCGGTGCCGCCGGCTTCCGACCGCTCGGGTGCCTCGAGACCATTCATCGCCAGCAGGTCGACCAGTGCCGACGCGGTGGCGTTGGCCGAATCGACGACCGCGACTTGCTGGCCGGCGACCGCCTCGATCACCGCTCGAAGGAGTGGATAGTGGGTGCAGCCAAGCAGCAGCGTGTCGACCCGGGCGGAGGGCGGCAGCGGGAACACGAACTCTCCGGCCACGTCGCGCTCGCCGAGGAGCGGAGCGAGCGAGTCACGCACGGTCGCCTCCACCTCCGCACCCGACAGCAGGCCGGCCTCGACCATCGGCACGAAGGCCGGCGTGGCGTGCTCGTAGACCTCGACCGCGGGGTTCTCCTCCTTGATCGCATTGAAGTAGGCGTGCGAGCGGATCGTGGCCGGCGTGGCGATGACTCCCACGCGGCGGACCCGGGTCGCCAGGGCCGCCGCACCGGCTCCGGGCCGGATGACGCCCAGGATCGGCAGCCGATAGCGCCGCCGGGCGTCGCCGAGGGCGACCGCGGTCGAGGTGTTGCAGGCGATGACGATCGCCTTCACGTCCCGCTCGACCAGCCGGTCGAGCGCCTGGCGGGTGAATGCCAGGACCTCGTCGTCGGGGCGCGTGCCGTACGGCGCCCGGGCGTTGTCGCCCAGGTACACCGTCGACTCAGCAGGCAGCCTGCGGACGATCTCGCGGAGGACCGTCAGACCGCCGACGCCGGAGTCGAAGACGCCGATCGGGCGGGCATCCCCCACGTCAGCGACGTGCTCCGACGGCCGGCCGATCGGCCGCCAGGAGCTGGTTTGCGACATCGACGATGTCCAGGCTGATCTGGGCCGACGGGTCGGCCAGGACGAAAGGCACGCCCGAGTTGTTGGACTGGACCACGAGGCGGCCATCCGACACGACTCGGTGCTCGGGCACCCGGCCGATCGCCGCGGCCAGGTCCTGCTCCGACATGCCACCAGCGGAATCGGCCCGGTTCACGAGGTAGCGCACCTTGGTCGCGGGGTAACCGAGCGAGCGGAACGTGTCGGCCATGACCAGGGTGTTGTGGATCGTCGTCGAGTCGAAGGTGACGATCTCGATGATCGTGTCAGCGACGTCGAGCAGGGCCAGGGTGCGCTCGTCGAGGCCCACTGCCGTGTCGATCACGATCGCGTCGTAGACCCGGCGCATCAGCGACAGGATCTTGTCCAGGTCGCGCACGCTGATCATCTCGCTCTGCTCGACGCGCGGTGGGGCGAGCAGGATGTCGATGCCCGATGGGTCCCGCCAGAGGACGTCGGAGAGATCCCCTTCGGCCACCCGATCGGTCGGCAGGTCGACGATGGACGGCGCCGACATCGGAACCCGCAGGAGCGCCCGCAGGTCACCGAACTGGAGACTGCCATCGATCAGGGCGGTCCGGCGGCCGGCCTGGCCGAGCGCCACCGCGAGGTTCAGGGCGATGGTCGTGGTCCCGACCCCGCCCTTCGGCGCGAAGACCGTGATCAACCGGGCGCTGCCGGTCGCCTGGGTCTCCTGGAACAGGGCCTGGACGCCGTGGATCCGGCTGATCAGGTCGTAGCCCGAGAAGGGCATCGAGAGGACCGCGTGGATGCCGTTCTCCGGATCCGCCTGGATCGGCTTCTGGGGGACGGTCAGGACGATCACAGGCACCCCGGCCCGGGCCGCGTGCAGCTGGGCGATCAGGGCGGGACCCTTGATCCGTCCCTGGAGCAGGGCGTCGACGATGACCACGTCTGGTCGCAGCTGGCCGATCTGCGCGGCCACCTTGCCGCCGTCGGACATGACGTCGAGAAGCTTGATCTGCTGCTGCGAGTTCAGCAGGCTGCGGATGTACTGTCCGACCTGCGGAACGTCCTCGACGACGAGCAAGCGGACCTGATCGGAAGGGGCCATCGGCTGGACTATACCAAGCCTGATCGGCGGGCCGACGCGCACCCGGAGGTCACGGTCGGACGGCGACCAGCACCGCCCGATCGGCCCCGGGACCGATCGGCTCGAGATCGTATCCCCCGGCTATGACCTCCACCACGAGCCCGGCCGCCTCGGCGGCGGCCCGCAGCGCGTCGGCGCCGGCGAGACGGATCCGGTCCGAGCGCAGCCAGCGGACCGGCGGCTCGCCCTGGCCGCCCTCTTCGTAGATCGTCGTCAGCTCGATCGACTGGGTCGCCGCGTCATGGAACGCGGCCCCGGTCTTGACCAGCGTCATGCCCGTCTCCGGGTCGGCGTGGGAGTACTCCAGGATGACCCGCCCGTCGTAGCGGGCGAGATCGTCGGCATCGGGCAGCCAGACGTCGATCACGCCGATGCCGCCCGGCTCGAGGTGGTCGGCCATCGTCTGGATGGCTGCCGCCTGGCCGGCCCGGTCACCGAAAAGCAGGAGCGAGTTGAGCGGCACGAAGGCCAGCCGGAATCGGTCCGCCAAGTCGAGTCTGCGCGCGTCGCCTTCGATCAGCTCGACCCGCGCGGCCGTCTCTGGACCGGCGGCCACGGCCCTGGCCCGAGCCCGGGCGAGCATCGCCGGATCGAGGTCGATCCCGGTCACCGCCCAGCCGGCAGCCGCCAGGGGCACGGCCAGCCGTCCTGAGCCGACCCCGAGCTCGAGGATCCGGCCATCGGCTCGCGCGGCGAGGGCGAGGTACAGCTCGACGTCGCCCGGATCTTCGAGCAGGTCGACGTCGTACAGCCGGGCCAGGGCGATCGCGGTGGGATCGAGCGCCGTGCTCACCGAAGGAGGCGCATCGCTGATGCGGGCTTCGCCGCGGCCGGCCGTCAGCGCTCGAACCGGACGGTTTGGCCGCCCAGCTTCTTCACGGCAAGGGCGCTGATCGCCTCGAGCGCGGCCCGGTTGGCGATCATCGCGGTAGTCTCGGCATGATCGTACGGCGGCGAGACCTCGACGATGTCCATCCCGCACAGCTCGACCGCCGCGACGACCTGGCGGATCGCCCGCAGCACCTCGCGGCTGAGCATCCCGCCCGGCTCGGGTGTGCCGGTGCCCGGTGCCAGGCCCGGATCGATGACGTCGATGTCCAGGCTGAGGTAGATGGTGTCCGGTCCGTCGAGCGCCTCGGCGATGGCATCGGCGACGACGGCCTCGGCGCCACGTTCCTCGATCTCGGTCATGAAGTGGTAGCGCAGTCCGTGGGACTGCATCCACTCGAAGACGTCGACCGGAGGCCAGTAGCCGCGCAGTCCGACCTGGACGAAGTTCTTGCCCAGGACCGCGCCGGACTCGATCAGCCGGCGCATCGGCGTGCCGTGCCCGGCGAGCACGCCCCAGTCCTCGTTGGCCGTGTCGGCGTGGGCGTCGAAGTGGACGATCCCGATGGAGCCTGGCCGGCGGACCTCGGCGATCGCCGTGGCCGACGGCCAGGTGATCGAGTGATCGCCGCCGAGGACGATCGGGATGGCCCCGGTCTCGGCTACCTCGCGGACCTTGCGGTAGATCAGAGCATGGGCGCGCTCGATCCAGGCCGGCACGACGTTCGCGTCGCCGGCGTCGACGACGTCGAGGACCTCGAACGGCTCGACACCCAGCTGGAGTGAGTGGATCGAGCCCGACGTGTACTGGGCCTCGCGGATGGCCCGCGGCCCGAACCGCGCGCCCGGTCGGTGACTGACGGCGTCGTCGAATGGGGCGCCGACGATGGCCACGTCCGTCCTGCGCCGACGGAGCTCGGCCGGGTCGGTGATCCAGGGCAGCTTCATGAACGTGGTCGGCCCGACATAGGTCGGCAGGTCGAAGTCGCTGAAGACCT
>JBDTQW010000025.1:0-29676 GCA_039931975.1 Chloroflexota bacterium | reverse complement strand
AGCTCGTGGAGCTTGGCCAGGTGGTCATCGACCGAGCCGAGGACGCAGAACCGGTCGGTCACCTCGTCACCGACGAAGCCGGCGTTCGAGGAGCCGACCTCGGCATGGTGGTGATAGTCGTAGCCCGTGCGGTCCCGGATGTACCCGGTGAGCGACTCGGGCAGCGACTCGCGGGGATACTTGTTGACCATGTCCACGACATGGTTGCTGACCAGGGCGGGGAACCAGCGCGTTCGCGCTCGGCAGGTGTCGATGTCGCCGAAGTGCGCGGGCGCGGCCGACTGGACCCGAACCGAACCAGGGCCGCGGCCGGCGGCGGCCTCTGCGTCGCGGACCTGCCCGACGAACCAGCGGATAAGATCTGGGTCGGCCAGCTGGAGGATGACGCCGTCGGCGATCCGGCCGGTCATGGCCAGGGCCATCGGGCCGTAGCCGGCGACCCACACGGGCAGCTTCCAGCGCCCGGTCCACGGGAAGGTCAGCTCGGTGCCTTCGTACGTCGGTGAGCGGCCTTCGACCAGGTCGCGGATCACGACGATCGCCTCCTCCAGGGAGGCCATGGTCGTCGGGGGCTTGCCCAGGACCCGGCGCGCTGAGTCACCCCGTCCGATGCCGAGGTCCATCCGGCCGCCGCTCAGCTCGTCGAGGACCGCCAGGCTCGAAGCGGTCACGCTCGGCTCGCGGGTGGCCGGGTTGGTCACGCAGGTGCCGAGGCGAAGCCGCTCGGTGGCCTCGGCCATCAGGGTCAGGAGCGGGTATGGATCGCGCCACAGGACGTGCGAGTCGAACAGCCAGCCATGGTCGAAGCCGGCGGCCTCGGCCAGGCGGGTGAGCGCCAGGGTCCGTTCGATGGTGTGCTCGGGCTTGAGGGTGAAGCCGAACTGCACCGGGGATCGCCTCCACTCGTCGGGTGGACTCGGAAGGCCGCAGCGTACAACGGTTGGTGGCCCCGACGCGCGGGACGGAGGCGCCCTCGTCAGGCGGCGGAGGACCGGCCGGACGGCTTCGGCAGCAGCGATCGCCGGCCTTCGGCGAGGAGCTTGGTGACGGCGGCGGCCTCGATCGGGCGAGCGAACAGGAAGCCCTGGCCGAGGACGCAGCCCAGCTCCCTGAGCCGGTTGAGCTGGTCGACCGTCTCGATCCCCTCGCCGGTCACCTCGAGGTCGAGGGCCTGGGCGAAGGCGATGGCGGCGCTGACGATGGCGGTGGCCTCGCGCTCCCGGTCCAACCCGCCGACGAACGTCCGATCGATCTTGATGCCGTCGATCGGCAGCTCGCGGAAGCTTCCCAGCGAGGAGTAGCCAGTCCCGAAATCGTCGATGGCGATGCGCACGCCCAGCTCGCGGATCGCCCGCAGGGTCCGGATCGCGGTCTCGCCTTCGACGGTGGCGTTCTCGGTGATCTCGAGTTTCAACCGGTCGCCACTCAATCGACTCCGTCCCAGGGTCCGGGCCACCGTCGCGTCGAAGCCTGGCTGCGCGAGCTGCCGGGCGGCCACGTTGACCGAGATCGTGAGCGGCCCGCTCGCGTCGGCCGGAGCGAGTCGATCCCAGTCGGCCAGCTGGCGACAGGCCGTCTCCAGGACGTACTCGCCGAGCTGCTCGATCAAGCCCGTCTGCTCGGCGACGGAGATGAATTCCGAGGGTTGGATCAATCCCCGCTCGGGGTGCTGCCAGCGGACGAGGGCCTCGACCTCCCGGATCTCACCGGATCGCAGGTCGACGATCGGCTGGTAGTGGACCCGGAGCTCTTCGCCGGCGATCGCCCGGCGCAGCTCGACTTCGATCTCGAGTCGTCGCCAGGCCTGGACCTGCATCGTCTCCCGGAACGCGGCGTGGCGGCCCTTGCCCAGGCCCTTCGCCTCGTACAGCGCGATGTCGGCGCTGCGCAGCAACTCGTCGGGATCGTCATTCGCGGCCAGGCCGACGGCGATGCCGATGCTGGCGGTGATGACGATCTGGTGGCCGTCAAGCTCGAACGGACGGCGGAGGCTCTCCAGCAACCGCTCGGCGGCCCGCTCTGCGGCAGGCAGGCCCGAGACGTTCTCGATGAGGATCGTGAACTCATCGCCGCCCAGCCGAGCGGCAGTGTCACCGGTCCGGAGGACCGCCCGGATGCGCTCGGCGACGCCGACCAGGAGCTGATCGCCCGCCCGGTGCCCCAGGGTGTCGTTGATGACCTTGAAGTCGTCGAGGTCGACGAACAGGACCGCGTGCTTGCCGGTCACCGGTCGCTCCGAATCAGGAGCGCGATGGAGCGACTCGCGCAGCCGGTCCTGGAAGAGGGCCCGGTTCGGCAGGTCGGTCAGTGAGTCGTGCAGCGCCTGGTGTGCGAGCTCCTCCTCGAGGCGTTTTCGGTCAGTGATGTCGCGCGCGATGAGCGAGACGCCGCCGAGCTCGTCGTCACCGGTGCGGATCGGCGAGAAGGTCAGCGAGACGTTCAGCGGCGTGCCGTCGGCAGTGACCTGGATGGTCTCATGATGCTCGACGCTCTTGCCCGCGAGGACCGTCTTGAGTAGGTTGGGCAGCTCGTCGCTGCGATCCTGGGGCGACAGGCGCCCAAGGCTCGCGCCGATGGCCTCGCCGGCGCTCATGCCGTACATCGTGGCGGCGCCGTCGTTCCAGGTCGCGATCGTGCCGTCCGGCTGCACGCTGACGATCGCATCATCGGCAGATCGGACGATCGACGCCAGCACCGAGCTGACCCGCCCGGCCGCGTCCAGGTGCCGGTTGGCGCGGGTCATCCGGTTGGCAAACCAGACGCTCAGGATCACGATCGACAGCACCAGCGGCCCGCCGGTGATCAGGAGGTTCGTCCGCCCGCGCTCGACGTCGGCGTACAGCTCGTGGGTGGGGCTCACAGACAAGACCGTCCAGTCGGTCTCTGGGACTGCCCGGTAGGCGACCCGCTGGGTTCCGGCACTGGTCTCGAACGTGCCTTCTCCGGAGCGACCGGCGGCCGCAGCCGACGCGATGGCGCGCCAGCTGTCCGATGCCACGCTCGAGGCGAGAGGGAAGTCGGCAGTCTGTGGATCCGCGGCCATGCCCTGGGCCTGGCGGAATGCCGCCAGGTTGGGATGGATCAGCAGCCGACCCTGATGATCGATCAAGGCGGTGTATGCGGATCCCCCGAATGCCAGGGAGCCAAGCTCGTCGGCGATCTGCTGGAGGGCGACTTCGAAATGGAGGATGCCGGCGCTCTGGCCGCTTGCCAGCACGATCGGCGTGGCAAGCCCGTAGACCCACCGGGCGGAGTCCGGCGAGACGTATGGCTCCGTGACGAAGACCGTGTCGTCGGGGAGGGCCATCGCCGGCTTGAACGCCGGATTGCTGAGGCTCTCGTCGGGCGACAGGGCGTTCGAAGCGGCCAGTACGCCGCCGTTCCAGCGGGCCGTCTCGGCGCCGTTGCTCCGAATCAGGCAGATCTCGTCGACGTTGTAACGGGTCGCAACGTAGCTGATGACCTGTTCGATCTGGCCGCGGGCAGCGGATGGGAGCTGCTCTGGCGCATTGGTCAGGGCCGTGTCGAAGATGGCATTCTGGCGGGCGAGCCGGAGGTCGCGCGAAGCGGTTTCCAGGACGTCGGCCAGGGCTTGCGCCTGGTTCCGCGCGTGGCGGTCGAGTCGGGCGTCCGCCTCGCCGACCATCTCGCCGCTGACCTGCGCGACCACGACCGAGCCGGCACCGAGCGAAAGCAGCGTCAGGACGACGACCAGGAGGATGACCGGGCGACGCAGGAAGGCCCGGACCGGCCAGCCTAGAAGTGACGACCAGCGTCGCCCTCGGATCGCTTGTTTTTGGCGCGGAATGACCACAGGGGCCCTCGAAGCAAGCCGCGTGGAGCGGCCTAGATCTCGGACCCTACTCGGGGATGCGGCGTGCGGCCGTGCCCGGGACGTACGGGGTGCGACCCGCCGTCCGTACCACCCGTGGTCTCCTTCGACCGAGCGAAGGAGCGACTGGACCTGGCGCCCTACGGTCGGACCAGGTCCTCGTAGGCGTCGGGTCGACGGTCCCGGTAGAACTGCCAGGTCTGGCGGACCTCGGTGACCTTGTCGAGGTCCATGTCCCGGACGATCAGCTCCTCGTCGTGGGCGCTGCCGAGCTCGCCGATGAACTGACCGCGTGGGTCGCAGAAGTAGCTCTGGCCATAGAAGTCGTCATCGCCGTAGTCCTTCTCGATGCCGACCCGATTGATCGTCCCCACGAAGTACCCGTTGGCCACGGCGTGGCTGACCTGCTCGATCCGCCACAGGTACTCCGACAGGCCGCGACTGGTCGCGCTCGGGATGAAGACCATTTCGGCCCCGTTGAGACCCAGCGCCCGGGCGCCCTCGGGAAAGTGGCGGTCGTAGCAGATGTACACCCCGACCTTGCCGACGGCGGTCTCGAAGACCGGGTACCCCAGGTTCCCGGGGCGGAAGTAGAACTTCTCCCAGAAGCCCTTGACGTGGGGGATATGGGTCTTGCGGTACTTGCCCAGGTACTTCCCGTCCGCATCGATGACCGCGGCGGTGTTGTAGTAGATCCCGCTGGCGGTGCCATCCTCCTCGTACATCGGCGCGATGAGGACCATGCCGGTCTCCTTGGCCAGCGCCTGCATCCGGATGGTCGTCGGTCCGTCGGGGATCAGCTCGGTGTAGCCGTAATACTTCGGATCCTGGACCTGGCAGAAGTACGGTCCGTAGAACAGCTCCTGGAAGAGCATCACCTGGGCGCCCTGCTTGGCTGCCTCGTGGGCGTGCGCCTCGTGCTTCTGGATCATCGATTCCTTGTCGCCGGTCCAGGACGCCTGGACGAGCGCTCCACGGACGTTTCGCGGCATCACGACCTCGCGTCAGCTGTGCGATACGGACCACGGCTGAGGGTACACCGCTGCGCCGGCCGCTGGGGACGGCACTGCGACCCCGCGTCGGACCGGCCCGGTGCCCCAGCGCACCACCGGATCCGGCGCGCCAAGCCTGATCGGAGTCGGCGCCTTACGGCCGCCTTACAGACAAGGGCAGCGAGCGGGGGGACCGATCACCGCCCCGGCTCATACGGTCGAACGGACCACCCGACGCGATCGGGTCAAGACACTCACGGGAGGTACGACGAAATGCTCCAGCGACTCTCCAGGACCGCCGCCCGCCGCTCGGTCGTCGGGTTGGCCCTCGCGGCGGCCCTCGCGCTGCCGACGGCGGCCTTTGCGGCCGACATCCTGGGCACGCCTGGTCCCGACGACCTCAGCGGGACCGACGCCTCGGATGTCATGCACGGACTGGCCGGCAACGACATCCTCAAGGGCCTCGGCGGCAACGACGCGATCTACGGCGATGCTGACAACGACCGGCTCCTTGGCGGGACCGGGAGCGACGTCCTGTACGGCGGCGATGGTCGAGACCGACTCTGGGGCGGCGACGGACCCGACGTGCTGTACGGGGGCGCCAACGGCGACTGGCTGTACGGCGGCGAAGGTCGCGACGTCCTCCACGGAGGGGCCGGTCCCGACGTCCTCCACGGTGGCGCGAGCTCTGACGTCATCTGGGCCGGTACCGGTCGGGACATCGTCTTCGGCGGCACCGGCAACGACATCATCCATGTCGGCGGTGACTCGACGACCGACGCGGTCCATTGCGGACCCGGCCGGGACGTCGTCTACGCCGGCCGCGGGGACATCGTCGACGGCTCGTGCGAGCGGGTGATCCGCCACCGCGAGCCCTGACCGTCGGGGCGCGGCCCCACTCAGAACTCGGCACGGCCCCGGTCCGCAACGGATCCGGGGCCGGCGCCTGTCTGGCCCAAGCGCGACTCGGCTCGCGGGGTGCTCCAGCGTGGAACGATGTGATGTAATGACGAGCCCGTCAGCGCGTCGCTCCACGCCACATCCGAGGTGCCGCCGATGTCGATCCGAACCGAGCCCGGCGCGATGACCTCCGACGAGATCGTCCGGCTTTCGCGCGAGCACACCTTCTTCTCGTGGTCGGTCCAGGGAGCGATCGACCCGATCGCGATCGACCGCGCCGAGGGGATCTACCTGTACACGCCGGACGCGCGTCGGATCATCGACTTCAACAGCCAGCTGATGAGCGTCAACATCGGTCACGGCGACCGGCGGGTCATCGACGCGATCACGGCCCAGGCGACCAAGCTGCAGTACGTCCAGCCTGCGTTCGCGACGGAGCCGCGGGCGCGTCTCGGCGCCAAGCTGGCCGAGATCCTGCCGGGCGATCTCGACAAGGTCTTCCTCGTTCTCGGCGGCGCCGAAGCGGTCGAGAACGCGATCAAGCTTGCCCGGCACTACACCGGCCGGACCAAGATCCTGGCTCGCTACCGGAGCTATCACGGGGCCACGCTCGGAGCGATGACCCTGACCGGCGACCCCCGCCGCTGGGCCAACGAGCCGGGCATCGTCGGCGTGGTCCGCTATCCGGACACCCACCGCTGGGGCGAGATGGAGCCGCGGCCGGTGGCCGAGAGCCTGCAGGGCCTGGAGGACGTCATCGTCTACGAGGGCGCCCACACCATCGCGGCGGTCTTCCTGGAGACGATCGTCGGGACGAATGGGATTCTGATCCCGCCCGACGGCTACATCCAGGGCGTCCGCGAGATCTGCGACCGGCACGGGATCCTGATGGTCGCGGACGAAGTCATGGCCGGCTTCGGTCGCACCGGGAAGTGGTTCGCCGTCGACCATTGGGACACCGTCCCGGACCTCATGACGATGGCCAAGGGCCTGACCTCGAGCTACCTCCCGCTCGGCGCGGTGGCGATGCGTCGCCACATCGCCGAGGCGTTCGAGCAGAAGATGTATTACGGCGGGCTGACCTACAGCAGTCACGCCATCAGCTGCGCCGCGGCCCTCGCCACCATCGGGGTGTACGAAGAGGATGGCCTGATCGACAACGCCCGCCGGATGGGCGAGGTCATGCGCCGGCACCACGAGGCGCTTTACGAGAAGCACCCGTCCGTCGGTACTCACCGCAGCCTGGGCCTGTTCGGGATCATCGACCTCGTCCGGAGTCGCGACCCGTATATCCCGCTGACCAGCTTCAACGGCACCTCCGACGAGATGAAGGCGATCGGCAAGTTCTTCCGCGACAACGGTCTGTACACCCTGATCGCCAACAACTCGATCCACACGAACCCGCCGCTGTGCATCACCGAGGAGCAGCTCGCGGAGGGCTTCGCGATCGTCGATGCAGCGCTCGAGATCGCCGACGAAGCGGTCCGCGGCTAGCTCGTCGGCATGACGACCGCCCTCGCCTCCGCCGGCACCCGTTTCGGTACCGATCCGGGTAACCGTCCGCGGATCAGGCCCGGGGTGGGGATCGCGATCGTCCTTGCTCTGGTCGTCGTCTGCTGGGAGCTGGCCAAGTGGGTCGGCGGGGACCCGTGGCGGATCCACGGCGATGTCCTTGGGATCCGGATCGACTACGAGCATTTCCCGCCGCTCCACTGGCGGATCGCCACCGACCTATCCCTGCCTCATCTCTGGAGCATCGTCGCGGCCTTGGGCGACATCTCCGCTCAGACCGGTCAGCCACTCGCGCTCGTCCTCGTGGACTCAGCGATCTACACCCTCCGGACCGCATTCGTCGGGTTTGCCGTTGGCGTCGCGCTCGGCCTCGCCCTGGGCATCCTCTTCGTCCATTCGCATCTCCTGGAGCGCGCGCTGGTGCCCTGGGTCGTCGCGTCGCAGACCGTGCCGATCATCGCGATCGCGCCGGTCGTGGTCATCGCCTTCGGGGCGAGCTGGCAGTCGGTGACGATCATCGCGACCTACCTGACGTTCTTCCCGGTGACCATCGCCGCGATCCGCGGTCTGCGAGCATTCGACCGGCGTGCCGGTGAGCTCATGCGCTCCTACGCGGCGTCGCAGCGCCAGGTCCTCTGGAAGCTGCGGCTTCCGGCGTCGGTGCCCTACCTGTTTGTGGCCTTCCGGATCGCCGCGGCTGCGAGCATTGTCGGAACGATCATCGGCGAGCTCCCGTCCGGGATCCCGTTCGGCCTCGGCTCGAAGATCCTGAACTTCAACCAGTACTACACGACCTCACCGGAGCGGCTGTGGGCGACGATCTTCGCCACGATCGTGACCGGTCTCGTGTTCGTCGGGCTCATCCGGGCTGCGGAGTGGCTCTTCGTCCGGGGACGCTACAGCCCCGCGGGTCGCGGCTCGTGAGCTCGCCCGGAGCGGCGGGCGCGCCGCCTGTCGTCGAGATCCGCGGCCTGCGCAAGGTGTTCGGTACGCCGCCGTCGACCGTCACGGCGCTTGACGGGATCGACCTTGGCATCGCCGCCGGCGAGTTCGTCTCGTTGATCGGCCCGTCCGGCTGCGGGAAATCGACGCTGCTCCGGGTGATCGGCGACCTGACGGCTCCGACCAGCGGGACGGTGACCGTGAACGGCAAGCCGGCCGAGCGGGCGCGCCTCGATCGGGACTACGGGATCGTGTTCCAGGCGCCGGTGCTCATGGACTGGCGGACGGTCACGCGGAATGTCGAGCTGCCCCTTGAGATCATGGGTTACCCGGCAGCCGAGCGCGTCGCCCGCTCGCAGCGACTGCTTGCCCTCGTCGAGCTCCAGGAGTTCGGGGCCAAGTACCCCTGGCAGCTGTCCGGCGGCATGCAGCAGCGGGTCGCGATCGCACGCGCTCTGGCCTTCGACCCGAAGCTCCTGCTGATGGATGAACCGTTCGGCGCCCTCGACGAGATGACCAGGGAGCGGATGAACCTCGAGCTCATGCGGATCTGGGGCGAGACCGGGACCACGATCGTGTTCGTGACCCACTCCATCCCGGAGGCCGTGTTCCTGTCCACGCGGGTGGTGGTCATGTCGCCTCGACCCGGGCGGATCGCACAGGTGATCGAGGTTGACCTGCCCCAGCCGCGGGACGTCTTCACCCGGGAGTCCCCGCGCTACTTCGAGCTCGTCACCGAGGTGCGCGAGGCGCTTCGTCGATTCGACCCGACCGGCCGGACCGAGGCGCAGGAGGCGGCCGGCCTCGATCGCATCCGGGCCGAGGGGATCGGATGACCGGGGCGGTCGCGTCGGGACCGGCGTCGCGGTCGGCGTCGCCCGGTCGAGCCGTGCGCTCGCGACTCGCCGACCTCCTTCCGGCGCTGACCGTCTTCGTCGCGGTCGTAGCCGTCTGGGAGGTCGGGCTCGTGGTGCTCGGCGTGAAGCAGTTCCTGCTGCCTCGACCGTCGGCGATCATCGGAGCACTCGTCGAGGAGTGGCCGGTCCTCGCCCGAGGTGTCGTCTACACGGGGCTCGAGGCGCTGGGCGGTCTGGTTCTCGGGGTGGCCCTCGGTACCCTGGCCGCCTTCGCGACCGCCCGGTGGGCGACCGCCCGCGAGACCCTCATGCCGCTGGCCATCGCCGCCAGCTCCGTCCCGATCATCGCCCTGGCCCCGATCATGAGCGCGTGGTTCAGCTCGGACAACCCGGCGGCACGAGTCGCGATCGTGACCCTCATGGTCTTCTTCCCTGTGCTGATCAATACGGTCCGAGGACTGACCGACGTCGATCCGGGAGCGCTCGAGCTCATGCACTCGTATGCCGCGGCGCCGGTCCAGATCGTCCGGAAGGTCAGGATCCCGAACGCATTGCCGTTCTTCTTCACGGGCCTCAAGATCGCCGCGACCCTCGCCGTGATCGGCGCCGTGATCGGGGAGTACTTCGGCGGACCGCGCTACTCGCTCGGGATCTTCATCACCTCCGAGGCGTACGTATTCCGTTATCCAAATGCCTGGGCGGCCATCCTGCTGGCCTGCCTCCTCGGCATCGCGTTCTATCTCACGATCCTGGTGCTCGAGCGTCTCGTGATGCCGTGGCATTCCAGTCAGCGCACCACTGACCTGTAAGGGCACAATGCACCATCGCCGGATCGCGGAGGGCGACTCCGCGCCGCGATGAGTCGGATGGCCGCCGGACACCGGAGGCGGAAGGGGATCGGCCGGCGCAGACCGGCCCGGTCGACAACAAGAGTTGGAGGAGGCTCAGATGTTCAGACAGATGCGCGTGGTCGCCGTGTTTCTCGCGGCGATCCTCGTCGCGGCGGCCTGCGGAACCGGTGCGCCCTCGACGGCCGCCCTGACGCCGGTGAAGTTCCAGCTGCAGTGGGTGCCCCAGGCGCAGTTCGCCGGCTACTACGCCGCCCTTGACCAGGGCTACTTCAAGGCCGAGGGCCTCGATGTCTCGCTGCTGGCCGGCGGCCCGGATGTGAACAACCTCCAGGTCGTCGCCTCGGACGGGGCGGACCTCGGCACGTCCTGGGTCCCGAAGACCCTCCAGTCGCGCGAGGGTGGGACCGATCTTGTGACGATCGCCCAGATCCTCCAGCGCTCGGGGACCCGGATGGTCTCGTACAAGGACAGCGGGATCACCGATCCCAAGTCCATGGGTGGGAAGAAGATCGGCAGCTGGTTCGGCGGCAACGAGCCCGAGCTGTTCGCGGCCCTGACCAAGGCAGGTCTCGACCCGAAGACGGAAAGCGTGTCGAAGCAGGACTTCAACATGAATGCCTTCGTCGCGGGCGACATCGATGTCGCCCAGGCGATGATCTACAACGAGTATGCGCAGGTCCTCGAGGCGAAGAACCCGGCCACCGGCCAGCTGTACAAGGCCGAAGACCTCAACGTCATCGACTTCAACGATCCATCGATCGGGACCGGGATGCTCCAGGACGCGATCATCGCCCGGGACGCCTGGCTCAAGAAGCCGGGCAACGAGGACATCGCGGTGAAGTTCCTGAAGGCCGCCTTCAAGGGCTGGATGTACTGCCGCGACAACTACCAGAAGTGCGCCGACCTTGTGGTCAAGGCCGGCTCCGAGCTCAAGACCGGACACCAGACCTGGATGATGAATGAGATCAATGGGCTCATCTGGCCGTCGCCCAACGGCATCGGCCAGTTCGACCAGGCGGCCTGGGACAGCACGGTGAACATCGCCACGACGTACGCGCTCCTGAAGGCCAAGCCCACCGAGGGTGCGTACAGGACCGATCTCGCCAAGAAGGCGCTCGACGCGCTCGGGACGAGCGCGGGCGACACGAAGGGCTCGAGCTTCAAGCCCGCGACGGTCACCCTGACCGAAGGCGGCAAGTAGCCGAGTCAGTCTCCCGACCCAGCCGGCAGGACCGGCCCGGCACCGGGCCGGTCCTGCTCGATCCAGGCCCGCCCGTGGCATGCTGCACGCTGATGGCAGGCGACGACGGAAGCGAGCGGTGACCCGAACGAGGCGGCGTGGTGCGTTGGCCGGCGGTGCCGCGAACGGCAGTGCCCTCGCGCGCGACGTCAGCGGCGACGCAGGCTCGTTCGATCCCGGCTCGTTCCCGGCGGTCGATGCCCGCCGCAAGGCCGACGGTGGCGTCGCGAACGAGCGCTGGCGCCGGTTGCTCGGTGAAGGGTCGACCGTCCTGGCCGACGGCGCGATGGGCACGATGCTGTTCCAGTCCGGCCTGCAGTTCGGCGATCCGCCCGAGGTCTGGAACCTGACCCGACCCGACGTCATCCGCCGGATCCACCGCGGCTACCTCGACGCAGGCTCCCGGATCCTGCTGACCAACACGTTCGGCGGCAATCGGCTCCGCCTGGGCCTCCACAACCTCGAGAGCCGGGTCGCCGAGCTCAACCGCACCGCGGCGATCCTGCTCCGGGCGGAGGTCGACGCGGCCGGCGGGCACGCGCTCGCGGCCGGCGACATGGGCCCGAGCGGGGCGATCATGGCCCCGTTGGGCACGCTCGAGTACGACGAGGCCGTTGACGTCTTCGCGGAGCAGGCCAAGGCGCTCATCGCCGGCGGCGTCGACGTCATCTGGATCGAGACGATGTCAGACCTGGCCGAGATCCGGGCGGCGGTCGAGGGCGTCCGCCGCGCGTCGACCTCGATCCCACTGATCGCGACGATGACCTTCGACACGCGGGGTCACACGATGATGGGCGTGAGCCCCGAACAGGCGGTCACCGCCCTCGCGGCCTGGGGCGCGGACGCCGTCGGCGGCAACTGCGGCAACGGGCCGGAGGAGATGCTGCCGGTCATCGCCCGGATGCACGCGGCGGCTCCTAGCGTGATCCTCGCCGCCAAGTCCAACGTCGGGATGCCCGAGCTGGTCGACACCCGGGCGGTCTACCGGACCGACGCGCCGACCATGGCGGTCCAGGCGCTCGCGATGCGCGAGGCCGGCGCCACCATCATCGGCGGCTGCTGCGGGAGCACGCCCGAGCATCTCGCCGCGATGGCCGCCGCGGTCAAAGCCGGGTGAGGTGGACGAGGACCCGCTCGATCGTCATGACCAGGGAAACCCGCTCGCCGAGCTGGGACGAGAAGTCGTAGCTGTCGCCGTACGCGTCGCGGATCCGCTCGATGTCGCGATTGTCAGGATCGGGCCGCTGCTCGACCCGGCCCTCGAGGGTGAGATAGGCGTAGCCGTCCTGGTAGCACAGGCTCGCTCTCGGGTCGCGCTCCAGGTTGTGCGCCTTGGCCCGGTCCCGCCGGGTATTCATCAGGATGCGATCGTCGGGCTCGAGCATCGCCCAAATCACGGACTGGCTGGGCCGCCCGTCGTCGGCGATCGTGGCGAGAACCGGGTAGCGAGTCTGCGCCGTCAGCCAGCGCCTGAGCTCAGCAGTCAGGCGTGCGGGCACGGCTCGCGTCAGGCCTCGTCGCCGGGCGCATCGGGGGTCGGCCGGAAGATCGTCCCGCGGGCTCGGACAGAAGCGATGAGCGCCTGGGCCTCGGCATCCGCCCCGTCACCCGGATCGATCGCGACGGCCCGCTGCCCCGGATAGCCGATCAGCTCGCGGATCCGCGGGTTCATGTAGTAGGCACCCGGCACGACCGTCGCGAGGATCCCGAAGGCGACCGGGTCGGTCGCCTGGAGTCGCTGGACCTCCGCGACCGGGTCGGACCCGGTTGCCGCCTGCAGGATCCGGGCGAGGGGCTCGGCGAGGTCGGCCCTGGCGGCGAGGACAGTATCGAGCCATTCGGCTGAGACGCCGGCCTCGGAGGCCGAGGGCATGCCCGCGCCGGCGGGGATCAGCACATCGGCGAGGCCGGCGAGAGTGCGCCGCTCCTCGGCGTCGATCGCCCCTGCGCCGCCGCGCGCCTCGCTCACGATGGAACCGGCTGATTGCGGCGATCCTCGATGAGGCGATCGACGAATCGCAGCGCCAGAGCCGAGATCGTGGCGGTCGGGTTCATCCCCGCCGAGGTCGGCCAGACCGACCCGTCGATGACGTAGAGGTTGGGGATGTCATGGGTGCGGCCCCACCGATCGACGACCGAGCTGGCCGGATCGTCGCCCATCTTCGCGGTCCCCAGGAGATGCCAGCCCGTCTGGCGGATGAGCGGCGCGACGACCGTCTCGTAGGCGCCCGCCGCCTGGAGCGACTCGCGGGCCCGGTCGATGTGGAAATCGAGCATGCGCCGCGAGTTCTCGGAGAGTCGATAGATGAGCTTCGGGGCAGGGATGCCGTCGGAGTCGGTGAGGTGCGGGTCGAGGACCACCCGGTTCGACTCCTCGGGCAGGTCCTCGGCGATGATCCCCCACATCGCCGAGCGGCCGAATCGACGGCGGACCGAGTCGTGGAAGTCCGCGCCCCAGATCGGATTGCTGCCCCAGGGATAGGTGCGCGTCGTCGACAATGGTCCGCCCGTGGGTTGAAGGCCCCACTTCGCGCCGCGGACGAAGCCCCGCGACGTGTCGGTCTCGTAGAACTCGAGTGAGTGGATGTGCTGGCCCCACGGACCCTGCCAGCTGGTGAGCTCCTCATCGAACAGGCCCACGACGGTCGCGAAGGGGTGCATCATCAGGCGCTTGCCCACGAGCCCGGTCGCGTTGGCCAGGCCGTCGGGATGACGCGCCTCGGCCGAGGCCAGCAGCAGCCGCGGCGTCCCGATCCCGTTGGCCCCGAGCAGGGTGACGGCCGCTCGCTGCTCGTGCTCGACGCCATCGCGGTCAACGTAGATCGCTCCCCGGACGAGCCCGTCCGGTGCGAGTTCCAGCCGTTTCACCCGGGCGCCGAGGACGAGTCTCACCCCGCTCTCGAGGGCGTTGGGCCAGTGCGTCCGGTCGAACGTGCCCTTGGCGCCTTCGACGCAGGCCCACAGGCAGGTCGCTCGCTGGGTGCAGGCCGCCAGCCGACGATAGGGTCTCGTCGCGATCGCGTTCGGGCCCGGCCACCAGTGCCAGCCGAGCTGGTTGTGGGCCTTCGCGACCCTGCGCCCCATCCGCCCGAGGGGCGCCGGCGGCAGCGGCAGCTCGTCGCCGCGGACCTGGGGGAATGCCGTGTCGCCGCCGAGGCCGGAGACGCCGACGTCGCGCTCGACGCGCTGATAGAAGGGCAGCAGGTCCTCATAGCTGAGCGGCCAGTCGTCGGCCACGCCATCGAGCGAGCGCACCCGGAAGTCGGAAGGCAGGTTGCGCTGCCAGTGGGCGGCATAGACCACCGTCCCGCCACCGACGCCATTCCACATCAGGGCGGTGATGTCCGAATCGGATTCCTCGACCGGATAGTCCGCGGCCGCGGCGCGCACGTTCGGGTCCCAGCTCCAGTCGCGACCCGAGGTCAGCTCGAAATCCGGCCGGTCGGCACCCGCCTTCGAGTAGTCCGGCCACCCGCCCTGCTCCAGGCAGACAACGCGAAAGCCGGCCTCGCCCAGGCGCTTGGCGGCGACCGCGCCGGCGGCTCCGGCCCCGATGATCAGGACGTCCGGGTCGGCGGAGGAAGGGTCCCTGGCGCCGAACATCGTCATCCGATCCCTCCTTGAGGTCCTGAGCTAGCCGGCGCCGGTCGCGCCGGCAACGGTCGCGCCGGCGACGGCCCCGGTGCTCTCGGTCAGTGGAGCTCGGGAACCGATCGCCGCCCGAGCGGCCCGACGCCCGAAGACGCAGCTCATCCCGAGGCCCCCGCCGTAGCCAAGGTGGTACAGGCCACCGGCATCGGCACCCGCCGCGAAGAGTCCCGCCACGGGCCGGTCGTCGCGGTCGAGGACGTGGCCGTCGGCGTCGATCCGGATGCCGCCGAGCGGGAACGTCAGCGTTGCCTGGACCTCGATGGCGTGAAAAGGCGGGACGACGAGTGGCGCGGCGATCGCCGGAATCGGGGCATCGACCTCGACGTGCTCGCCGGCGGCCGCAAGGTCGTACGCACGCAGGGTCGCGAGCAGGTTGGCGGCAGGCACGCCCCACTCGCCGACCGCTCGGGCAAGCTCGTCGACCGTGTCGCCAACGGCGTAGTTGCCACCGGCATCGGCCGCCGCGCGAAATCGATCGATGACCTCGCCCCGCGGGTAGGGAGCCGTGATGACCCGGCGGCGACGGGTCTCGTCGTCGGCGAGGAGGATCGCCCGTCGATCGGGCTCGCGCAGGATCACCTGGTTGCTGATCTCGTCGCCGCGCGACTCGTCGACGAACCGCCGGCCCCCACGGTTGACGAGGATGCAATAGATGCTGTGGTACTGGGTGAGCGGCAGGAAATCCGGCTCGGACCAGGACCTCAGGGGATAGGGCACGAGGTGGCCGTAGTAGCCCTCCAGCGATCGGCTCGCCGCCCCGCCGACCGCCTCGGCCATCCGGAACCCGTCCCCGACGGAGCCCGGGTTGGACCGGACCAGGACACGATCGGCCCCGGGCCCGATGAAGCTCGCCACGAGGGCCGGATCCCCCTGGAAGCCGCCGGACGCGAGCAGGACGGCCTCGGCCTGGATCTCGAGGGGCCCGTCCGGCCCGACCACCTCGGCACCCATCACCCGCCCGTCGTCCGTTCGGACGAGGGCCCGCGCCGCGGTCGACCGAACGACCCAGCCGGCGGCGGCCTCGACGGTCCGCCGGCACCACTCGAAGTACCCCCGAACGTCGATCTGCCAGCCGACCCCGAACCCGAAGTACGGCCCGTCGATCCGGTCGCTCATCTCCACCCCGGTCGCGCGGACCCAGTCGACCGTCGGCAGGAAGTCGTCAGTCAAGGCCCGGCCGAGATGCGGCTCGCCGTGTGGGATCCGCTCGACCATCTCCGCGAAGTCGCGCGGAGCCCAGAAGATCCCGGCCGAGAGGGCCGCTGAACCACCGAGCTCGGCGCCCTTCTCCACGACGCCCACGACGGCCCCCGCTGATGCCGCCTCGGCCGCGGCCGAGAGCCCGGCCATCCCGCCCCCGACGACGAGCAGGTCGGCCCGGATCGTCTCGCCGGTCATCGGAGAGATCGCTCGCCCGGGTCAGTAGGGGTAGTGGACCGGCGTGCGCTGGACGCTGATCCAGCGTCGCTCAGTGAACTCCTCGAGGTTGGCCTCCCCGCCGGCCCGACCGCCCAGGCCCGACGCGCCGAGGCCACCGAATGGGACATGCGCCTCGTCGAGCGGCGTAGCGTCGTTGACGTGGACCATTCCCGACCGGACGCGCTCGGCGAACGCGAGGCCCCGGGCGATGTCGCGGGTGAAGACCGCGTTCACCAACCCGTATCGGGTCCGGTTCGTCAGCTCGAGCGCTTCTTCCTCCGTATCGACCACGGTGATCGGGGCGATCGGTCCGAACAGCTCCTCGGTGAAGGCGGGCATCTCGGGCGTGACCCCGTCCATCACCGTCGGCCGGTAGAACAGGCCGTCGTAGGTGGCGCCCTCGACGATCCTGGCGCCCTCCTTGACGCTCTGTTCGACGAATCCGTGGGCACGGTCGCGCTGGCTCTCGCTGATCATGGGTCCCAGCCCAACGCCATCCCTGGACGGATCGCCGACCACGATGGCCTTGGCTCGCCGGGCCAGTGCCGCGCGATACTCGTCGGCGACCGACCGCATCACGATGTGCCGGCTGGCCGTGATGCAGGTCTGGCCCTGGTAGTGGAACGACGACCAGGCGCCCAGCATGCTCGCGGTCTCGATGTCCGCATCGTCCAGCACCACGAATGCGTTGTTGCCACCGAGTTCGAGGCTGACCTTCTTCAGGGCTCTGCCACCGATCTCGCCGATCCGCTGGCCGACCTCGCTCGACCCCGTGAAATGGACCATCCCGACCGTTGGATGGGCCGCGAGCGCCTCCCCGAGCTCGGCCCCGGGACCGGTCAGGACCTGAAGGATGCCGGGAGGCGCGCCGGCCTCCGCGAACAGCTCGGCCAGCATGAGCCCGCCGCTGATCGGCGTGTACGTCGCCGGCTTGAGCACGACCGTGTTGCCGAGCCCGAGGGCCGGGGCGATCGCTCGCGTGCTCAGCACGAGCGGGAAGTTCCAGGGGGTGATGACCGCGACCACGCCCATCGGGATGCGCTGGATGATGCTCAGCTTGCCGGTGTTCGCCGAGGGCAGGATCTCGCCAGTCGCGCGCGATGCCAGGGAGGCTGCTTCGTAGAGCTCGTTCTGGCTCGCGTGGACCTCATATTGGGCCTTGCCCGGGATAGAGCCCGTCTCGCGCACGATCATGTTCACGAACTCGTCGGCGCGATCCTCGAGCAGACGCGCTACCCGGCGCAGGAGACCCGCACGCTCCTCGAAGCTTCGGGCCGCCCAATCGATCTGCGCCACCCGAGCCGACTCGACTGCCGCGTCGAGCTCCGCCTGGCCGGCCAGGGCCTGGCTCCCGAGGGTTCGGCCGGTCGCCTTCTCGAGCACGGGCTGCGTCTTGCCGCTCACTCCTTCGCGGAACGCCCCGTCCACGAAGAGCCTGCCGTCCCAGTTGCGCTCGGTCTGGATCGCCATCGGATTGCCTCCAGGAGGGTCGGGGATGACCCGGTCGCGTCGACGGAAGAGAGCGTTTGCCATAGGCTATCGCGACCAAGGGTTTGCCACCAGAGCCCATCACGGAGCTTGCCGTGCGTCTCACGACCTATGCCGGCGTGATCCCCGCTGTCGCCCTGCCGATGACCCGGGAAGCGGAGCCGGACTTGCCGGCCTTCCGTCGATACTTGGAGTGGATCGTCGAGCAGGGCCCGATCGCCCTCGCCGTGAACGCCGACACCGGCGAAGGTCCCCACCTGGACCGTGACGAGCGCCGCGCCGTCCTGGAGACGGCCCTCGATGCGGTCGGCGACCGGATCCCGATCGTGGCCGGCCTGGCCGGGCCGTCGACCGGTCACGCCCGGCAGGTCGCCCGCGAGGCGCAGGACGCGGGCGCGGCCGGGCTGCTCGTCTTCCCGATCAGCGCCTACCAGGGCCGGCCGCTCTCGCCGGAGGTGCCCTACGCCTATCACGCCGCGATCGCCGAGGCCTCCGACCTGCCACTCATCCTGTTCCAGCTCCAGCCGGCCCTGGGTGGCGTCCTGTTCGACCCGGAAACGCTCGCTCGGCTGGTCGACATCCCCAGCGTCACGGCGCTCAAGGAAGCCTCGTTCAATGCGCTGCGCTACGTCGAGACCCGCGACCTCCTGCGTGACCTGCGCCCGATCGCGTTCCTGACCGGCAACGACAACTTCATCCTCGAGTCGTTCGTGCTCGGGGCCCACGGCGCGCTGATCGGGATGGCCGCGATCGCCACCCGCCAGCAGGTCGAGGTCGTCCGGCTCGCCCTGGCCGGCGACTACGAGGCCGCGGAGGCGGCCTACGTCCGGATCGACGCACTCGTCCGGGCGATCTTCGGGTCGCCGGTCCGGAACTACCGGGCTCGGGTCAAGGAGGGGCTGGCGATGCAGGGGATCATCCCGGGCGCTACCGTCCGACCGCCACTCCTGCCGATCCCGGACGCCGAGCGCCAGGCCGTGCGCGATGGCCTCGCCGCCAGCGGGCTGCTGAGCGGAGCCCCTGCGTGACGGCCGAGACCCAGGGGGTCACGGTCGCCGGCGACGCCTCGCGCTTCGGGGTCTTCCTGCCGTCGTACATCTGGGCGGGCGATGGCCAGGAGCGGGTCGAGGGGCTCCTCGACTTCGCCCGCGAGGTCGAGCGCCTTGGCTTCGACTCCATCTTCATCACCGACCACGTCATCGCCGCGAAGCATTTCTACGACGTTTCGTGGCTCGACTCGCTCACCACCCTCACCTTTGTCGCCGCCGTCACCCGGCGGGTTCGGCTCGGGACCAGCATCCTGATCCTGCCGCTTCGCCACCCGGTGATCCTCGCCAAGCAGATCGCCACGCTCGAATATCTTTCCCAGGAGCGCTACATCATCGGTGGTGGGGTCGGCTGGTACGAGCCCGAATTCGAGGCGGTGGCGACGCACAAACGGGAGCGCGGCCGGCGCAGCGACGAGGTCCTCGACATCCTCGCGGCGCTACTGACTCAAGAGCATGTGAGCTACGACGGCGAGTTCTACAAGATCTCGGACGTCACGATCGATCCCCGGCCAAGCCGGATGCCCCCCGTCTGGATCGGCGGCGGCAGCCAGCTCGCCAGTGACAAGTCGCCGGAGCCGCCGCGGTTCGCCGAGTCGGTGATGGCCCGGGTCGCCCGGAGTGACGGCTGGATCCCACGGCCGACGTCTCCGCCCGAGCAGATCGCAAGCGACTGGCAGGCCCTGTCGAGCTACCTGCGCGATCACGGCCGGGAACCTCGCGACGTCGCCGTCGTCCACGAGAACTTCCTGCACTACGTCCCGTCCTCGGATCGCGAACGCGTCCTGCGCGAGCAGCACGCGGCCTATGGCCGGGTGATGAGCGAGGCTCGCGGTGACGACTACCTCGAATCCGTTTACCTGTTCGGCACGCCCGACGAGATCGTGGCCAAGCTCCAGGCCCGGGTCGATGCGGGCGTCGAGTACTTCGTGCTCCACACCATGACCCCGGATCCGAGCCAGCTCGAGTCGTGGCTGCGCGATGTGATCCCCAACGTGCGGTTCCCCGCCGACGCGCGTCACCCGGCCCGCGTCGGGGTGCCGACCCTCCGTTGACCGGCGGTCCAGGCATGCCGGACCGGTCTTCGCGTTCCCTCCAAGGACTACTTTCGTACCCAGACCAACGACTTTTGCTATTGACAGGCTGAAGTATGGTTCCGTCATGGCCGAAGACCCGGACTCGTTCGGCGATCAGCGCAGACAGCACGAGGCGCTGGAGTCGCTTGCCGCGGTGCTCGACGTCGTCCGCCACGGGCACGCGAAGTCACGGCTCGAGATCGCCCAGCGGACCGGCCTGTCGCGGGCGATCGTGGCCATCCGGGTGGCTGAGCTCGTCGACCTCGGACTCCTCTCCGCGTCCGGGGTGGCTCCCAGCACCGGCGGACGACCGCCTCGACGACTGCGGTTCGTGGCCGGCGCCGGACATGTCCTGGTTGCCGACCTCGGCGCGACGAGCATCGACGTGGCCGCGATCGACCTCGGCGGCGAGATCCTGCGCCAGCTCGCTGAACCGGCCGACATCGCAGCGGGCCCCGAGACCGTCCTGGCCCGGGTCGAGTGGCTTTTCGATCGGCTCGTCGCCGAGGCGGAAGTGCCGGGGCCGCTGGTCGGGATCGGAATCGGCCTTCCCGGCCCGGTCGAGTTCCGGACCGGCCGGCCGATCGCCCCGCCGATCATGCCGGGCTGGGATGGCTATCCGGTCCGGGAACGCTTCGCCGCCCGTCACGACGTTCCGGTCTGGGTGGACAACGACGTGAACACGATGGCTGTGGGCGAAGAGCGGCACGGGATCGCCCGAGGCCACCAGAACATGGTCTTCGTCAAGATCGGGACCGGCATCGGGGCGGGCCTCATCTCGGACGGGCAGCTCCACCGTGGCTCGCAGGGCAGCGCCGGAGACGTCGGTCACATCCAAGTCGCGGACGACCGGGCGATCGTGTGTCGCTGCGGCAAGATCGGCTGCCTCGAGGCCGTTGCGGGCGGCTCGGCCCTGGCCCGCGATGCCGAGGCTGCGGCGCGATCCGGTCGAAGCGAGCGCCTTGCGGCGGCCCTCGCGCGGGGGCCGGTCCGGGCCGAGGACGTCGCCGAAGCGGCCGCCCACGGCGACCCCGTCGCCGTCGAGCTGCTCGAGCGCGCCGGCCGGAACGTCGGCCGGATGCTGGCCAGCGTGGTCAACTTCTTCAACCCGTCGCTGATCGTGATCGGGGGTGGCGTCGCCGGCGCCGGTGACGTCCTGATCGCCGCCATCCGCGAGGTCGTCTACGCCCGGTCGCTGCCGCTGGCCACCCGCGATCTGCGGATCGAGCGCTCGGCGCTCGGCGACCGCGCCGGTGTCCTCGGCGCAGCCGCGATCGTCCTCGACGAGCTGCTCAGCGCTGAGCGTCTCGAGATGTGGGGCCGCGCGCCGAGGACACCGTTCCAGCCGGTCGAGCCCGTCGCATCCGGGGTTGGGGCGGCATCCCTGGTGACGGCGCAATGAGCGTGACCGAGAGCGCAACCGCTAGCGCGACCGTGGGCGAGAACCTGCTCGAGATGCGCGGAATCACGAAGAGCTTCTTCGGCGTGACCGTCCTGGACGACGTCGACATCGACTGCCGGCCCGGCGAGGTGCACGCGCTCCTGGGCGAGAACGGCGCCGGCAAGTCGACGTTGATGAAGATCCTGTCGGGCGCTCACCAGCCCGATGGTGGGACCATCCTCCTCGACGGCGAGGAGGTCTCGTTCGGACACCCGCGCGACGCCCAGGCCAAGGGTGTCAGCATCATGTACCAGGAGTTCAACCTCCTGCCCGAACGGACGGTGGCCCAGAACATCTACCTCGGGCGCGAGCCGCACCGCGGCCCGATCGTCGACCAGGGCGCGATGGAGCGGTCGACGGCGGAGCTCCTGGCGACCCTCGACGCCGCCGGCAGCATCCGGCCGGGATCCGTGGTGCGGAACCTGTCGGTCGCCCAGCAGCAGACGGTCGAGATCGCCAAGGCGTTGTCGTTCCGCTCGAAGATCCTGGTGATGGACGAGCCCACGGCCGCCCTGTCGCCGCACGAGGTGGTATCGCTGTTCGAGCGGGTCCGGCTGCTGCGAGCGCGCGGGGTCGGGATCCTGTACATCTCCCATCGCCTGGGCGAGATCTTCGAGATCGCCCAGCGAGTCACCGTGCTCAAGGATGGCCGGCGGGTCGGCACCCTCGACGTCGCGGCGACGACGCCGCGCCAGCTGGTCCGGATGATGGTCGGCCGCGAGCTTGACCACTACTTCCCGCCACACGCGGTGCCGGCCGAGATCGGCCAGACGCGCCTCGTCGTCCACGGTGGCGGCGTGGCCGGCAAGCTCCACGACATCGACCTGACGGTCCGCACGGGGGAGATAGTCGGGATCGGTGGCCTCGCCGGGTCGGGCCGAACCGAGCTCGCCCAGGCCCTGTTCGGCGTCCGGCCCTTCGATGCCGGCACGGTCGAGCTCGACGGCAAGCCGATCCGGATCCGATCGCCGCGCCAGGCGGTCCGCCGCCGAATGGGCTTCGTGACCGAGGACCGCAAGGTCGAAGGGCTGGTCCTGCTGCTGTCGGTGCGCGACAACAGCCTGCTCGCGCTGCGCAGCCTCGGGTCCTGGCTGCGGCGTGGCGCCGGTGGTCCGGTCTCGATCAGGGACCTGCTGCGCAGCCTCGACCTGCGCGGCGCGGGGCTCGACCAGGAGGTCCGCTACCTGTCCGGCGGCAACCAGCAGAAAGTCGTCCTCGCGAAGTGGCTGGCCTCCCAGGCCCAGGTCCTCATCTTCGACGAGCCCACCCGGGGCATCGACGTGGGCGCCAAGGCCGGCATCCACGAGCTCATGCGTGAGCTGGCCCGCGCAGGCGGGGCGATCCTGATGATCTCGTCCGAGCTCCCCGAGCTGGTTGGGATGAGCGATCGGATCCTGGTGATGCGCGAGGGCGCGATCGCCGGCGAGCTGGCCAGCGACGCCAGCGAGGACGCGATCATGCTCCTTGCCACGGGCGAACACGACACGGTAAGCGTCGCATGACCGCCCCGCGGATGGCCCTCCCGGGTGGCCCGCCCGGAGCCTGGGCCCGCGCCCTCCGGACCGGCCTGGGCTCGGCCAATGCGGCCCCGGTGTATCTCGTCCTGCTGGTCATCTTCGTCGTCTCGTGGGTGATCGTCGGGCTGGCCGGTGGGTCGTTCCTCACCGTCGAGAACGTCACGAGCGTTCTCGTCCGGTCGGTCGCTCTGGGCATCGTCTCCGCCGGGCAGACGCTGGTCATCCTGGCCGGCTCGCTCGACCTGTCGGTGGCCTATGTGATCAGCGTCGCCGCGGTGGTCTCCTCCGTGATCATGAACGGCGACCCCGGCCGGATCGTCATTGCCGTCGTGGTCGTCCTGGGCATCGGCGTTGCGGTCGGCCTGACCAATGGATTGCTGGTCACCAAGCTCCGGGTCAACCCGTTCATCGCCACGCTGGGCGTGGCGCTCGTCCTGCGCGGGCTCCTCAACGCCGCCTTCGACAACTTCGCGGGCAAGGTCGCGCCGCAGTTCGAGACGCTGGGCTACGGCGGGATCGGGCCACTCCCGTGGTCGGTCATCCTGCTCGTGGTGACCGTCCTGGCGGTCTGGTGGCTGCTCCGCTCGACGCCCTTCGGTCATCACCTCTACGCCGTGGGCGGAGGCGAGGAAACGGCCCGGCTGTCCGGTGTCCGGTCGCATCGCGTGATCATCGGAGCGCACATCCTGTGCAGCCTTGCGGCCGTCCTCACGGGGCTCTTCCTGGTCAGCCGGATCCGCTCCGGCGCACCGTGGATCGGCCCGGACGGCGGCTACGATCTCGAGTCGATCGCCGCCGTTGTCGTGGGCGGGACGGCCCTGACCGGCGGCCGTGGCGGGGTCTGGGGGACGCTCGCCGGGGTGCTCATCCTGGCGGTCCTGGACAACCTCTTCAACCAGCTCCAGTTCAACTCGTTCCTCAAGGACGTCGTGCGGGGGGTGATCATCATCGCCGCCGTCGCGATCTACGCTCAGCGCCAGCGGCGGATGAGTCGATGAGCGTCGGGGCGAATGGCGCGCCGGGCGACGTCACCCGGGCGGCGCCTGCCGCGCCGGGCGACGAGGCGGATCCGTGGCAGCGTCGACTCGTTCGGCTGATGCGCGGCGCGGGCCCGATCTTCGTGGTGCTCATCGTCCTGCTGGTCCTGATCGCCCTGAAGAACCCGCGGTTCATCCAGCCGGCGGTCTTCCTGGCGTCCTATCTCAAGCCGGCCGCGCCCCTGGCGATCCTCGCCGCCGGCCAGCTGTTCGTCATCGTCTCCGGCGAGTACGACCTGTCGGTCGGCTCGCTGATCACTGTGACGGTGACCTCTGCCGCGCTGCTGATCCACGGCGACCCGGCGCTGACCTATCCCATCCTCGCGCTCCTGTTCGGGATCGGGATCGGCGTCGGGCTGATCAACGGGACGGTGACGACCCGGCTGCACGTCCCATCGTTCATCGCCACGCTGGGGATGCTCCTGATCCTGAGCGGCGGCATCTTCTATGCGACCGGCGGTGCGCCGCGCGGCTCCCTGCCCGAGAACTTCCGGGCGTTCGGCAGGGCGGGCATCGAAGGCGTTCCGTTCCTCGGGCAGCTGCCCTATGCCGTGATCGTCCTGCTCGTCGTGGGGACGGTGTTCTGGCTGCTCCTGCACCGGACGAACTTCGGCCAGCAGGTCTTCGCCGTCGGGGGAAATGCCCGAGCCGCCGATCTTGCCGGGATCGATGTCGCCGCGATCAGGACCGCCTGTTTCGTCCTGTCCGCGGTCTCCGCGATGATCGCCGGGGTCCTGCTCGGCGGGTTCGCGGGTGTCTCGGCGCAGGTCGGGGAGACCTACGAGTTCCAGGCGATCTCGGCCGTCGTCCTCGGGGGAGCGACGCTCGGTGGCGGCCGGGGCTCGGTGCCCACCGCGATCGCCGGCGCGCTCACCCTCCAGGCCCTGTTCACCTTGCTCAACCTGTTCGGGTTTCCGGCGCCGCTCCGCTCGGTGGTCCAGGGGGTGATCATCGTCGCCGCCGTCGCCTACGCGTCATATCGACTACGCCGATCTCGTTGACCCACGTCATTTCAGAGAGGAGGACCACGTAACGGACTCGAGAGCCGACCACCAAGGCCGGCCAGGGATTGAGGAGGAGAAGAAGCATGCATCGGTCCAGGCCACTCCGATTGGCGTCCTTCGTCGCGATCGTGGCGATCGCGGCGGGCGCCTGTAGCGGCGGGGGGTCATCGCCCACCGCGACCTCGCAACCGACGGTAGCGCCCAGCCAGCCGGCCGCCTCGGCTCCGGCCAGCGCGGCGCCCAGCGCCTCGGCTGCCGCGGCGTCGTGCGAAGGCGCCACCGCGAACGAGTTCTTCGATCAGGCGGTCTGCGAGAAGCAGCTCGCCCAGCGCAGCGCGACCCCGACGGGCCCCGCCGATCAGCCATGGATCCAGGCGATCGACCCAGTGATGGTCGACACCACCAAGTACAAGAAGGACGGCCCATACAAGATCTGCTTCACCAATGCCGGGGTGAACAATCCCTGGCGGGTCGTCGGCTTCAACACGATGCAGCACGAAGTGAAGCTCCACCCGGAGATCACGGACTTCGTCCACGTGGATGCCAACGGTGACGACAACAAGCAGATCTCCGACCTCGGCGACATGGTCAAGTCAGGCAACTGCAGCGCGATCATCGTCGCGCCAAACTCGACGAAGGCCCTCACGCCCGCGGTCGAACAGGCCTGCGCCTCGAACGTGCCGATCATCGACTTCGACCGCGGCGTCACCACCGATTGCCCGGTCACCTTCATCCATCCCATCGGCGGCTACGCCTTCGGCGCGGACGCGGCCGAGTTCCTCGCCTCGGCGGTCAAGCCGGGCGGCAACATCATCGCCCTCCGGATCCTGCCCGGCGTCGACGTCCTCGAGACCCGCTACCTGGCGGCCGAGGCCATCTTCAAGCAGAAGGGCCTCAAGATCGTCAAGGTCGCCCAGACCGGTGGCGATGCCGCGAAGACCAAGCAGATCGTGTCCGACGCGATCGACGAGTTCGGCACGATCGACGGTGTCTGGATGGATGCCGGTGCCACGTCCGTTGCCGCCGCCGAGGCGTTCGAGGACAAGGGTCTGCCGGTCCCGCCGATCACCGGCGAGGACCAGAACGACTTCCTCCAGGCATGGAAGAGCAAGAACTGGACGGCCGACGCGCCGACCTACCCGACCTACCAGTGGCGGACCGCGGTCATCGCGGCCGTCGACATCCTCCAGGGCAAGGAGGTTCCGAAGGAGTGGATCCTGCCCGAGCCCAACATCACCAAGGACAACCTCGACCAGTACATCAGCCCGGATATGCCGCCGCTGTTCTACGCCCTGTGCGGGTGCCAGAAGATGCCCGGCTTCCCGGACGACTGGAAGAAGTAGCCCGCTCAATCCCCGTCGCCGTGCCGACACGCGGCGACCTGGACGGGAGGCCGGCTCCGGCCGGTCTCCCGTCCGAATCCAGCCCACTTCGACAAGGATCTCGATGACCTCGATCGCCGCGAACACCTGGATCTGGGTCTCGCCTCTGAGCGACGACGCCCTCGCCGAGCTCGCCCCGCGCATCCGCGGCTGGGGCTTCGACGCGATCGAGCTACCCATCGAGCAACCCGACGACTGGGACCCCGACCGCGCGTCCGACCTGCTCACGGAGCTCGGTCTGGGCGCGACCACCTGCGCGGTGATGCCCGAGACCCGCGACCTCGTGAGTGCCGATCGCGCCGTGGTCGCCGCCACCCAGGCCTACCTTCGGCGGTGCATCGAGATTGCCGCGACGGTCGGTGCCGAGATCGTGGCCGGTCCGATCTATGCGCCGGTCGGTCGGACCTGGCTGCTCGACGACTCGGCGCGCGATGCCACCATCGCCCAGCTGGTCGAGGCACTCCGGCCGCTGGCCGATGCGGCCGGTGAGCGCGGCGTCCGGCTCGGGATCGAACCGCTCAACCGCTACGAGACGAGCCTGATCAACACGGTCGACCAGGCGCTGGAGGTGGCCGAGGCGGTCGATTCGCCGGCCCTCGGGATCTCGCTCGACAGCTTCCACATGAACATCGAGGAGCGCGACCCGGCCGGGGCCATCCGCCGCGCCGGCCGCTGGCTCGTCCACTTCCAGGCCTGCGCCAATGATCGGGGCACACCCGGTGCGGATCACATCGATTGGCCGTCGATCGCGACCGCCCTCCGCGAGGTGAACTACCGCGGCATCGTCGCGATCGAATCGTTCACCGCGCACAACGCCACCATCGCCCGGGCCGCCGCGATCTGGCGCCCGCTGGCACCAAGCCAGGATCGGCTGGCGACCGACGGGCTGGCGTTCCTGCGCGAGCTGTTCGCTGGGGAAGGCGGTGATGCGGCAGCCCGACACGAACCGGCCACAGCCAAGATGGAGGCAAGATGAGACTCGGGGTGTTCACGGTCCTCTTTTCCGACCGACCGCTCGAGGCGGCCCTCGACCGGGCAGTCGAGGCGGGGCTCGATTGCGTCGAGATCGGCACCGGCAGCTATCCCGGCAACGCCCACTGCCATCCGGACGAGCTGCTGGCCGATCCCGCGGCTCTCGACCGCTTCCGCACCGCGGTGACCGGACGCGGCCTCGAGATCAGCGCCCTGTCGTGTCACGGCAACCCGCTCCATCCTCAGGCGACCGTCGCTGGCGCCGCCCACGACACGTTCGTCCAGACGGTCGAGCTCGCGGAGCGCCTCGGAGTCGGCACGGTCAACCTGTTCAGCGGCTGTCCCGGCGACTCGGACTCGGCGACCTATCCCAACTGGGTCACCTGCGCCTGGCCCAACGAATACGGTGAGCTGCTCGAGTGGCAGTGGACCGAAAAGGTGATCCCGTACTGGCGCGAACAGGCCGGCTTCGCCGCGGCGCACGGCGTCCGACTCGGGTTCGAGATGCACCCCGGGTTCGTCGTCTACAACCCCCGAACGCTGCTCCGGCTCCGCCACGCATGTGGCGAGGCGATCGGGGCCAACCTCGATCCGAGCCACCTGTTCTGGCAGGGGATCGATGTCGTGACCGCGATCGAGGAGCTCGGGCGGGCCGGCGCGATCTTCCACACGCATGCCAAGGACACCGCGATCCACCCCCGGAACGCAGCCCTGAACGGCGTCCTGGACACGGTCCCGCTCAGCCGGGTCGGCGACCGAAGCTGGGTCTTCCGGACGGTCGGATACGGCCACGACGAGCTCGATTGGCGACGGATCCTCTCGGCGCTCCGGCTGGCCGGCTACGACGGCGTCCTCTCGATCGAGCACGAGGACGCCCTGTTGTCGATCGACGAAGGCTTCCGTCGCGGCGTCGCCTTCCTGCGCTCGGTGATGCCGACCGAGCCGGCCCTGAGCGAGGCCTGGTGGACGTGACGACCGGCGGTACGGTGCGACGGCTCCGGGCAGCGGTCATCGGGACCGGCTTCGTCGGCCCATTCCACGTCGATGCGATCAGGCGGACCGGGCTGGGCGAAGTGGTCGCCATCGCCGGGTCGGACGCCGGACGGACGGCCGCCAAGGCCGCGGCGCTCGGGGTGGAGCGCTGGACCGCCGACGCCGCCGAATTGATCGCCGACCCGTCGATCGACGTCATCCACATCTGCACCCCCAATGCCACCCATGTCTCTCTTGCGGAGGCCGCCCTCCGCGCCGGTCGCCATGTCGTGGTGGAGAAGCCGCTCGCGATGGACGGCGAGGCGGCTGATCGGCTCGTCGACGTGGCCGGCATCTCGGGCCGCCACGCGATGGTCGCATTCACCTACCGCGGCTATCCGATGGTCCGCCGGGCACGGGCCGTCGTCGGGGCGGGGGAGCTCGGCGCCATCCGCCTGGTCCACGGGGTCTACCTGCAGGACTGGCTGGCCGAGCCCACCGACTGGAACTGGCGGATCGACCCGGTAGCGGGCGGTGCCTCACGGGCCGTCGCCGATATCGGCACCCACTGGTTCGACACGGCCGAGTTCATCAGTGGCGAACGGATCGAGGCCGTCCTGGCCGACCTGGCGACATTCATGCCGCTGCGGAGCCGGCCCACGGCTGGCAGCGTCGAGGCCTTCGCCGGCGTGAGCGGGCCGACGGAGTCGGTCGAGATCGCGTCCGAGGACGCCGCGACGATCCTGGTCCGGTTCGCGAGCGGAGCGCGCGGTGCATGCGTGATCAGCCAGGTGTCGGTCGGCCACAAGAACGCGTTCGAGCTCGAGGTCGGCGGCGCGAGTCGCTCGCTGGCCTGGGCCCAGGAATCGCCCGAACGCCTGAGTGTCCGGACGCGCGACGAGGAGACGATCGTCGTGCGCGACAGGGGCGAAGCGGGACCCGGGGTGCCATCGTTGCCGGCGGGGCACCCCGAGGGTTGGGCCGAGGCGCTGCGCGACTTGCTCCGGCCGTTCTATGCGGCGATCTCCGACGGAGCGCCGCCGGCTGCGGCCGTGGCCAGCGCGGCCTATCCGAGCCTCGCTGACGGTGCACGAGCGATCCATTTCGTCGACGCGGTGCTGCGCTCATCGCGCGAAGGACGCTGGGCCGCGCTCGACGAGTGAGCGCATTCCGGGCCGGGAGGATTGACGGGAGCGTGGTCGGCTGATTACGGTGGCGCCACTGTCAGGAGGGGGTGGAGGCACAGCCCAAGGGTGCCTCGTCATTTTCGGGCGGGGAGGAGGGTTGCCAGTCGATCGACTCGAGGATCCAGCGCGTCACGTCCGGCCACGAGGGCCGCTCACACCTCTCACGCGCACTCCCTGAGGAGGCCAACCTTGGCTACGTCGTCTGCGGTTACTGCTGCGACCCCGGAATATCGTTTCAAGCTCCCGTTCGTCATCAGCGCGTCGGCCGCCGGAACGATCATCGAGTGGTACGACTTCTACCTCTACGGCGTCCTGGCGGCCTTCTTCTCCACCCAGTTCTTCCCGACAGGTGATGCGA
>JBDTQW010000024.1:0-32349 GCA_039931975.1 Chloroflexota bacterium | reverse complement strand
CTCGACCTGCTCATCAGCGACCAGGTCACGGCCGACAGCCAGCTCCTGTTCCATCGCTCGCTGGCGGATCGGCTGCCCCGGATCGCCCCGTTCCTGCGCTTCGACAAGGATCCGTATCTCGTGGTGACGGACGCCGGCCGACTGGTCTATATCCAGGACGCGTACACCACGAGCGACCGCTTCCCCAACGCCCAGTGGTTCAACCCGACCGCCCTCGTCGACACGGATCTCGGATCGGATCCGTTCAACTACATCCGGAACAGCGTCAAGATCGTCGAGGACGCCTACACCGGCGAGATGAGCTTCTACGTGTCCGAGCCGGACGACCCGATCATCCGCACGTACCAGGCGATCTTCCCGTCTCTCTTCAAGCCGCTCGATGCGCTGCCCGCCGACCTGCGCTCGCACCTCCGGGTGCCGGAGGAGATGTTCAACGTGCAGACACGGACGTTCGCCCGGTACCACGTCCAGGACCCGGCGGCGTTCTACAACAACGAGGACCTGTGGACCGTGGCGACGGGCACGACGAGCACGCAGAGCCTGCCGAACGAGGCCTACTACGTGGTCATGCGAATGCCCGGCGAGGCGGACCCGGAGTTCCTCCTCCTCCAACCGATGGTCCCGAGCACGCGGCCCAACATGATCTCCTGGGTCGCCGCCCGCATGAACGATCCCAATTACGGTGCGGTCCGGGTGTACCAGTTCCCCCAGAACACGTCGGTCCTCGGACCCAACCAGATCGAGGCCAAGATCGACGCCGATCCGATCATCGCCGCACAGACCACCCTGTGGGACCAGTCCGGCAGCAAGGTCATCCGGGGCAACCTGATCGTGATGCCGATCCAGGACTCGCTGATCTACCTCCAGCCGGTCTACCTGCAATCGGCCAACAGCGCCTTTCCGGAGTTCCAGCGGATCGTCGTGGCGACCTCGCAGAAGATCGTCTGGGGCCGGACGCTGAGCGAGGCGCTCGGGCTGCTGCTGGCCGGTGGTCCGGGTCCCTCGCCGAGTCCCGGCCCGACCCCCACGCCGACTCCGGGCGCGAGCCCCGCCCCGACGCCCTCCGGCGCTCCGGGCGCCAGCCCGCCGGCGGGTGATGTGGCCGCCCTGGTGGCCTATGCCAACCAGCACTTCGAGCTGGCCCAGGCGGCGCTCCGGGCCGGCGACTTCGCGACCTACGGCCAGGAGATCGCCAAGGTCCAGGAGGCGCTGCGCCAGCTGGACGCGCTAGTCAAGCTCAGCCCGGCCCCATGACTCGGCGTCGGTGTCGCACGGCCTTCTGACGACGGCCGCGCTCGACGCCGCGGGCGCGCCACGACTGTGGATGGTCGGCCTGGCCGGGTTCCTCGCCCGGGGCGGGATCGTGCTCTTCGCCATGCCGGTGATCGTCCTGCCCAGCGTCGTCGGCCTGACGACGTTCGTCGGGCCGAACTCGGTCACGGCAGCCGGACTGGCCCCGCGCCTCGTCGTCCTCATCGCGCTGACGGCCGGCTCCATCGCCGCGGCGGTCCTGCTGGGAACGCTCGTGGGCGCCGCGACCGAGCGCGCGCTCGTCCAGGCGATGGTCGGCGGACGCTCGGTGGATGCGACGCAGGGCGGGGCAGCGGGCTGTCCGCCGGCGCTCGCGGCGTTGGTCGCGATCCGGCTGTTGGCGCTCGTCCCGCTGGGCCTGGCGGCCTCCGTCGGCGGAGCGCGCCTCGGTCAGGTCGGCTACCACGAGCTCACCTTGCCCTCCGATTCGGCCGCGCCGTTCGTCGTCCGGGTGCTGCTCGCGGCGCCCGAGGTCGTGGCCGCCCTCAGCGTGGCCTGGCTCCTCAGCGAGCTCATCGGGGCCGTTGCCGTCCGGTTGGCGCTGGTCGATCGCCGGGGAATCCCGGGCGCCCTTGGCGGGGCACTCGTCTGGATCGTCCGCCGGCCCCTTCGCTCCGCGGCGATCATCGTCGGCACGACGCTCGGCAGCGTGGTCCTGGTCGGTCCGGCGCTGGTTGCCTCCACCATCGCCTGGTCGGGGGCTCGCAGGGCCCTGCTCGGTGGGGACGACCCGACGGCCGCGCTCGGTTCGGTCGGCCTGTTCGTGGCGGCCTGGATCGGTGGGCTCGTCCTGGCCGGCCTGGCCGGGACGTGGCGGAGCGCAGCCTGGAGTCTGGCCCTCGTGGAGGACCATCGGGTGGGTGGTCCACCCACCGTCGACGGTGGCACCCTGTAGGTCGTTCTGTTCCGGAACTGACTCGCCGAGTGCGGCTGGAGGAAATGGATGTCGACGACCCTGGTCGTCTGCCCCGAATGCAGCAGTCCCGTCGCGCCCGGCCGGCTGACCTGTGCTTCGTGCGGCACGCTCCTCGCATCAGTGGTCGGGGCCGACCGTCGGCTGGCTGTCGCCGTCGCCCCGCCCGCGCTGCCCGAGATCGACGAGGACCGCCCCTTGGCGGCGTTCCGGGCACCCGACCCGGCCCCGGAGCCGGTCCGAGCCGCCGAACCGCCACCCCCAAAGCGTGGTCCCCGGCGGCTCACCCGCTCGAAGCCAGCGGCGGAGCCGGCGAAGGACCGCTACGTGGCCGAGGTGGAGCCCGTCGGGCAGATCCCCGAACAGACCTCGATCTTCGGAGCCGCTCCGACGGTCGCCCCGCCCATCGTTGACGAATGGCCGAACGCGTCCTTCGACGCCACCCCGTCGTCCGGCAGCGGTGGATCCAGCCCTGAGGCTGCCCCTGTGCCAGGAGCGTACCTCGCACCGTCGGCCAGCTACGTCGCACCGCTTGCGCCACGTCCCGTTGCCGCGGCGGCTCCGCCAAGCCCGCCGCCGCTGGCGCCCGCGCCGTTCTCATCGGCCGTCGCGAGCTGGGCGGTCCAGCAAGGGTCGGCCTCACCTGCCATCGGTCACGGCGCGATCGCGCCCCAGCGAACAGGCGCCGCCCAGAACGACGACACGGCGCGATCGCTGTCCGACTGGCTGGTCGTGGGCGGGGCCACCCTGGCCATCGTGAGCTTCATCCTGCCGTGGGCGACCGACGGCGTGCTCGGCTCGAACGGGATCGGCTACACGGCCCAATGGGGCCTGGCCAACGGCGGACACCTCATCCTGATCGCCGCGGCGGCGCTCGTCCTCCTCCTTCACCTCGGATCGTCACCCGTGCCGAGCTGGTTCCGGTCGAGCGTCGCACCCCTTGCGGTCGGTGGACTCCTGGCCGGTCTCGCGTTCGCGTACTACGCGCGGCCGTTCGGCGGTGGCGCCGGAGTGGCGGTTCTGCTCGCCGGCGCAGTCCTCCTGCTCGTCGGCGGGCTCCTGGCGAGCCGGCCTCAGCGAAACGCACGAGGCGCGTCGACCGTCTAGCCCACGCGTCCTCCCCTGCTACACTGCGCCGGACGCACCGGCCGTGCCCGCCGGGTCGACGCTGGACTGACATTCGCCGCGGAGGCAAGCACCAGGCGTATGGACCAGATCATCGGGCAGATCGGATCGACGATCGGCGGGTTCTTCGGCAACCCTGCCGTTCAGTTCGCCCTGCAGCTGGCAGCCGTGTACGTCGTCGGCCTGTGGCTCGCCTCGGGCTATTGGGCCTTCCGCGACCTGCAGGGTCGGACGGACAACCCGGTCGCGCCGTACCTCGCGGCCAGCCTCGTCATCCTGTTCACTCCCGTCTTCTTCCTGCTGGCGATCGTGGTCTACCGGATCGTCCGGCCCCACGAGCGGATCGGCGACGTCAACGAGCGGTCGCTCGCCGAGGAGGCGCTCCTCAACGAAGTGGAGGCCGTAGCGCACTGCCCGGCGTGCCATCGCCGGATCCACGACGAGTGGCTCATCTGTCCCTCGTGCAGGACGCGGCTGAACCGCGTCTGCCCGAATTGCAGCCGGTTGGTCGGGCTCGACTGGTCGCTGTGCGCCTGGTGTGGCAAGGACTTCGAGCGGCGCGAGGTCGCCGCGGCCTTCAACGCGCCACGCCCGGCGGTCGTCGTCCAGCGGACCGAGGCGCCGGCACTGCCCGCACCGACCCAGCTGCCGATGGCAATGGCAGCGGCCCAGAAGCCCGCACAGGCCGCCGCCGCGGCAGGGAACTCGGCGCCGGGCCGCGGGACGCAACGCAAGAGCGGCCTGCGCGCCTCCGTGCGCAAGGCGTCGGGTCCGCTCCCGGAGCGTTGACCGACCCGATCGAGCCGCCCGTCGACCTCGGGCCCGCAGCTCCGAACAGGTCACCTGTTCCCGCGGAGTGGCCCGAGCCCGACCCAGGTGAGCCGGCCGAACGGGGGCCCGGGCTGTTCTCGCTCGAGGGGCGGCGCGCGCCGGGGCTGTATCTCGTTGCGTGGCTGGCCACCGTCCTTGGCGCCCCGTTCTTCCTTTCGGCGCTCCTGTTCGGTGCGGGCGGGCTGGGCGCTCTCGTCCTCGGCTCGATCCTGCTCGGCCCGGGCCTCGTGGCCGCGGCCGGGGTCCAGGCGATCGAGCGTCGCGATCGCACCGACCTGGCCTACCGCGGCCCATCCCCGTTCCTGCTCCTCGTCGCGAGCCTGCCGTTGTCCATCCTGGTGACCCTGCCGATCGTGCTCGCGGGTCTGCAGCTGACGTCGCCCGTGGCCACGCTTCTGTCGGTCGCCGCCACGGGCGCGATCTGGCTGATCCTGGTGGCGATGACCGTGGTGGGGCCGGGAGCCTTGACCTGGCGCGAGATCGCGCCGGGACTCAGCGGTGCGCCGGCCGCCCGGGTCGTCGGCGCCGTGCTGCTCGGCGCGGTCGCCGCGTTCCCGGTCATCCTTGCGACCGGCGTGCTCGCCTCGATCATGATCTTCCTCGTCGGGGTGGTGCCGGATGGCCCGATCGCCCCGCCGCGCGACACGCCGTCGCTCATCGGGAGCCTTCTGGCTGCGGCCCTGCTCGCCCCGATCAGCGAGGAGCTGTTCTATCGGGGTTTCGCGACCACCGCGTGGCTGCACTCGTACGGCCCGACCCGGGCCATCGTCCAGGGCGGACTGTTCTTTGCCTTCGTCCACGTCCTGACCCTCGGCGGACCCGACTTCGACCACGCCGCGCGCGCCGCCCTGGTGGCCTTCGTCGTGCGGATCCCGGTGGCCCTCGCCCTGGGCTGGATGTTCGTGCGGCGGGGCTCGCTGGCGGCCTCGATCGGGCTCCACGCCACGTTCAACGGGGCATTGGTCGTGCTATCCGCACTGGCGGCGTCGACTCCGACGCCGGCCTGACCCAGTCCGCGGCATCCCCGCTCGCCCGTTCCCGGTTCATCCACAAAGCAGCGGTGCAGACTGGGATGAGGGCCAGATGAGGGCTCGCCAGTAGGCTGCGCAGCGTTCCTGGGTCCGGATGGCGGGGGAGATCGGCGGGCTCCCGTCGTCCGGGTCCGGGGACGCCCAGCTCACCCGCCCGGAGGTCCCACGATGGCGGATGACGCGGCCCGCCTGGCGGCCCTGGACCACGGCCCTCGCCGAGGTCGGGCCATCCACGAGCTGCCGGTGGCCGAGCGGCCGCGCGAACGGCTGGCCATGCGCGGCCCCGGCGGCCTTACGGCGGCCGAACTGATCGCTCTCATCTGGGGGTCCGGCTCACGCGGCGTGGGCGCTGTCGACCTGGCTGCGGAGGCGCTCGCCAGACACGACGGGCTGACCGGTTTGGCCAGGGCGACCGATCTCGAGCTCGAGGCGATCCCGGGCGTGGGCGCGGCCAAGGCGGCCCAGCTCGCCGCCGCGTTCGAGCTCGGCCAACGCCTCTTGGCGGACTGGCCGGCGGGTCGCTGGACGATCCGCTCGCCGGGCGACGTGGCGGACCGGCTGATCCTCCAGATGGGCCGGCTCGAGCGGGAGGAGCTGCGGATCGTCCTGCTCAACACGAAGAACGTCGTGCTCCGCGTCGCGACCGTCTACCAGGGCAACGTCTCGTCGAGCCTCGTGCGGGTCGGCGAACTGTTCCGCGACGCCGTCCGGCTGAGCGCGAGCGGACTGATCCTGGTCCATAACCACCCGTCCGGCGATCCGACGCCGAGTCCGGACGACCTCCATCTCACGGCCGAGGCACTGGCCGCCGGTCGCCTGCTCGACATCGACCTGCTCGACCACCTGGTCATCGGGCACGACGCCTACATCTCGCTGCGCGACCGGGGAATCGCCTTCGACCGGCGCGGCCCGGGATCCGAGAGAGGCCCGGGTATACTGCACGGGCTTCCCCGCTGACCATCGGCGCGACCCGTCCAGACCGGCGGAGGGCGTTGCCATGCCGCCACGAAGGACCTGCCCCGCACCATGCTCGATCGGATCCTCGGCTACTTCTCGCGCGACATCGGGATCGACCTCGGTACGGCCAACACCCTGGTTCACGTCCGGAATCGTGGGATCGTAATGAGCGAGCCGAGCGTCGTGGCGATCGAGGCCAAGACCAAGAAGGTCCTGGCGATCGGGGCCGAGGCGAAGCGGATGGTCGGCCGCACCCCGGCCAATATCATCGCCGTGCGACCGCTCCGCGACGGAGTCATCAGCGACTTCGACGTGACCGAGCAGATGATCAAGTACTTCGTCAACCGGGTCCACGACCGGGTCGGGCTCATCCCCCGACCGCGCATGCTCCTGGGCATCCCGTCGGGTGTGACCGAGGTCGAGAAGCGGGCCGTCCGTGACGCGGCGCTCAACGCCGGCGCTCGCTGGGCCCGCCTGATCGAAGAGCCGATGGCCGCCGCGATCGGCGCCGGTCTGCCGGTCAGCGAGCCGTCCGGCAGCCTCATCGTCGACATCGGCGGAGGGACGACCGAGGTGGCCGTCATCAGCCTGGGCGGGATCGTGGTGGCCCGGAGCATCCGGATCGGCGGCGACGAGATGGACCAGGACATCGTCCTGTTCGCCCGGCGCGAATACAACCTGTTCCTCGGGGAGCGGACCGCTGAAGACATCAAGATCGCCATCGCTTCCGCCTATCCCGGTGAATGGGATTCCCAGCGAGTCACGCTGCGCGGGCGCGACCTGCTGACCGGCCTGCCGCGCAGCGTCGAGGTGGGCGCCGACCAGATCCGCGAGGCGATCGAGCCGTCGGTCCAGCAGATCGTCGATACGATCAAGGACACCATCGAGGAGACCCCGCCGGAGCTCGTGGCCGACATCATGGACCAGGGCATCGTCCTGGCCGGCGGCGGCGCTCTCCTGGTCGGTCTCGACCAGCGGATCGCCGAAGCGACGCAGATGCCGGTCCACATCGCCGACGATCCGCTGACCTGCGTGGCACGCGGGACCGGGATCGTCCTCGAGCAGCTGACCAATCCGGCCATGCAGCGGGTCCTCGTCGCCGACACGTATGCGCGCGCGCCGCGCTGATCGACAGGCCGGGGCTTGACCTCCGTCTCGGGCAATCGGTTGGCTCGGCGCCGAGCGATCCTCTTCGGGACCCTGCTGGCCGTCAGCGTTGGGCTCATGATCGTCTCTTCGGCCGGGCCGGTCATCGAGCTCCAGCGCGGCGTGAGCTTCGCATTCCGACCCATCCAGAGCGGACTTGACTCGATCGCCCGTGGGGTCTCGGACGTGGCCGAGACGGTCACCGAGATCGACACGCTCCACCGGACCAACGACCAACTTGCCCGCGAGAACGCCCGGCTGGCGGCCGAGAACGCCCGAACGAAGGAGCTGGAACGGCAGAACCAGATCCTGACCGGGCTCCTCGAGGTCAAGGGCTCGCTCGGCTTCAGCACGGTCACCGGATCGATCGTCGCCCGCGAGAGCTCGCAGTTCCGCCGGGTGGTGACCATCGACGTGGGCACCGACCGGAACGTCCGCGAGGGCGACGTGGTGGTCGGTGCGGGAGGCTCCCTGGTCGGGCGAGTGACCGGGGTGACCGGCAACTCGGCCACGATCCTGCTGGTCAACGACACCACCTCAACGGTCATCGGCCAGCTCGGGGCGAACCAGGCGACCGGCTCGGTGATCGGCCAACTCGGCGGGGTGCTGATCATGGAGAACATCGATTCGACCGAGCGGATCCAGATCGGCGACACCGTGACGACGGCCGGCATCGACCTCGGCGGCGGCATTCGTTCGCCCTTCCCGAAGGGCTTGCCCATCGGTTCGGTCGTCGACGTGGCCCGGGATGCCAACGCGGTCACCCAGACAGCCTTCATCCAGCCGGCCGCCGACCTCGAGCGGCTCGAATACGTCCTGGTGATCACCAACTACGACGGCGGCCTGCCGCCGGTCGACCAGTCGCTGATCCCGTGTGCGTCGGGCGCCGCCCAGCCCGAGGGCGAGCAGCCGTGCGTCAGCCCGACGCCCAGCCCGTAGCCGCGGCCGCTGGCGTGGGCTCGATGCGCTGCTACGCTACCGCCCGATGAAGGGGATCGTCCTCGCCGGCGGGACCGCTACGCGCCTGTTCCCGCTGACGATCGTCACGAACAAGCACCTCCTGCCGATCTACGACCGGCCGATGATCTACTACCCGATCGAAACCCTGGCCGGGATGGGCATCCGCGAGGTCATGGTCATCGTCGGCGGCAAGAGCGTCGGCGACGTGGTCGAGCTGCTCGCCGACGGGTCGCACTTCGGACTCGACCTGACCTACCGCTACCAGCACGGCGCGCTGGGGATCGCCCACGCCATCGGCCTGGCCCGTGACTTCGTTGGCGACGAGGCCTTCTGCTGCGTGCTCGGTGACAACATCCTGCGCGGTCCGGCGCTCGAACCGGTCGCCAGCGAGTTCGAGGCGGGGCCATGGGGGGCGGGCACCCTTCTCTATCGCGTCCCGGATCCGGAGCGGTTCGGCGTGGCCGAGCTCGATGCCGAGGGTCGGGTGATCGGGTTCGAGGAGAAGCCGGCCGCACCGAAGAGCGACCTCATCCCGATCGGGGTCTACTTCCTGCGACCCGATGCCTTCGAGGTGATCGAGCAGCTCGCTCCGTCGGGGCGCGGCGAACTCGAGATCACCGATGTCCTGAACCACTACATCCCCGATGGGCGGCTTCACGCGCCCGTGTACGAGGGCCACTGGGCCGATGCCGGCACGGTCGGGTCGCTCCTCCGGGCAGCCGAGCTGGCTGCGTCCGATGCGGCCGCGGGACGGCTGGCGCCGCCGGCCCAACGGCCGGAGCGCTGATCTGGTATGAGCGAGCGCGAGGTCGCGTCCAAGGCACCGCGGGCCGGATCCGGGGCTCCCTGGGCCGCTCCCGGCGCGCGGCTCCTGGTCACCGGGGGAGCCGGCTTCATTGGCTCGTGCTTCGTCCGGGACATCCTGGGCCGACGCGACGAGACGCGGATCGATGTCCTCGACAAGCTCACGTACGCTGGTAACGAGACCAACCTAAAACCCGTCCTCAACGATCCCGAGCAGGCCGCCCGGCTGACCTTCGTGCGCGGTGACATCGCCGACCCGACCGTCGCGGGGCCGCTCGTGGCCGGCGCCGATGCCATTGTGAACTTCGCGGCCGAGTCGCACGTCGACCGGTCGATCCTCGATCCCGAAGCCTTCCTGCGGACCGGTGTGATCGGGGTCCACGTGCTCCTGGAGGCCTGCCTGGTGGCCAGCCGCGGCGGCCGGCCGGTGCGCTATCTGCAGGTGTCCACCGACGAGGTCTACGGCTCAGTCGAGGAGGGCCGCTCGGTCGAGACCGACGTGCTGGCACCGCGTTCGCCGTATGCCGCAGCCAAGGCCGCCGGCGAGCTGCTGGTCCGCTCGTACGTGGTGACCCACGGGCTGGACGCCGTCGTCACCCGGGGCTCCAACACCTATGGGCCCTACCACCATCCCGAGAAGCTCATCCCGCTGTTCATCACCAACGCCCTCGACGACCAGCCGTTGCCCCTGTACGGCGATGGGCTGCAGATCCGCGACTGGCTGTACGTGGCGGATCACGCAGCGGGGATCGAGCATGTCCTGCGCCACGGGGTCGCCGGCGAGACGTACAACCTGCCGGGTGGCACCGAGCTGCCCAACCGGGAGGTGGTCCAACGGATCCTCGACCGGTTGGGCAAGCCATGGTCGCTCGTCCGGACGGTGGCCGATCGGCCCGGCCACGACCGCCGGTACGCGATGGACGGCTCGAAGATCGCGGCCCTCGGCTGGCGGCCGCGGACCTCGTTCGACCGGGGACTGGCGGCGACGATCGACTGGTTCGTGGCCAATGCGGCGTGGTGGCGGGCGATCCGATCGGGCGACTGGGATGCCTACTACGACCGCCAGTACGGTCAGCGACTGGCCGGTTCGCGTGCGGCCCCGGTCGGCGGGTCGGCGGCCGAGGCGGACTGACGTGCGGGTGGCCGTCACCGGAGCCGGCGGGCGGCTCGGCCAAGCCCTGATCGCGGCGCTGGCCGACGCCCCGTTCACCGGCCTGGCCGGTCCGATCGCCTGGACTCGATCCGACTACGACCTCGACGATCCGGACGCCGCGGCCCGGCTCGTCGGCCGTGATCGGCCCGAGCTCGTCGTCCACGCCGCGGCCTGGACCGATGTCGACGGCTGCGCCCGGCAACCGGACCTGGCGATGCGGCGCAATGCTGCCGCGACGAGCGAGCTGGCGCGGGCTTGTGCCTCAGCCGAGGTGGACCTCGTGGCGGTCTCGACCAACGAGGTGTTCGACGGGACCCGCGGTGACGGCCTGGGCTACCGGCCGGACGATCCAACCGCGCCACCCAACGCTTACGGCGCGAGCAAGCTGGCCGGTGAGGCCGCCGCGCGCGAGGCATTCGAGGCGCCCGCGCGGGCGGCCCTGGCCATCGCCCGCACGGCCTGGTTGTACGGCCCACCCGGCAATGACTTCCCGACCAAGATCCTGGCCGCCGCCGAGCGCGCCCGGTCCGCCGGCGAGCCGCTGAGCCTGGTCGCCGACGAGTTCGGCTCGCCGACATCCGCGAGCGACCTGGCCGAGGCGATCGTGGAGCTCGTCGGGGCCGGCTCGATCGCCGGGACGTGGCACCTGGCCAACCTCGGCGCGGTGTCGCGTGCTGAGTGGGCCCGGGAGGTGCTCCGGCTCGTCGGGCTGTCCGTCGCCACAGTCGACGTGCCGGCATCGACCTGGCCGCGCCCCTCCACGCCACCGCGCTGGGGGGTCCTGGAGCCGAGCCGCCTGCCATCGGGCGACCGGATGCGGCCATGGATTGAGGCGCTGGCGGACGACGTCCCGCGGCTCCGACGCGCCGTGGCCGCGGCGACGGCAGGGGTCTCCGCGTCGACCGACGGCGAGTCGCCATGACCGCCCTCGAGCGGCCGCCTTCGGGGCTCGCCGGCGTTCGCTACGGCGCCGTCGCCCGCCACGCCGACGGGCGCGGTTCGTTCCGGGAGTTGTGGCGGGCGAGCGACTATCCTGTCGCCGGCATCCCCGCCGACCTCGCCGGTGCGGATGGGGCGCGATTCGTCCAGGCCAACCTGTCGACCTCGTCGGCCGGGGTCCTGCGCGGCCTCCATTACCACCGCCACCAGCTCGACCGCTGGATCGTGGCGTCCGGGCGTGCCTTCGTCGCCCTGGTCGATGTCCGGCCGGTCCTGGCCGGCAGCGGGCCCGCGGCCGTCGAGACCCGCGAGCTCGCTGCGGATGAGTGGGTCGAGATCCCGGCCGGGGTGGCGCACGGGTTCCTGGCCCTGGAGCCGCTCGACCTGGTCTACCTGGTCACGACCGAATTCGACGACTCAGACGAGCTTGGCTTCGCCTGGGACGATCGAGCCGTCGGCGTGCCCTGGCCGAGCTCGATCGGCGGGTCGTCCGACGGGCGTCCGATCCTGTCCGACCGCGACCGTTCGAACCCCTCCCTCGCGGACCTGGTGGCCGGCCTCCGAAGCTGAGGCGGGTTCGGCCGGGCCCACCGCGATGGCAAACCAGAACCGCGCGCCGCCGCCGTCCCGACGCTCTGCGCCATACCTGCCGCCATGGGCGCCGACCGCCCCGGCGACCATCGCGAGACCCAGACCGGACCCGGCACGGCGGGCCTGAGCGCCACGGCTGAACGGAGCGAACAGCCGGTCGACCTCGGATGGATCGATCCCGGGCCCTCGGTCGAGGACCTCGACCAGCAGGGTGCGGTCACCCGGCGCCTTCTTGATGGTGGCTCGGAGGAGGACCTCCCGGTCCTGGCCTCCATGGACGATGGCATTGCCGAGGAGGTTGCCCAGCGCGTGCTCGATCCGCGTCCGGTCGACGTCGACCATCGCCCCCGGATCGCTCAGCTCCACCTGGATCCCGACCCGATCGAGCCTGGCCAGCGGCTCGGCCGAGCGCACGACTGCCGCGATGAGCTCCCCCAGCCGGACGCGGCCGATGGCCAGCGTCCTTCCGTCATCGGCGGCCGTGGCGAGCTCCAGCAGGCTCGAGGCCAGGCTGCCCAGGCGCACGGTGTCGCCCAGCGCCGCGTGGACGGCCAGCCGGTAATCGTCGACGCTCGATCCCGGCCGGTCGGCCAGGTCGAGCTCGGCCCGCAGCGCGGCCAGCGGCGTCCGCAGCTCGTGCGAGGCCATGGCCACGAAGAGCCGCTGGCGGTCGACCGATTCGGCGATCCGATCGAGCATCCGATTGAGGGTCACCGTCAGCCGGCCGACCTCGTCCATCCGTGCCGGCTCGGCGAGGCGCCGGCCCAGATCGCTGGGTCCGAGTGTCTCGGCGTCGTCGATCAGCCGATCTACCGGCCGAAGGGCTCGCCCGGCGAGCAGCCATCCGCCGAACAGTGAGGCGGTCCCGACGGCCAGGCCGACGCCGAGCAGGACGCGGCCGAGCGCGGCCTGGGTATCGGCGATGCCCTGGAGGTCCGCGCCGGTCACCACCGTCGCCCCGTCGCCCAGGGTGTCCACCCTGAGGAGATAGTGGCGCCCGACCGTATCGAACCCGCCGGCGACAGGTCGCAACCCGGGCGGAGCGTCGGAACTGGCATCGATCTGCGATCCGTCGGCCGCGAACAGCGCGGCGAATACCCCGGGAGCCGTCTGGTCCGTTTCCTGGAGCCCGCTCTGTCCGTCATTCTCCAGGGACCCGAGGACACCGGTCGCTCGGGCCTGCAGAGTCGTCTCTAGCGAGCCCATGAGCGCAAGTCCCGTCTGCCACCAGACGAACGTCGCGACCAGGACCAGGCTGACCACGACCCCGATCCCGTATCCGACGGCGAGCCGGGATCGAATGCTCATCGGCCGGGAATCGCGGCGCCGACGGCGTTGGGCCGAAGCGCGTAGCCGGCGCCGCGGATCGTCGCGATGCGGGGCGCGTCAGGGTACGGCTCGAGGGTCTTGCGTAGGGCGCGAACGTAGACGTCGATGATCCGGGGGTCGCCATCGAACGCCCAGTCCCACACCTGGTCGAGGATCTGGATCCGACTGAGGACCTGGTCGACCCGCCGGGCGAAGAGCTCGAGCAGGGCGAACTGGCGCCCGGGGAGTGAGAGTTCGTGACCGCCGACGGTCGCCCGATGCGCCGCCGGGTCGAGCTCGAGCGGGCCGACGACGATCGTCGGCTGACGCTCGCTCGGTCCTCGCCTGCCGAGCGCCCTCAGGCGTGCCTCGAGCTCGGCGAAGGCGAATGGCTTGACGAGGTAGTCGTCGGCTCCCACGTCGAGGCCGCGCACGCGGTCGGTCACTGCGTCTCGAGCCGTGAGCATCAGGACCGGGCTCTGGTCGCCGGCTGCCCGCAGCTCGCGGCACAGCGCAAACCCGTCGCCGTCGGGAAGCATGACGTCGAGGACCAGGACGTCATGGTCGCCGTCGGCCAGCAGCCAGCGGGCCTCCTCCACGGTGCCGGCCACATCGACGCTGTGGCCCGAGCGATGCAGCCCGCGGATCACGACGGACCGCAGCCGCAGGTCGTCCTCGAGCATCAGGATCTTCACGCGGCCATCGTCGCTCCGGAAGGTGAATAGCAGGTGAATCTGGACGGACACGCCGATTCACCGGTGGCTAACAGTCGTTCCGGCAGGCTGGCGCCAGGTTCGGGCAGATGCCCCGACGACCCACAGGAGTCTGAGCACATGAAGCTCGATCGATTCCGAGCCCCAGCGCTCGCCGCCACCGCCGTTCTCGTCATCTCCGGCGCGGGGATCGCCTTCGCGGCCGGGCCACAGCCCGCCGTACCACAGCCGGCGGCGCCGGCCGTCGAGCCGGCCGAACCGGCCGGTCCCGACACCGACACCCTGGAGCAGGGCGACCGGACGACCCCCGACGCTGTCGTTGCCCCGGCCGCTCCGGGAGCCGTGACTGCGCCGGCGGCCAAGCCGGCCGCCCTCAAGGTCGAAGCGAAGGTCCGTGCCAAGGAGACCGCCGCCGAGACCGGCACCGAGCCGGCTGAGACCGCGGCCGAGACCGAGGCCGACTCCGATGGCCCCGGCCGCCACGAGGACCCACCCGGCGAGAACACCGACCACCAGTTCGAGGGCGAGGAGTAATCGCCCAGGCCTGACCAGACCGGGGCCGGTGGCGTCGAACGACGCCGCCGCCCCTTCTGATTGCGGGTCAAGGATCCGGATCTCAGCGCCGGCATTCCGGGGCACCGACGCACCGCACCGGGCGGCACTCACCACACCGCTCTCCTCCCAGCCGCACTGCCTGCGCGCCGAACGGCCCATGGACCCCGGACGATGTCTCCATCGACTGGCCGATGGGCGGCGCTGAGGCTGGGTTCGTGCCCCACGTTCGAAGGATCGCAACCGCGGTCGCCCTCAGCCTGCTCATCGCCGCCGGGTTTGCCCTGCCCGCCGCGGCAGCCCCCGTTGCCGTCCAACTCAAGGTCGCCATCATCGTCGGGCCAGTCGCGTCGTCGACCAGCTACTACAAGAGCGACGGCGATGCGGCGTATGCCGAGGCTCTCAAGTACACCTCGAACGTGGTCAAGGTGTACACCCCGAACGCCACCTGGGCTGCCGCCAAGAAGGCGATGCAGGGGGCCTCGATCGTGATCTACATGGGCCACGGCAACGGCTTCCCGAGCCCCTACCGGTCAAGCCCCTGGCCGTACTCGCAGAACGGCCTCGGCCTCAATCCCAAGGCCGGCGGCAACAACAGCACCACCCAGTACTACGGCGAGTACTACCTGGCCCACGAGGTCGATCTCGCCCCGAACGCCATCGTCCTGCTCCACCACTTGTGCTACGCCTCGGGCAACTCCGAATCGGGCAAGCCCAATCCGTCGCTGGCGCAGGCCAAGGCCCGGGTCGACAACATGGCCGCCGGATGGCTCAAGGCCGGCGCCGCGGCGGTCGTCGCCGAGGCCCACTACGGTCCGGCCTGGTACGTCCGCCAGCTGTTCACCACGCACCAGACCGTCGGCCAGATCTTCCACGCGTCCCCGACCTTCAACGACAACGCGTTCTCCTTCGCGTCGACCCGGACGCCCGGGTCGACGGTCGAGATGGACCCGGACGGAACCCCGGGCGGCTATTGGCGCTCGGTCACTGGCCGGCTCGATACGCCGGTCGGCGGCGACTTCGAGGTCCCGGGTGCCGCCTCGGTCCGGGTCGACGGAGCGCGTGTCTACGCCGACGAATCGCTGGACGCCAAGGGTGCCTCCACGACGAGCCTGGCCTTCGGTACCAAGGTGCACCTGACCGATCGTTCCGACACAACGACCCCCGAAGGCCAGCCGATCTTCGAGATCGCTACCCTCGATGGCTCGACGACCGGCTGGATGTCCGGCGCGGACCTGGTGCCAGGCAGCCCCTCACTGACGTGGTCGACCGCAGACGGCGGATGGCGCCCGTAGGCCGCCGCTGAAGGCCGGGGCGAGGCCCAGCCCCTGAGCGGTCGGCCGACCGCACTCGACGCCCCTCGAACCCACCGTACCCATCCGCACCGGGACCTTCGGGCGATGTCCCGCGGCCACGTCCGGGCCGTACGGTCGCTCTCCACCTGCTGGGGAGAGGAGCCTCGTGACCGACGATCGCGCCCTGCCGCCCCACGCCTTGTCCGGCAGTCGACGCGTCCTGCGCGGTTTCGGCGCGCTGGCCCTGACCCTGAGCCTGCTGGCCGAGCCCGGAATCGCTGCCGCCGGGGTCCACGACCCGACCGGGTCCGTCGCACGGCCCCATCCGAGTCCCGAGCGCGCCACGGCAGCCTCGCCCGCCCCGCCGGCCGACCCGGCGGACGACCCGGCCGCGCCACCGGACGAGGCTGCTCCGCCGATCGCCCGGGAACCGTCGATCATCGCCCTCGAGGCCGCGACGCACGAGCACGACAAGAACACGTTCACGCCGGGCGACCCGGTCCGCGTCCCGTTCAGCCCGCGACCGGACGACGGCTGGACCGTCGACGGCGTCGCTCCCCGGCGGTTGCCGGCCGGCGCGGCGTCGGGCCGGGCGATGGCGGCCAGCCCCCAGGGCACGGTCTGGTCGCCGACCTCGAGTGCGCCCGAGGCGCGTGCGCCGGAGCCGCTCCCATGGAAGCCCGGTCCGGTCGACGAGCCGATGTCGGGGCCGGCGATGGCCGCGTATCCTGCGTCGGCGGTCGTCAGCGGCGATCCGCTGCCGCAACCGCCCGGCGCCACCGACCTCCGCCGCCAGGTGTTCGGGTTCCTGCCCTACTGGGAGCTCAGCGACCCTTCGACCCGGCTGAACTACCAGCTCCTGTCCACGATCGCGTACTTCGGGGTCGGCGCCGACGCCGACGGCGACCTGCTCAAGCGGAACCGCGACGGTTCGACCTCGATCGGCTGGGCGGGCTGGACCAGCTCCCGGATGGCGTCGGTCATCAAGGCCGCGCATCGCCAAGGCACCAGGGTGGTGCTGACCGTCCAGGCCTTCGCCTGGACCACCCACCAGGCCGAGGTCCAGTCGGCGCTCCTGGGCAGCGCGACGGCGCGGCTCAAGCTCTCCCGCCAGATCGCTGCGGCAGTCCGCGACCGCGGCGCCGATGGGGTGAACCTCGACTTCGAGCCGCTGGTGGCGGGCCGCTCGGACGAGTTCGTGGCCCTGGTGCGGACCATCCGATCGGAGCTCAACCGGATCGCCCGGGGCTATCAGCTGACGTTCGACACGATGGGTTGGATCGGCAACTACCCGATCGAGGCCGCCACCGCGCCCGGAGCCGCCGACGCGATCTTCGTCATGGGTTACGACTATCGCACCGCCTCATCGGGATCGGCCGGCTCGATCGCCCCGCTGGCGGGCCCGACCTACGACCTCGTCGACACGGTGCTGGCGTTCACCGACCGTGTCCCGGCCCGAAAGCTGATCCTGGGTCTGCCCTACTACGGCCGCGCCTGGTCGACCGTGTCGGGCAAGCCCAGGTCCAGGACGCACACCGGGTCGAAGTTCGGCTGGTCGACCTCGGTGACCTACGACAACGCGGTCGCCCTGGCCAGGAAGCACGGTCGCCGGTACGACCTTCGTGATGCGTCGGCCTGGTTCGCCTACAAGAAGCGCAACTGCAGCGCGGCCGGCTGCGTGACGACCTGGCGAGAGGTCTACTACGACGACGCCCAGAGCCTCCGCGCCAAGTACGACATGATCAACCGCTACGGCCTCCGTGGCGCGGGGATCTGGGCCCTGGGCTACGACGGGACCCGCCCGGAGCTGTACCGGGCGATCGTCGCCAAGTTCCTCCACGACACGACCGCGCCCGAGACCGGCATCGACATCCTGGCCGCCCGGCAGGGCGACGAGGGCTTCACGGTCACCTGGTCTGCCCAGGACATGAATCCGATCCGCAAGTACGACGTCCAGGTATCGATCGACGGGGGGAAGTGGACGCCCTGGGTGACCGGGACGAAGGCGACCGAGGCGGTCCTGCTCGGCCGCAACGGTCACGGCTATGCCTTCCGGGCACGGGCGACCGACGCCAAGGGCAACCGCGGTCGATGGAACATCGCCAACCAGCCGAGCGCCCGCCCGACCGTGCGCACAGGCGGTTTCGCGACGGTCAAGGCTGCCACGCTGACGGCGCGGAGCCGGCCCGACACCGCGGCGCCGGCGGTCACCACGCTCGAGTCGGGGGACGCCCTGGCAGTCACCGGCGGACCGGTCCAGGCCGACGGCTACGCCTGGTTCCGGGTCAATGGTCCGCTCCAGAGCTGGGCCCCCACGGAACCGGTCCGAAGCGGCATCTGGGTGGCCGGCCGGCGCGGCTCGGTGGCGTACCTGGTCGGGCGGACGCCACCCAACACGACCATCGTAGCGGCCGGGATCGCCGGGCTCTCGTTCGGGGCCGGCGGCCGGGCCTCGCTCGGACCATCGGCTGCGGCCGGCGCCGCGCGCGCGTTCTCGCCGAACGGCGACGGCTCGGAGGACCGCCTGAGCCTCCGCTGGGCGAACGGCCTGGCGTTCGACTCGATGACGCTCAGGGTCTTCCGGGCGAACGGCTCGATCGTCGGGACGCGCGGCGTGCCGGCCACCGGCCGGGGATCCCAGGCATGGGCCTGGGACGGGACGGTCGGCGGTCGCCGCCTCCCCGACGGGCGCTATGTCCTGCAACTCGTCGGCCGTGCCGGGTCGCGCACGTTCACGGCGCCCTCGATCAAGCCGATGGCGCCGGCCCAGGTGGCCCTCTACGCGGTCATCATCGACACCGTGGGCCCACGGCTCACTGGGGCGACGGCCACGGGTCGCGTGGTCTCACCGCCCCGCGATGGCCGACATGACACGATCCCCGTGGCGGCGAACTCGGCCGGCGCCAGCTACTGGCGGTTGACCGCCGCGCCGCTGACCGGAGGGACGGCGGGCGCTCCAGTCCGGACCGTCGTCGGCGCCGGAGGTGCGCCCCGGACGTCGTGGAATGGCCGGACCGACGCCGGGACGGCGGCCCGCGACGGGCGCTATCGAATGACCATTGCCGTGCTCGACCCGGCCGGCAACTCCAAGGCCGCTTCGTGGGTCGTCGTGGTCGACGGCACCCCACCGGCGACGGTGGGCCAGGCAAGCCCGCCGTCGTTCTCGCCGAACGGGGACGCGGTGGCTGATGCAACGGTCATCGGGTGGACGGCCAGCGAATCCGCTGCGACCTCGGTTCGGATCTACCGTGGGACCAAGCTCATGCGGACCTTCAAGCTCGCCGGCGCCAGGACCGGCGGGGCGATCCGCTGGACCGGGCGATCGAGTACCGGAAAGGCGGCCGGCGACGGCGCCTACCAGGCCCGGATCTCCGTGCAGGATGCTGCCGGCAACCGGCGCACGACCACCGTCGCCGTCAGGGTCGATCGGACGGCGGGCTGGCTGCGCTGGGCGCCGAGCGCGTTCTACCCCCAGGATCTCGATGGGCTGGCCCGGACGGCGCAGGCGTCGTACAAGCTGGGCCGGTCGGCGACCACCACGCTTACCGTCGTCGATGTCGCCGGGCGACCGGTCCGGACCGCTTGGAGCGGTCGCCGGGGTGGACCCGCCACTCTCCGTTGGACCTGGAACGGCCGTGATGGCGCCGGCCGGATGGTCGCGCCGGGCACCTATACCCTGGTCTTGTCGGCGACCAGCGGCCTGGGCACCACGAGTCTCCGGCGAAGCCTCGTGGTCGACGCCTTCGCGGTCGCCTTGTCGGCGACACGCCTCAAGCCGGGGCGGACGCTGGTCGTGTCATTCGCTACGGTGGAACGGCTGTCGAGCCGCCCGCTCGTCACCTTCGACCAGATGGGCCGGCCCCCGGTGACTCGCTTCGCCCCACTCGTCGGGCCCGGTCGCTACTCGATCAGCTTCAGGGTCGCGCCCGGCGGCAGGGGGCCGGCGCTCGTGAGGATCAGCGCTCTCGACAGCGCCGGCCGGCGGAATTCCACCAGTCGGACGGTGACGGTCCAGTAGCGGCCGCGGCCGCGGTCGAGTCTCGTACACTGGTCCGGATGGCCGTCCTGCCCTCCGATCCTGGCGCGACCTGCCGCCGAGGTTAGCGTGACGAACTCGCCGCCGCCGGGAGCCGCCGGGAGTCCGACGGCCGGGACCGGCGCCTGGGTCGTCCTGCCGACCTACAACGAAGCCGAGAATCTCGAGCCGATCGCCCGGGCGATCCTCGACCAGCTTCCCGGGTCGACCCTGCTAGTGGTAGACGACGGCTCGCCGGACGGCACGGGCGACCTGGCCGATGGCCTCGCTGCCGAGGATCCGCGGATCCGGGTCCACCACCGTCCGGCGAAGCAGGGACTCGGACGGGCGTACCTCGACGGCTTCGGGCTGGCCATCGCGGGCGGGGCCGGGATCGTCATCCAGATGGACGCCGACTTCAGCCACGACCCGACCGTATTGCCTGCGCTACTCGAGCCGATCGCCGCCGATCGCGCCGACCTCGTGATCGGATCGCGCTACGTTGCTGGCGGCGGGGTACGGGACTGGGGGATCGTGCGCCGGGTGATCTCCCGGGGGGGCAGCGTGTTCGCCAAGACGATCCTCGGCCTGACGCCGCACGACCTCACCGGCGGGTTCAAGGCCTGGCGCGCACCCACCCTCGAGGCCATCCCGTTCGGCGGCGTCCACGCCGGCGGCTATGTCTTCCAGATCGAGATGACCTACCGGGCGAGCCGCCTGGGTGCCCGCCTCGAGGAGGTCCCGATCGTCTTCCGCGATCGCCGGGCCGGTCAGTCGAAGATGTCGCGGCGGATCATCGTCGAGGCCCTGCTGGTCGTGCTCACCCTGCGTTGGGAAGAGCTCCGCGGACGTGGCCCGAGCGGACGCGGCTCGGTCGGGCGCGATCCTGGCGGGCGCACGCCTGGTGCGCCCCGGGGCTGAGCGTCAGATGGCCAACCGGGGCCCCGGGCGGTTGCCAGTCGGCGATGGGGCCGGCGAGGTGCCGGGCGACGGCGAGGCGGTGGGCGCCGGAGTGCCCTTGGTGATCTTCAGCAGCGTCCCGGTCGGCATGACGTTGACGAAGGTCTGACCGGCAGTCAGGGTGACCTCGACGCCGGCCTTGTTGTAGAACTTGGTCGGCGCGGTCAGCGACTTCTTGCGCCACGTGCCCTTGATGGTCTTGCCGTTGGTCGCGATCCAGGCCACGCCGCTGCCGACGACCTTGGCTTCCAGCCGATGCTTGTTGGGGTGTCCGTCGTTGAGCGGCCCGAACCGCATCAGCATGACGACGACGTTCTTCGGCGCGACGCGCTTCTTCGTCGCGGCGTCCTTCTGCTTGCCCTCGACGCTGACCGTCCGGAGATAGGTGTTCGTGTTGCGGTCGTAGTCGTAGCGGATGGTGCTGGTCGAATAGGCGAAGCTGATCTTGCCGCCGACTGGTCGCGCCTCCAGGGGTGCATCCGCAGCGAACTGCCACACGGGCTTGTAGTCATCGGCCTTCGCTCCGAGCCGCTTGGCGAGCGCGTCAAGCTGCTTGCCGGTCGTATACAGGTTGTGCGGAGCGAACCGGCTGCGGATCCGGCGGAAGGACCCGGCCCAGCGGAACTCGTCGGCGTTGTAGACGAGCTGGCCGTTGCCCTTTGCCCTGAGCGTGGCCAATGCCTGCGGCGAGCCGCCGGCATGGGTGAAGACGGCCTTCCACTCCGCGGCCCATGCGATGTAGTAGTAGCGCGCGCTGCGGACCGGTCCGACGTCGGTCGGCTGGGTCTCGCCGAAGATCATCATGTAGCGCGGGATACCACCCTCGGCGGGCGCCTGCCAGACCACTGATGCGGAGCTGAACCCGGATTGGGGCCGCGCCGCCGACAGGTCGTCGATCATCACGGCAATCGGGTGGCGTCGGGCCTGGGCGGGAGTGACCAGCAGCCCCGTGAGCGGGGCGGTGACCAGGATCGGCGTGGGCGCCGCGGTGGGGGTCGGCTCGGCGCTGGGCGACGGGCTCGTCGGCGGCAGACTCTCGATTGACGGCAGCGCGGAGGCGGATGGCGGCGGCACCACGTTGACGGGCTGGCTCGGCGGCGTGCTTCCGCAAGCCCCGGCCAACAGGCCGAGCACCGAGGCCCAGGCCAGCGCGCGCGTGAACGTCAGAGCTCGGACGGACATCGGGACCCCTCAGAGCAGGTGCTGATGCACCTGACGCCGGGCAGGATACCCTGCCGGCGCCTCTGGTCCATCCGATCTCATGTTGGCGCCGGACGTCGCCGGCAGTGAGCAGCCGACGCCCGGCCGCGGAGCGGGTAGGCTGGCGGTCCGCAGCCAGGGACGGAGCCCGACGATGAGCGATCGATCAAGCCCCAGCGAGGCACTCATGGAACCGACACCCGACGTCCTCGCGCGCCCCGCCGGGGGACCGCCGGACGTCCTTGTCAAGCGCGGGTCGATCGGGTCGGTCGAGGCCGGCGAGGTGGTCGTGTCGGTCGGGGCGATCGGCGCCGCTCGCGCCAAGCGCGTGTCAGTCGAGCTCGGGGCGGTCGGGGCCCTGGCCGGCGGGGAGGTCCGGGTCAGCCAGGCCGCGGTCGGCGCTGTAGCCGCCCGCGAGGCCCGGTTCCAGCAGGCGTTCGTTCGATCGGTCATCGCCCGCGACGTCCATTTCGCCCGTGGATCGGGAGCCGCGGTCGTCATCGCTGCCCGGGTCGACGGCGACGCCAGGATCCTGCTCGACTGGCGCGGTGGCCTGGCCGCCGGCTCGGTTTTGGCGCTCGTCTGGGTCCTCTTGCGTCGGCTCCGCTGACCCGGCCCGCGGCTATAATCGTCCCTCGGTCGGCCGTACCCCCGGGACTGGTTTCGCGGAACCCGACCCTGTCTGGAGCCGGAGGCACCGTGATCGATCGTCCGCGCGCGGCGCGAGCGCGCACGTGATCCCGGCGGTCCGGCCCGATGTCGGGCCTGAGGAGTCGGCGGCTGTGGCCGACGTGCTGCTGTCCGCTCCGCCGGCAGGCCGGGGGCGCGTCGCCGAGCTCGAAGCGACCTGGTCCGCGTATGTCGGGGTCCGTCACGCGATCGCCGTCGTCAACGGGACCGCCGCCCGGATGTGCATCCTGGCCGGGCTGGGGATCGGTCCCGGCGACGAGGTCATCACGGTCAGCCACACCGTCAACGCGACGGTCAGCTCGATCATGTACACCGGCGCCACACCGGTCTTCGTCGACATCGAACCGGACACGTACCTGATCGACGCCGCCCGGATCGAGACCGCCATCACCTCGCGGACTCGGGCGATCTACCCGGTCCATCTAAATGGCCTGGTCGCCGACATGGACATGATCACGGCGATCGCCGACCGGTACGGCCTGGCGGTCGTCGAGGACGGCGGGGGCGCCCACGGTGCGACCTTCCGCGGCCGCCGAGCGGGATCGTGGGGGCCTGCCGCGTTCGGCCTGTACGGTGTCGGTCAGGGCGGCCTGGTCACGACCGATGACGATCGCTTGGCCGACTGGATCCGGCGCTACCGCGACCATGGCCGGCGAGGTCACCAGGCCGAGATCCTCGGGTTCGATTTCCACATCTCGGACGTCGCGGCAGCGATCGGGTCGATCGGTCTCGGCCGGATCGATGCCGGCATCGCCGCGCGCCGGGCCATCGCAGCCCGGTACGGCGGGGCCTTCGCCGAGCTGCCCATCCGTCGACCGCTCGTCCCGGCCGGCCGGCGCCATGTGTTCGACCGCTACATCATCGGCGTCGGAGCCGCCCGCGACACGATCGCCGCCGACTTGGCCGAGCACGGCATCGAGGCCGCCATCGAGCATCCGGTGCCGGTCCACCGCCAGCCTTACGTGCTGGAGCGGGGGATCCACGCCGACCTGCCGGTCACCGACGCGGCCGCAGGCGGCTCCCTGAGCCTGCCGATGTACGCCAGCCTGACGCCGGGCGAGGAGGGCCACGTGGTGGCCGCGGTCCGGGCCGCGGTCCGGCGGCACGTCAGCGAGCCCGTGGCCGAGCCCAGCCGCATCCCTGTCCGATCGGCATCCGCCTCGCGATGACGGCCGCCGGGCCGGTCGTCCCTGGCCGGCTCCGGGTTGCGATCGTGGCCGCCAACACGTTCGAGTACGAGTCGCGCCTGCTCAAGTCGGCGCTGACCCTGGCGGCCGACGGTCACGCCGTGACCGTGGTGGCCTTCGCCGGCGCAGGGTTGCCGTCGGCGGTGACGTTGGCCGAGCGGGTGGAGCTGCGCCGGATCGTCCTCGAGCGCCGGATCTCCAGTGGCCTGCGGCCGCTTCCGGGACCGTTCCGTTCGGGCGTGCTGCGCGCGGTCGGCCTGGCGGCCGACGCCGAGACGCTCCCGGTCGCGCCCGCTGTCGGCGCCGACCGGCTCCGTGCGCCGTTGCGCCGGGGGCTCGAGATCCTGGCAACGGTCCGCCGGGGGAGCGCCTGGGCGGACGCCGTCGCCGCTGCGGCTCCGGACGCCGAGATCGTCCACGCGAAGGCGCTCATCGCCCTGCCGGTGGCCCGGGCCGCGGTCCGCCAGACCGCCGGCCCGCGCGGCCGGTTCGTGTATGACGTCGCCGATCTGCATACCGAGTCGGCTCGCCTGGTGAAGCTGCCGCGGGTGTTGCGCTCGCTTGTCCGGCGGCGCGAGCAGGGCCTGGTCCGCCAGGCCGCTGGAGTCCTTGCAGCGACGCCCGCCCTGGCGACGGAGGTCGCCAGCCGGTTCCGGATCGCGCCGCCGGTGGTGCTCCTCAACAGTCCACCGGCGTGGCACCCGGAGAACCGCGGACCGATCCGTTCCGATCGGCTGGCGACCGCGCTCGGGGTTCCCGGCGGGCCCGGCGGCCGGCCGATCGTGCTCTACCAGGGCGCGTTCCGGGTCGACCAGGGCATCGAGGAGCTGGTGGCCGCGACCGACGACGCGGCGTTCGTGGGGACCGGAGCCATCGCCGCATTCATGGGCTTCGGACACCTGGAGACCTGGTTGCGGGCCGAGGCGACTCGTCGGCCCGATCGCATCGCGCTGTTGCCGGCCGTGCCGGAGAGCGAGCTCCTCGACTGGACCGCCGGTGCCGACGTGGCGTTCGTCGGTGCCCCGCCCCGCACGGCCAACCAGCGCCTGACCCTGCCGAACAAGCTGTTCCAGGCCCTGATGGCCGGAGTCCCGATCGTCGTCGGGACCGGGACCGAACACTGCCGCCTGGCGACGACCGAAGAGGTCGGACGGTGCTGCGACGTCGATTCGCCGGCCTTGGTCGCTCTCGCGATCGCCGACCTGCTCGCCGCCGATCCAACGGATCGCGAGGCGCTGCGGGCCCACTGTCGGGAGGTGGCGCTCGACCGCTACAGCTGGGAGGAGACCCGGGGTGGCCTGGTGGAGCTCTACCGGCGCCTGGCCGACGACCGCCGCGAGGACGGGTCATGATTGAGGTCCGACAGGTCGAGGCACCCGACGTGGGCGCGCGGCGCAGGGCTGGAGCGGTCGCGCTCCTCCTGAACAACACGTTCGAGGCCGATTCGCGGTCCTGGAAGCTCGCCCGGAGCCTGACCGCATCTGGGTGGACCGTCACGGTGGTGGCCCGGGCCGGGGATGGACTGCCCCGCCACGAGGAGCGCGACGGGTTCCGGCTCATCCGGGTCGAGCAGCCCCGGCCGCTCGCCTGGCTGCCGACGCCGCGCCTCCCCGAAGCCGCGACCGGCGAATCCGTCCGGCCGCACCGATCCCTTTCGGCCAGGCTCCGCTCCACCGCGATCGACATCGTCGGCCGACCGGTCCAGGCGCTGCGCTACCTCCGGCTCGCCGGCCAATGGGCGGACCGGATCGCGGAAGCCGTTCCCGGCGCCGATGTCTGGCAGGCGGAGGGGATGATCACGCTGCCGGTCGCGCTGGCGCTCCGTCGCCGACTCGGCGGGCGGGTCGTCTACGATGCGCGCGATCTCCAGGTCGAGAGCTCCCGGTTCGCCCGGCTGCCCGGCCCCTGGCGGCGGCTTCTGGCGCGGCGCGAGCGAGCCTGGACGCGCGCAGCGGACGCGACGGTCACGGCCAACGGGGCCTATGCCGAGGTGCTCCGCCGGACCCTCGGCGTGCGCGCGACGATCGTCTTCAACGGCCCGCCCGCACCGCCCGCGGAAGGCGGCCGTGCCGGCCCCGCGGGGGCCCAGATCCGCGATCGCCTGGGGATCCCCGCCTCGACGCGGATCGTGCTCTGCCTCGGCAACGTCGCACCGGGCCGCGGCGTCGAGCAGCTGTGCCGGGCGATGGTCGACGTGCCGCACGCCGAGCTCCTGGTCGTGGGACCCGGCGGCGGCTTCCGTGAGCGGCTGCGGGCCGAGGCCGCCAGGCTACCAGCCGCCGACCGGATCCGGTTCCTGCCGGGAGTCCCGCCTGAGGAGATCCCTCAGTGGACGGCGGCCGCCGATGTCGCCGCCATGCCGATCCAGCCGACCACCCTCAACCACCGGCTGACCACCCCTACCCGGTTGTTCGACGCGCTGGGCGCCGGCGTGCCCGTGGTCGCGTCCAACCTGCCGGGGATGGGCGCGGTCGTTCGCGAGACCGGCGCCGGGGTGCTGTGCGACCCGACCGACCCGGCCTCGATCGCCGCGGCCATCAGGTCGGTCCTCGACGCGCCGCCCGAGCGCCGCCAGGCGCTCCGCGAGGCGGCCCTGGCGGCGGCTCGCGGTCCGTACGCCTGGGAGCGCCAGGTCGACAGGCTGCTCGAGGTCTATCGGGAGTTGACGAGTGGCTGATCGGCCTTCGGGACCGAGGCGAAACGCTTGGCGCCCTCCTCGGCGAGCAGCTTGTGCTGGATGACCCGTTGGCGATAGAGATCGACGATCTCGCCTGGGGGCCCCTCACGGATGATCTGGCCCTTTTCGAGCAGGATCGCCCGGTTGCAGAACTCCCCGACGAACGTCAGGTCGTGGGTCACGAGCACGATCGCCTTCGCCCGATCGACGAGCTCGCGGACGCGGGCCTGGCTGCGCGCCCGGAACGTCTGATCGCCGGTGCCAAGCACCTCGTCGAGGAGAAGTATGTCCGGCGTGGTGGCGGTCGCGATCGAGAATCCGAGCCGTGCCCGCATCCCTGACGAGTACGTCTTCACGGGGGCGTCGATGAATGGGCCGATCTCGGCGAACTCGATGATCGTCGGGGTCAGCTCGGCCATCTGGCGCGCGTCGATCCCAAGGAACGCGCCGACCAGGTCGATGTTGTCGCGGCCGGTCAGCTCCATCTCGAAGCCGGCTCCCAGCGTCAGGAGGGTCGACACCCGGCCGTGGGTCACGATGTCTCCCTCGCTCGGCTGGAGGACACCGGCCAGGGCCAGCAGCAGGGTGCTCTTGCCGGCGCCATTCGGCCCGATGACGGCAAGCGACTCACCCTGGGCCAGGCTGAAGGTCAGATGGCGGATCGCCCAGAAGTCGGTATCGCTGGAGTCTCGACGGAACATGCCGGCCAGCGATCCCTTGAGCGTCGTTCGCCGGGTGAGCCGCAAGTCGTAGCGGATTCCGAGGTCGTGGACCTCCACGGCGGGTTGCCCCTTGATGGCGGCGATCCCGGTCATCGTCGGCGCCGTCATCAGAGGATCCTCGCGAACGTCGGCTCGACCCGCTTGAACAGGTAGATCGCCACGGTCAGCAGCACCAGCGAGAACCCCAGCAGCAGCGCCAGGCCGATCGTGTTCGGCGGGCTCGTGCCCCAGGTCACCGCCCGGTAGGACTCGAACAGGACCGCGAACGGGTTGAATGCCAGGATCGCCGCGGCAGTCGGGTGATCCTTCTCGATGGTGCTCAGCGAATACAGCGCCGGCGAGAGGTAGAACAACAGGCGAAGGACGTGGCCCAGCACGTTCTGGATGTCGCGGAAGAACGCGTTCAGGGCTGAGAACAGGATCCCCAGGGCCAGGGTGAACACGAACTGGACGCCAGCGATCACGGGCAGGCAGATCAGCCAGATGCTGACTCGGTCGAGGTAGAAGAGGTAGACGATGGCGAGCGCGATCAGCCCGAACAGGAAGCTCATCGTCGCGGCCGTCACGGCGGCGGTCGGCAGGATGAGCTTCGGGAACTGGATCTGGCGGATGAGGTTCTGCCGACCGGTGACCGACAGCATCGCCTCGTTGATGCTCGCCGTGAACCATTTCCAGGGCAGGATGGCTACGAAGATGAACAGGGGATAGGCGGGCGTCGGCCGGTTGAAGATGATCACAACGAGCACGAAGTACACGGCCATCTGGAGCAGTGGATCGAAGATCCACCAGAGCTGCCCGAACACGGTGTCCGCGTGGGTCTGCTTGAGCTCGGCCCCGACAAGGTAGCGGGTGAGCCGGCGTCGCTCGAAGATCTCGGTGACACCGGACCGGACGAGCGAGACGGGACCCCGGCCGGTGGCCCCGCGGCGTGGTGGGGTGATGGCGTCGGAGGTCTGACCGGTCATGAGCGTGCGTACGGTAGCACGCGTGGGTCGGATCGCCCGAGCAGGCGACCGTACAGCTCGAACAGCGTCTCGGTCTGACGCTCCCACGAGTAGATCTCGGCGGCAGCGAGACAGCGGTCCCTGAGCGCGTCCCGGCGGTCGCTCGGCAGATCGAGGATGATCCGGATCCCGCGGGCGATGTCGGCCGGGTCGGTCGGGTCGACGAGCTCCCCGCAGCCGGTCTCCCGGACGATCGGGGCCATGCCGGGCAAGTCCGAGGCGACGACCGGGACTCCGGCGGCGATGGCCTCCCAGAGCTTGTTCGGGGTCGTGTAGCGGTGGTTGAGCGTGGTCGGCTGGATCGCCATCAGCATGATGTCGGAGCTGGCCGTCCAGTCGAGCAGCTCGGCTGGTGGCGCCGGCTCGACCGCCCGCACCCGACCCGCATACCGGGGCGCCTTGGCCAGGCGGAGAATCTCTTCGCTGCCTGAGCCGAAGCCCATCAACACGAGGACCGCGTCCGGCACGTGCAGGATCGCCTCCATGCCCTGCTCGATCCCACGCTCGCTCATCAACCCGCCCTGGTAGAGCACGACGGGCACCTTGGACGGGAGGCCCAGTCGTCGTCGCAGCAGGTCCGGCGGTGTGGTCGGCCGAACGTAGCGGGCTGGCGTGTTGCGCACGACCGGCGGTGTCGCGATGCCGAAGCGCCGAGCCAGGATCCGGGCATATCCGGCGTTGACGGTCAAGATCGCATCACAGCGCCGAGCCCAGCGTCGCTCGAGGCCGCCGAGCAGCCACTTCCACGGCGTGGCCATCCCGCTGAGGCTTCGTGCGTCGACGTAGAGGTCTCGACTGTCGTAGATGGTTCGTCCGCCGTGCAGCCGCTGGAACCGCAGCAGCGCAGGCAGCGAGGTGGCCCACATGCCGTGCCACACGTCGGCCGGCTGGACTACATCGTCGAGGGCGACCGCCCAGGCCAGGGGACGAATCGGGAACAGGAGGAGCCGCCGTCGCCAACGCCCCAGGGCAGAGCGGGTTCGCCGGAGCGGCGTGCCGACCCGCGTCCCACGCAGTGCCGACGGCACGTTGTCAACCCAATCGCGCCGTGGCCGCTCGGGCGCGGCAGGGCCGACGTCGACCTGGGCCTGGCCGGGTAGCGTTTCGCGCGGACGCTCGGGCTCGACCTGGGCGGCCGCCCGCCGGCGGAGCTCGGCGACCCGCCGTCGACCGCGCCCGCGCAACCCCGGGATGACCAGCTCGGCGACCGCGGGCGTGCGCAGGATCCGATACCCCGGGCCCTCGGACTCGAGCGGCAAGCCGGGCTCCAGGCGGGCGTACACGACCACCTCGTAGCCTCGCTCGACGGCCGAGCGGGCCATCCGCTGGGTCCGCGAGTCGAACTGGCCCGTGGAGTAGGTGAGGTAGGCGATGCGCCTTGGTCGCGTGGCCTCGAGTTCGGCGGTCACGCCACGCCCAGGTCGCGGAACAGGGCAAGGTAGCGCTGGCCGTTCTGATCCCAGGTCCGGTTGGCGGCGACCCAGCGGCGGGCAGCCGCGCCCAGCCGGCCTCGTTCAGCGGGGTCGTCGAGCAGCGGCTCGAGCACGTCCGCGAGGCTCATCGGATCCTCGGGCGTGAACGTGCGCCCGGTCTCCCCGTCGATGACGATCTCGCGGAGGGCCGCCACGCCGCTCACCACGAGCGCTCGCTCGGTGGCCATGGCCTCGTACGGCTTGAGCGGTGTCACCAACTGGCTCACCCGGTCGTTCGTCCGGGGCACCACAAAGACGTCGATCAACCGGTAGTAGTCGAGGATCCGATCGTGCGCCACGCGACCGGTGAAGATCACCGACCCGTCGGGTAGGTCGGCCGATCTGGCCGCGGCCTCGAGGGTGAGCCGCTCTTCGCCATCGCCGACGAGCAGGCACCGGACGCGTCGGCCCCGCCGACGCAGCTCCGCCGTGGCTTCGATGAGGTACCGGATCCCTTCGTACGCGGTGAAGCTCGAGATATAGCCGATGACCGGCTCGTCCCCGAGCCCGAGCCGGCTCGCCAGCGCGGCGTCGCGCGGGCCGGGCTCGAATCGCGCGACGTCCACCGCGTTGGGAACGACCACGATCCGCTCTGCCTGGACTCCCCCGCGAGCCAGGATGTCCTCGCGCATCGTCTCGGACAGGGTGACGATCGCGTCAGCCTCGCGCATCGCTGCGGTCTCGGCCTCGCGGGTCGCCCGATAGCGATCACTCTCGGCGACCTCCTCGCCGAGGCGCGATCGCCAGGTCTCCTCGAGGAACCCGCGCACCTCGTAGACCACCGGGATCCGATAACGGTCACGAAGCGCCAGCGCGACCAGCGCATTGAGGTGATTCGACGTGGGTTGGAGCACGGCCGGCCGGAGCCGCTCGACGAGCGACCGGGCGGCTTCGGCGGTACGGACCGCGACGTCGACCGGTCCCGTTCCGAGCTCGAGGTCGGGCTCGAGCCGCCAGTAGGTCAGGCCGTCCACGACGTCGCTAGCCGGTGCGCCGCGGACCCCGGCCGAGCGTGGAAACCCGGCACGAGTGGCCATCTGCGGATCGAGCCCGACCGCCTGCTGGGATCGCCCGACGCTCTGCGTGCGAACGGTGTAGCCCGCCTGCCGGTAAGGCACGGAATTGGTGAGCAGATGGAGTACCCGTCCGGGGGTCGGAGTCAGAGGCACAGCAGCTCGTTCGAGGCGCGGCCGCCAGCCCGGCTCGAGCACTGTCAGCTCGGTCAGCGCCCAGTCGCGGACCCGGCGCGCGTCCCGGTCCGTCGGTCGCTCGCGCAGCAGGTCCGCGGCTCGGTCGGCAGCCTGCCGGTAGCGACCGAGCTGCCAGTCCGTCTCGGCTCGCAGGAGGGACTCGCGGCGGTCCGGGCCGGCCCCCCTCAGCTCGTCCAGGACCCGGTCCGCGGCAGCGGGGTCGCCCAGCTCGAGGCACAGCCGGGCTGCCCGGATCGAGGTCGGTCGCGAGGCCGCCGCATCCCTGCCCGAACGCTCGGCCAGGGCGATCGCGGCGTCGCGGCTCACCATTCCGTCGACGCCCAGGACGTGGATGGTGAGCTGCGCCGGGCTCCGGGTCGCGCCGCCGCGGACCAGCCGTGAGCCGATCAGGAACGATCGGGCGAGCAGGCGCCGGGGTCTGGCCCCGAGGCTGTCGGCGAGGCGGATGAAGATGCGGAGCCGGTGGGTCCGAAGGCCCGCCAGCGCGGATCCCGGTTCGTCGATCGCACGACGCAGCGCGTCGGCCGGGCGGATCGGTCGGCTCAACGGATGGAGTCGGGCCCGCCCGGATTCGGGGATACTGCGCCGAAGGCCACGGCGCAGGCGTCGACCGCGGGGCCCATCGGGAAGGGGATCATGGCGGAGACCGTAGCACACGTCATCGGCGCTCGGCCCAACTTCATGAAGGCCGCTCCGGTCATCCGGGCGCTCGAGGCGCGGGGCATCCGCCAGGTCGTGATCCATACCGGCCAGCACTACGACGACAAGATGTCGCAGGTGTTCTTCCGCGAGCTCGGCCTGCCCGAGCCGGACCTGAACCTGGGCGTCGGCTCGGGCAGCCACGCCGTCCAGACCGCGGCGATCATGATCGCGCTGGAGGACGCGTTCGCCGCGCTCGATCCGACCCTCGTCGTGGTCTATGGCGATGTCAACTCGACGCTCGCCGCGGCCGTGGTGGCGTCGAAGCTCGGCCGGCCGATCGCCCACGTCGAAGCGGGCCTGCGCAGCTTCGATCGGACCATGCCCGAGGAAGTCAACCGGGTCGTGACCGACATCCTGGCCGACCTGCTGTTCACCACCAGCCCCGAGGCGGAGGTGAACCTTGCCCGTGAGGGCGTCGACCCGGGGCGGATCCACTTCGTCGGCAACCCCATGATCGACACGCTCATGGCCAACCTCGACCGGCTGGACGTGGCCGCCGCGCGCGCCAGCCACGGACTCGAGGGACCGTACGGCGTGGCGACCCTCCACCGGCCGGCCAACGTCGACGACCCGGCGACCGCCGGGCGGATCGTGGCGGCCGTCCGCGGGGTGGCGGACCTGGTCCCGCTCGTCATCCCGCTCCATCCCCGTGGCCGGGCGACCCTCGAGGCGGCCGGCCTGGGCGACGATCCACGCGTCCGGGTCATCGACCCGCTGGGCTATGTCGACTTCATGTCGCTGGTCCGGGGCGCCGCGCTCGTCGTCACCGACTCCGGGGGGATCCAGGAGGAGACCACGATCCTGGGCGTGCCCTGCCTGACCCTCCGCCCCAACACCGAGCGGCCGATCACGATCAGCCACGGCACGAACCGACTCGTCG
>JBDTQW010000023.1:0-32371 GCA_039931975.1 Chloroflexota bacterium | reverse complement strand
CGCCGCCGCGGCGGCTCGCTCCTCAACCGCTGGGCCTGGCTGGCCCTGCCGGCGGTCGTCTTCCTGATCGCGTTCTTCATCGCGCCGCTGATCCTGATGAGCCTGCGCAGCGTCACCGATCCACCCGGCGCGGGAATCGCGAACTACCGCGAGTTCTTCTCGTCCGATGCCGATGTGCGGGTGCTCGGCACGACGTTCTATATCGCCACGATCTCGACCATCGCCTGCCTGCTCATCGGCTACCCGTACGCCTACCTGATGACGATCGTGTCGCCGCGGGTGACCGGATTGCTGCTGATCTTCGTGCTGGTGCCGTTCTGGTCGAGCCTGCTCGTCCGGACGTTCGCCTGGGAAGTCCTCCTCCGCGACACCGGGATCGTCAACAGCCTCCTGCTCGGCTGGGGCGTCATCGACCACCCGCTGACGTTGATGCGCAACACCCTCGGGGTGATCCTGGGGATGTCCCAGATCCTGCTCCCGTTCATGGTCCTGCCGCTGTTCACCGTGATGCGCCGGATCGACCCGGAGCTGACCAGGGCGGCGGCCAACCTGGGCGCACCGCCCTTCGCCGCGTTCCGGCGGGTCTTCGTGCCACTTAGCCTGCCGGGCGTGGTCGCCGGGTCACTGCTCGTGTTCGTGTTGGCCCTCGGCTTCTACATCACCCCCACGATCCTGGGCAGCCCGCGCGAGACGATGATCAGCCGGTTCATCGCCGACCAGGTGCTCACTCGCCTGAACTGGGGCCTCGCCAGCGCGATGGCGGTGATCCTGATGGCCCTCACCTTTGTCGCATTGATCGTGGCTTCGCGAGTGGTCCGCCTGCGGGACGTCTACGGCAGCCTCGAGGACGACATGTGAGCGGGCCATGACCGAGTCCTGGCGACGGCCGACCCGCCTGCTCCTGGCAGCCCTCGGGGTCCTGACGATCGTGTTCCTCATCGGGCCGTCGCTAGTCGTCATCCCGATGGGCTTCTCGTCGTCGCAGATCCTCGAGTTCCCGCCGCCTGGCTGGTCGCTTAGGTGGTACGAGAAGGCACTGACCGACCCATCCTGGACGAACGGCTTCGTCAACAGCTTCCAGGTGGCCATCGTGACGGCGGTCGTGACCACGATCCTCGGCACGTTCGCCGCCATGGGCATCGCGCGCGGCCGGTTCCCCGGCAAGGGCTTCGTGAACGCCATGATCCTGTCACCGCTGATCGTCCCAGTGATCATCGTCGCGATCGGGATGTTCTCGATCTATGTGCGCTGGAAGATCACGGGCACGTTGATGGGCCTGGTCGTCGCCCATACCGCGCTGGCCCTGCCCTTCGTGGTCGTCACGGTCTCGACGAGCCTGCGGACGATCGACCGGAATCTCGAGCTTGCGGCCCAGAACCTCGGCGCCGATCACGTCCGGACGTTCACCCGGATCACCCTGCCGCTGATCCTGCCCGGCGTGCTGGCCGGCTTCCTCTTCGCGTTCCTGACCTCGTGGGACGAGGTCGTCGTGGCGATCTTCCTGACCACGGCCAAGTTCCGGACCCTGCCGGTCGAGATGTGGGAGCAGGTGCGCCAGGTCGTCGACCCGACGGTCGCGGCGGTCGCCACGATCGTCCTCGCGGTCACGACGGTCGTCCTGCTGCTTGTCTTCGTCGTGCGTCGCCAGGCACCGACCACATGACGACAAGCGATCGCCTGGCGGCGACGGGCGGCAAGCCCGCGCTAGTCCTGCGCGGGTTGGCCAAGCGATTCGGCGACGTGGCTGCCGTCGACGGGGTGGATCTCGAGGTCCGGCGCGGCGAGTTCCTCACGCTGCTGGGACCCTCGGGCTCGGGCAAGACGACGACGCTCCGGATGATCGCCGGATTCACCAGCCAGTCCGCGGGCACGATCGAGATCGATGGCGTCGACATGAGTCGTGTCCCGCCCTATCGGCGAGACGTCGGCATGGTCTTCCAGAACTACGCTCTGTACCCGCACATGACCGTCGCCGAGAACGTGGCCTTCCCGCTCCAGATGCGCCACATGGCCAGGGCCGAGATCAAGCGCCAGGTCGCCGACACCCTGGGGCTGGTCAAGCTGGCGAGCCATGGCGAGCGCTACCCGCGCCAGCTGTCCGGCGGTCAGCAGCAGCGGATCGCCCTGGCCAGGGCGGTCGTCTTCAAACCTCGCCTGCTGCTCATGGACGAGCCGCTCGGCGCGCTCGACAAGAAGCTAAGGGAGTCGCTCCAGCTCGAGATCATGCACATCAGTCGCGAGCTCGGGGCCACCGTCATCTACGTAACCCACGACCAGGAAGAGGCACTGGTCATGAGCGATCGGATCGCGATCTTCCGCGACGGCCGGATCGAGCAGCTGGGCGGCGGCGAGGACCTCTACGACCGCCCCATCTCCCTGTTCGTGGCCGACTTCATCGGCGAGTCGAACATCCTGCGCGGGCGGTTCGAGCGGGATGGGGCGGGTGGCTGGCTGAATCGGGGAGCCTGGCGCCTGCGGGTCGGCGCCCCAGCCGTGGAGCGCGCCCCGATCGAGGACGGCTCGCAGGCCGCGCTGATCGTCCGGCCGGAGCGTCTCCTGATCGTCGGCATGGGGGAGGATGGCGGGGTCGGTGCCAACCATGTCGAGGCGACCGTGAGCGACGTGCTCTACCTCGGCTCCATGCGCAAGTACGCGCTCCGCCTGACTGACGGACAGGCCGCGGTCGTGCGCCGGCCAGTCGACGGCGAACGCGAGTTCGCCCACGGCGATCGGGTGCACCTGACGTGGGCGGTCGACGACGCCGTGCTGGTCGATGCGTCGGAAAGGTCCCCGTAGGGTCCTCCGCCATCCCCTCAGGCGGGGTTCGGCCCCCGTGTCGGTCCGGGCGCCAGCGCTTCCGATGGATCGCCCGCCCCCGGCTGGGCCCGATCGTCGCCGCGGACGCGCTGTCGGATCGCGTCGCAGGACCGCTCGATCACGTCGAGGTCGACTGGTTCGACGCTGCCCAGGAAGTACGACTCGATGCCTCGCAGGTGGGTCCGGCTGGCCTGGCGCAGCCGGCTGAGGCCCTGATCGGTGAGCTCCGCCTCGGCGCCGCGGCCATCGGACGAGCAATGCTTGCGGGCGACCAGGCCGTCGGCCTCGAGCCGGTCGATCAGCCGGGTGATCCCGCTGCGACTCAGCACGATCCCGTCGGCCAGCTGGTTCATCCGCAGGCGATGACCTGGCGACTCGGCCAGCTGGAGCAGCGCCGCGTACTCGGCCAGGGTCATCTGGTGCTCGGCCCGCAGATCATCGTCAAGGCGCCGGCTGACGAGGGCGTGCGCGGTGAGGAAGGCCCGCCACGGAGCCAGCCGCGGATCGCGGGAGGTCAGTGGGCGTGGCCGCTCGGACGGCGCGTATGGCTCGATAGTCTCGGTCATCGTCGGCATCATACCCTGAATCCCAAGTTGTTGACACCGCAACTATCTGGGTAGATACTTGCATCTGCAACAACCTGCGAGACGGGACCTCACGCCCGTTTCCACCGGCAAGAAGGAATCACAAACGATGACCACCTGGAAGATCGACCCGGCCCATACGGATATCGCGTTCTCCGCGAAGCACATGATGGTCACCACCGTCCGGGGCAAGTTCGAGGGAGTCGGCGGCACGATCCAGCTCGACGAGGCCAACCCCACCGCCAGCACCGGCGAGATCCGGGTCGCGGCGGCGAGCCTGTCGACCGGCTTCGAGGCGCGCGACCAGCATCTTCGATCGGCCGACTTCGATGCCGAGACCCATCCGGGCATCGTCGCCAAGGTGGTCTCGGTCGAGGCCAAGAGCGGGGACGACTACCGGGTCACAGCCGACGTCACCATCCGTGGGGTCACTCGGCCGGTGACCTTCGCGGCCGAGCTGAACGGCGTCGTCCCGGGTATGCGCGGCGGACGTCACGCCGGCATCCATCTCGTTGGCAAGATCAACCGCGAGGACTGGGGCCTCAACTGGAACGTCGCGCTTGAGGCAGGCGGCTGGCTCGTCGGCCGTGAGATCAAGCTCGAGATCGATGTCGCCCTTGACGAGGTCGCCGTCGCCGATCAGGCAGCCGCCTGACCGCAGGGCCGGCTCAGTCGTCGGTCTCGCGCTCGTCCTTTTCCGCGGGTAGTCGCACGGTCAGCCCGCCGTCGCCGGAAAGGCCGACCGTTTCGCTGCCAGTCCGGACCATCTCCTCGACCCGCGGGATGTCCCGGAAGATCTGGCGGTCCATCTCCAGCAGCGCGTTGCCAAGCGCCGCGCCGGGCCGGGGAACCCGCTTGGGCCGCGGTCCGTTCCAGGCCTCCACCGCCGAGGCAAGGAGCGCGACCAGGCCCTGCTCGAGCTCCGTCGCAGTCGGCCAGCCGTATCCCAGCCGGAAGTAGCGCCTTGGCCGGCCGAACCAATGCCCCGGACCGACGATCGTCCCGTGGCGCTCGAGCAGGATCCGGAAGAACGCGTCGAAGTCGACCTTGGCGTCGGCGCTGAACCGGGGGAAGCCCACGACCCCGCCGCGCGGCTCCACCCACTCGAACAGTTCCTGGTCGGCCAACCAGGCCCGGACCGTGTCGAGACCGGCCTCGATCTCGGTCATGATCCGGGGCAGCCGCTCCGGGCGGCGGACCATGGCGACCTCGGCGATGGCCTCGTCGACCACCGAATTCGTGATGAGGATCTGCTCCTTGGCGGCCAGGAAGCGCTCGAAGAGCTCCGCGTCGCGGGTCATCAGCCAGCCCATCCGGATGCCCGGCAGGCCGTCGGACTTCGATAGCGAAGAGACGCCGATCGCCCGCTCCGAGAGGGTCGCGGCGAGCGGCAACGGGCCGCCGAAGGTCATCTCGCGGTAGGTCTCATCGACCAGGAAGCGGGCCCTCGGGTGGGCCTCGACCAGCTCCACGACCCGGCGCAGGACCGGCTCGGGCATCACCGCGCCGGTCGGGTTGTGCGGGTTCGTGATCGAGACGAGCTTCGTCCGGGGCGTCATGAGCTCGGCGAGACGGTCCGGGTCGACGGCCCAGCCGTCCCCGTAGCGAAGGTCAAGATGGCGGACTGCCGCGCCGATCGCGCGTGGCGTCTCGAGGTTCGTGGCGTAATTGGGACGGATGACCACGAGTTCGTCGCGCGGTCCGAGCAGGGTCGTGTGGACGATGAACAGGGCGGCCGCAGCGCCGGGTGTAACCAGCACGTCGTCGGGCTGGACACCGGATCCGCCGGCGGCGATCGCGGCGCGCAGTCCCGGCCGGCCGAGATGGTCGCCGTACATGAGCACCAGGTCGTCGAGCTCGACCCCGAGGTCCCGGAGCGGCGTGTCGGCGACGGAGCTCTCCGCCAGGTTGGATCGGATCCGGTCGTACCCGAACTGCTCCGGTGACTCGGCCTCGATCGGCATCCGGCGGTAGTCCACGGGTCCTCCTGGCGCTCGCGGGGCGGGCGGCCAGTCTAGAGCGCTCCCCATGGACCCGGGTCCGGAGGCCCCCGGACGCCAGGCCCTTAGCCGGTCCGAAGGATCTCGGTCATGAAGGCCGCTGCCTCCAGGACGCCCTCGACAGCGGGCTGGAGGGCATCCTCGTTCTCGATCGACAGCACGTCGTCGTAGCCCGCTGCCTGGAGCTCCCGAACGAACGCCAGCCAGAAGTCAGGGCCGTGGGACCGACCGATCGTGCGGAAGATCCAGGCCCGATTGGCCGGGTCCTCGAATGGGCGCTGGTCCAGGACCCCGGCGAGGGCGACCTGGTCGGGCACGATCTCGGTGTCCTTCAGGTGGACGTGGTGGACGGCCGAACCGAGCGTTCGCACGACCGCCAGTGGGTCCATCTGCTGCCAGAACATGTGGGATGGATCGACGTTTGCGCCGATGACCGGGCCGACCGCATCCCGCATCCGAAGCAGCGTGGGGACGTTGTAGACCAGGTGCAGGGGGTGGAGCTCAAAGGCGATCCGGGTGACGCCACGGTCCACCGCGAAGGCCGCCATCTCCTCCCAGAACGGGATCGCCTCGGCCCACTGTCGCTCCAGCAGGGCGAGCGCATCGGCCGGCCACGGATACCAGATCCAGTTGATCGTGCTGGCGGCTGGCCCGTCGCCGGGGCAGCCGGACATCGTCACGATCTTGTCGACCTCCAACGCGGCGGCGAGCCGGACGGTGTCGCGGATGAGCTCGGCGTGGGCCGGGCCCTTGACCGGATGCAGCGGCCACGCCGAGCAATTCAGCGCGGCTATCCGGAGTCCCCGGCTGGCAAAGGCCTCGGCGAACGAACGGCGCTTCCCGTCATCGCTCAGCAGCTCACCGATCCGCATGTGCGGGGCCGACGACTGACCACCCGCCGCGATCTCGATCGCCCGGCAGCCGGACGCTGCGGCGAGGTCGAGAGCCGCCTCGAACGACAGCTTCTCGACCGAATCGGTGTAGAGGCAGAGATCCATCCGTTTCGACTCCCGCGCAGTCTGCTGGTCAGGCGACCCCGAAGATCCGCTTCTGGCGGATGTGGCTCGATGGGGCGAGGTCCAGCTCGGCCAGCCCGGCCACCCCGCGCTCGTAGATGGGACTCCCTCGTTGGAGCGGCAGCTCCCAGGTCGTGCCGGTCGCGGCGCTTGCATATGCCGCCAGGGTCGCCTCGAGGATGTGCGCTCCCTGGGCGCCCGTTGCGATCGGAGGCCTTCCCCTGCGGATGGCATCCGCCAGATCGGCGATGAGCGGTCGGACGCCGTCGTCGAACGGCACCCCGGTCTCCTCGGTGCGCCCGCTGCGGCCGTGGAGGATGAGGCGGTCGAAGGGGTCGAACGCCCCGTTGCCGCCGTCCTCGTAGGTCACTTCGATCCGGCCGATCGGACCCGATACGCCGAAGCCACCCATCCCCATGCCCCAGCCGACATTGACCAAGGCGGCATTCGTTGCGGTCTCGAACCGGATCATGGCGATGTCCTCGACCGGAGCGTCGTCGGCCCTTGCGGTGACCCATGCCGAGACTCGCTCGATGGGAGAGCCGAGGAGCGCTTCTGCCAGGTAGACGATGTGGAGCATGTCCATAAGGACGCCGCCACCGGCCTGGCGGACGTCGTGACGCCATTCCGGCCGATACGCCGCGTTGCCCGGATGATCCCGAACGGCGAGCCAGTTGAGGATGGCCACTTCGACCGGTCCGATCTCGCCCGCCGCGATGAGCTCCAGGGTGCGGACCACCTCGTGGAACAACAAGTAGTTGTGCATGATCGCCAGGGTTCGTCCGGCGGCCTCAGCTGCCTCGACCATCGCCCAGGCGTCGCGCGGCGTGGTGGCCAGCGGCTTCTCGGACAGGACGTGGCGGCCGCTCGACACCGCGGCGATGGCCAGGTCCCGGTGGAGATGCTGCGGCGTGCAGACGTCGATGAGGTCGAGGTCCTGTCGAGCCAGCAGGGCCGCCGAGTCCGGGTGGCAGTCGGCGGGACCGAGCCCGCTCAACGCGCGCCCGAGCTCCAGGCGGGCCGGCGTCGGGTCGGCGATCGCCACAAGCCGGTACCGGTCGGGCAGGGCGAGATAGGCTGGCACGTGGTCGCTCAAGGAGACGTTTCCGCAGCCGATGACGCCGACGCGGATCGGCTCGACCGATCCGCTCATCGGGCCACGATCGCGAAGTCAGCAGCCTCGACCCCGGACGTGCGATCGCTGGCATGGCGCATGGGCGTGGTGCCTCCGGGGCAGGCGGGAACTGATGTTCACGAGCGCGAACGCCTGCTTCGATGATAGAAAACGCCACGAGAGCGGTCAACCTCACTGGCCACCTTGACAGCCCGCGGCGGCCGATGCTAGGTTCCGATCGAGGTTCGATTGACCAACCGGGCGTTTCGAAGCCCGAAAGTGCGAGGACCGTGTCCATCCCTCCGTTCCCGCGGTCCCAGGCCCTCTTCGCCGACGCTCGCCGGGTCATTCCTGGAGGCGTAACCTCCACGATCCGCGCGGGTGCCCGACCTCATCCACTCTACTTTGAACGGGGCGACGGCCCATACCTCTGGGACGTCGACGGCCGTCGCTACGTGGATTTCGTCCTGGGCTACGGCCCGCTGATCCTAGGCCACGCTCCGCGAGTGGTCCGAGACGCGGTGGCGGTGCAGCTGGAGCGCGGCCTCACCTTCGGCTCGCAGCATCGGCTCGAGCCCGAGCTCGCCGAACTCCTTGTGGATATCGTCCCCGGCGCTGAGCAGGCGATCTTCGCCACAACAGGCAGCGAAGCTGTTGCAGCCGCCCTCCGCCTGGCCCGCACGGTGAGCGGACGGCGCCTGGTCTTGAAATTCGAGGGTCACTATCACGGTTGGCTGGACGGCGTCTTCGTGAGCGCCGGCTACGACCCGTCGATATCTGGCCCATCGGAGCGCCCGGCCACGGTGCCGTCCACCCAGGGGATCCCCGACGGTGCCCTCTCCGACGTGGTCGTCGCCCAGTGGAACGATCCGACCTCGGTCGAGGCCGTCCTGGCGGAGCATCGCGGTCAGGTGGCAGCGATCTTGTGCGAGCCGATCGCGGTCAACGGCGGCATGATCCCGCCGATCGCCGGATTCCTCGAGACCCTTCGGAAGCTGGCTTTGAACGATGGCGCGCTGCTCATCTTCGACGAGGTCATCACGGGGTTCCGCGTCGCCCTGGGTGGCGCCCAGGAACGATTCGCCGTGATGGCCGACCTGGCGATCTTTGCCAAGGCCATCGCCGCCGGCATCGCGCTGAGCGCCGTGACCGGCTCGAGGGCGGTCATGGCGCCGATCGCTGACGGCCGATTGGCCCACAACGGAACGTTCAACGGGAACCCGATCGCGATGGCGGCTGGAGTCGCCTCGCTCCGCCATCTTGCCAACGGCCGGAAGACCATCTACCCAGAGCTCGATCGGCTTGGGGCGCGTTTGGCCCGGGGTCTGGCGGATGCGTCGCCGCGACTGACCGTGCGTCAAGCGGGGCCGATCGTCCACACGGCGGTCGGTGAGCCATCGGACCTGCGCACCGTGCGCGACCGTGCCCAGGGGGATCCGCTGACCCACGCGCGATTCATCGAAGCGCTCCTCGCTCGTGGGATCCACGCGACCCCTCGCGGCCTGTGGTACGTCTCGACCGCGCACACCGATGCTGAGATCGACATGGCCGTGGCTGCAGCGCTCGACGCCGCCGCGGAGGTCCTCTCGTGAACCGGCGGGCGTTCGGTGGCGGAGCCTGGATCTCGGATGCCTGGACCTACCGCGGCTTCCCGGCGATCGTCCTGGAGAACGACCGCATCCGAATGACGGTCCTGCCAACGCACGGGGCGAAGGTCGTCGAGCTCATCTCCAAGGCGGCCGACCGCGACCTGCTCTACCACCACCCGCGGTTCGACGTACGACCCCCGGTCTTCGGCGCCAATGTCGACGATTGGTGGACCGGCGGGATCGACGAGATCGCGCCGACCGGTCATCCCGCCGTGGTCGACGGCGAGCAGTTGCCGTTCCTGGGCGAGTTCTGGTCCCAGGCCTGGACCGCGCGGATCGTCGAGGGCAACGGGACGATGGTCGCCGTGGAGCTGAGTTGCGGCGGCATCATCACCCCCCTTCGGATCGACCGGCGGATGGAGGTCCGGGCAGGTGAGAGCATGGTCCGCTCCACCCATCGTCTGACCAACGTCGGCTATGAACCGGTCCGATTCATGTGGGGGATCCACCCGGGGATCGCCGTGCGACCGGGCGCGCGCGTCCAGGTGCCGGGCAGGACCGGCACCTTCCACGAGGGCCACGCTGACCTGGGCTTAGAAGCGGGCACGCGATTCGCCTGGCCGTACCTCCCCGCCGCGGGAGGGTCGATCGACCTGTCGGTGGCGCGGCCCCCGGAGCCGCCGTCGTGGGAGCTCGTGTTCATCGATGAGCTGACCGCCGGCTGGCTCGGCGTCACCGATCCGGAGAGCCGCTCGGGCTTCGCGATGTCTTTTGACCCCGATGTCCTTCCGGTGGCCTGGCTGTGGGGCGTCTACGGAGGCTGGCGCGGGCTGTACACCGTCGCCCTCGAGGCCTGGACGGCTCACCCGGCCCAGCTTGACGAAGTCATCGCCGCGGGCCGGGCCCGGATCCTCGAGCCGGGCGAGAGCCTGGAGACCGAGGTCCGGTTCATCGCCTTCGACGGCATCGGATCGATCGCTGAGGTCGGCCCCGATGGCGTCGTTCGCGGCGAGGACGAGGGACGAGGAGCTCGACGATGAGCAGATTGGACGGGCGCGTTGCGATCGTGACCGGCGGCGGCCGCGGGATCGGCCGAGCGATCGCCGAGGCCTACGCCCACGAAGGCGCCCGCGTGTTCATCGTCGGACGGGATCGCTCGACGACGGAAGCGACCGCTGCGTCGATCGTCGGCCCCGCGGGCTCCGTTGGGTCGTTCGTCGGCGACGTCGGGGACGAGGCCAGAGTGGCGGAGATCGCGGACTCGGTCCTGCGCGAGGCCGGTCGGATCGACATCCTGGTCAACAATGCCGCGGTCCAGCGCGAGGCGAGGCTTCTGGACCAGACGGTCGACGACTTTCACGCGATCGTCAACACGAACCTCCTGGGCACATTCCTGTGCACCCGGGCCGTGCTGCCGGCGATGCTGGCGCAACGGGCCGGCGTGATCGTGAACCTGTCATCGGTGCTTGGGCTCGTCGGCGACGCGATGCTGCCGGTCTATTCGGCCACGAAGCACGGCATCCTGGGGCTGACCAAGTCGACCGCGGTCGCGTACGCGGCCGACGGGATCCGTTGCGTGGCCATCTGCCCCGGCGACGTCGATACCGACCTCAACCAGCAATACTTCGCGACCCAGCCGGACCCCGTTGCGTTCAGGGCGCGGATCGAGCGCGAGTATCCTGACCGGCGGATCTCGCAGCCCGCCGAGATCGCGAGGGTCGCCGTGTTCCTGGCGAGCGACGACGCCGCGGCCATCAATGGCACCCACGTCCTGGTTGACGGCGGGATCCTCAGCCGACTCTACGACCTGTACGAGGACACACCGTGAAGATCGTCGACCTGCGGGCAACGCCCGTGACCGTCCCCGCGGAGGCGCCCTGGCGCTGGAGCATGGGCATCGAGACGGGCACGACCCGGACGATCATCGAGCTGATCACCGACGAGGGCATCGTGGGGATCGGCGAGACGTACGGCGGAGCGCGCACGATCGAAGCTCTCTCGATCGCCATGCCATTCGTGATCGGCCTCGATCCGCTCGAAACAGGGCTGCTCCAGCACCGCCTCGGGGTCTTCAATATCGGCTACGAGACCAACGTCCCGCCGTTCGTCCGCGCTGGCATCGAGATGGCCTGCCTGGATGCCGCGGGTAAGGCTCTCGGCAGATCCGTGTCCTCGCTGCTCGGCGGAGCGGTGCGCGACGGCGTGGACGTCGCGAGCTACCTCTTCTACCGATACGCCTCCGAGGATGGCAGGCTACCGGCGGTCGACACCGCCGAGGCGATCCTCGATCGGGCCGACGAGCTGGTCGAACGGAATGGCCACACCGTCCACAAGCTCAAGGGCGGTGTCCTGACTCCGGCCGAGGAATACCGCGCGCTGAAGCTGCTGCGCGACCGCTTCCCGGACGCGCCGCTTGTCTGGGACCCGAACGCGGCCTGGTCGGTCGAGACCACGATCAGGGTCGGCCGCCGGCTGACTGCCGACGCGTTCGAGCTTCAGTTCCTCGAGGATCCGTGCAACTGGCTCGAGGGCATGAGCCAGGCTCGAGCCGCGATCGGCATCCCGTTCGCCACGAACATGTGCCTGGTCGGGCCCGAACAGCTTGCCCCCGGGATCCGTGCGCGCAGCGTCGACGTGATCCTGGCCGACGTCCATTACTGGGGCGGTTTCCGCGCGAACCAGAAGATGGCGGCGGTGGTCGAGGCATTCAACATGGGCCTCGGCATGCACAGCGATCGCGAGCTGGGGATCTCGACGGCGGCGATGGTCCATCTGGCCTGCTCGATCCCGAACCTGAACTACGCGATCGACAGCCACTACCACGACCAGGCTGACGACATCATCACCGCCCCGTGGGTCTATCGAGACGGCCGGTTCGAGCTGCCCCAGGGGCCGGGACTCGGCGTCGAGATCGATCGAGACAAGCTCGACTTCTACCACCGCTACTTCGAGGACCACGTGGAGGTCAACGAGTTCTACGATCCTTATCGCCCGGGCTGGGTCCCGGCGATGCCGGTCTTCTGACCGTGGTCCTGACCGCCGGTATGGGCACGCGCGTGCGTCTCGCGACGCTCAACCTGCTCTATTACCCGCAGGGCGACCGCTGGCGCGAGCGTCGGCCGTTGGTCGAAGCCGAGCTCGGGACGCTGGCCGCGGACGTCGTCGGCCTTCAGGAGGTGAACCGGTCGATCGACCAGGATCGCGGGCTTGCCGCGGCCGTGCCCGACCTCGATTACGCCGTCTGCCGCGCGTCGGAAATCGTCCCTCCGCGATACCCACGCCATTGGGACGGCGTCGTCCTCCTGGCCCGCCGGTCACTGGGCGAGGTCCGCTTTCACGAGGTCCGGCGACTGACCCACCACCGGGTCGTCCAGGCGCTCGGGCTGCGCCTCGAAGGCGGCGAGACGCTGACCGTCGCCAACACCCATCTCCACCACCCCGACGGGCCGCCGGGTCATGTCGCCAGGCTGCGCCAGGCGAAGGCGATCGTCGCCTGGTTGTCAGCGCAGGCGCCGTCCGATGCGACGGTCCTCCTCGGGGACCTGAACGGACTGCCGGACGAGCCATCCCTCAGGTTCCTCTTCGACGCCGGATTCCGGTCGGCGACGCGGGAAGCCGGCCGCGGCGACCCGGGGACGTTCGGGAGCGGGCTCGTCGCACCCACGATCTATCGTGGGCCGGCGTCCTGCATCGACTATGTGCTGGTCCGGGGCAGCGCAACCGTCCTGGATGCGCGGCTCGCGTTCGACCAGCCGGCCGGACACGATCCCGGGCTCTATCCCAGCGACCACCGAGGTCTCATCGCCGACATCGAGGTCCGTCGGCGAGGCGTTCCAGCGTCAGGCGAGGAGGGGCGCGAGTCGGTCGGAGATCTCGGTCGCGCCGGTCACCAGGCGGCGCCCGACGTCTTCGATCCGCGCGTCGGACATCCGGGCGCGGGGCCCGGAGACGCTGACCGCGCCCACGACCCGACCGGCATCGAGGATCGCCGCACCAACGCAGCTCACGCCGAGCTCGACCAGCTCCATGTCTATGCCGTAGCCGCGAAGGCGAGCGGCGCCGACCGTCGCGTTGAACGCCTGCCAGGATGTCGGAGTGTTCTGGGTGAAGCGCTCGTATGGCTCGGGCCCAAGCAGAGCGCTCAGCCGCTGCGGGTCGAGATCGATGGCGATCGCCTGGCCGAGCGCCGTCGCGTGGACGGGCACGACGACGCCCGGGACGTCCGCCATCCGGAACGCGGCCGGGCTCTCGAGGATCTCGACGTAGACCAGGCTGGCGTCCCGGAGGAGGGCCAGATTGACCGTCTCGCCGGTCTCGTCGCGCAACCGCCGGAGAGTCGGCATCGCGACCGACCGGACGTCCAGGCCGGCCAGCAGGCGCGACGCCCAACGGATGGCTTCCACCCCGGCGCGGTAGCCCGACTCCGGCAGGCGCTCGACCAGCCCAGCCACCTCGAGCGTCGCCAGCAGCCGATAGGCCGTGCTCTTGCTGACTCCGGCGATCCTGGCCGCCTCGGCCAGGCCGAGCACCTCCCGGTCGGCGATGGCCCCGAGGAGCGTCAGCGCATTGGCCACCGCCCCGATCGAGTACCGCTCAGCTTGGCGCTGTCGGATCGAGCGACCATTGACCGCAACCACAGTGCCTCCTATCGAATTCCTTGGCAGCGTAGGCGAGGGTCGAGGCAGCGTCAAATCGACCATCGGTTCGCGGTCTGTTTTGCGGTGCGAACCTCCATTGACACATGCACAAACCCGGGCGTAGATTTGATGGAGGGTTTCCCATGCAGGCACAGTCCCTCCACGGTGCGAAACGGACGCGACTGGACAGATCCGTCCGACCGGGGACTAAGATGAGCGGGCATCGGCCGCCCGAAGGTCTGTCGGAGGAGGAGTCTCGTGCGTAGATCCACCGCCCTCGGGGCAATGTTCAGCTTCGCGCTCGTCATCCAGGCCTGCGGGTCGAGCAGCTCGCCCGCGCCCACAACGGGCGGTTCAAGCCCGGCTCCAACCACGGCACCAAGCGCTGCACCGTCGGCGGCCGAGGCGGTCACCCTGACCCTGCTCGAACACCAGAAGCCACGGTTGGACGCCCTGGCCAAGATCATCCCGATGTGCGAGACCTCGCTCGCGGCCGAGGGGCTTAACGTCAAGGTCAACATCACCGGGGATGTCGTCGAGGACGAGCAGTTCCGCTCGAACGTCACGATCCTGTATCAGGGTGACAACCCGCCGGACGTGACCTCCTATGGGGGCGCCTGGGTACCCGACTTCGCGACCGCCGGATACCTGGCCGACATCTCCGACCGGCTCACGGGCTGGGCCGACTGGAACGATCACTTCTATCCAGTCCTCAAGGACCGGGCCAAGCAGGCCGACGGCAAGTACTACTCGATGCCCCGCCATGGCACGGTGATCGAGCTCTTCATCCGCAAGGACATCCTCGACCAGAACGGCATCTCCACGGCCCAGCCCAACTCCTGGGCCGAGCTGGTCGATCGGCTCACTCAGCTCCACGCCAAGACCAAGCTGCCGGCGATCACGATCCCGGCCGGCAAGACCTGGGGCGGTGGCACGTTCGATGAGGGCTTCATCCACATCTTCAACGGCACCGGCGGGAAGCTCTACAACGACGCCACCAGCAAGTGGATCGTCAAGAGCCAGGGCCTGACCGACGCATTCAATTTCTATGCCACCCTGCAGAAGGCCAAGTTGCTCCCGAGCAAGGCCCTGCTCGACCCCCAGCCGTGGCAGCCGACCAAGTACGACGGGTTCACGGGCACGACCGCGGATGGCAAGACCATCCCGGTAGCGCCGCCCATCACGACCCAGGGCTCGTGGGGCTGGGTCTACGACTGGGGCCCTGCCCCGACCGGTGCCCGGCCGATCCCCGGGATCTACGATGGCAAGGTCGATACTTGGGCATTCCCGAGCAAGGCGCCCAACGACAACTTCGTGTGGGCCGCCGAGGACTGGATGTGGACGATCTCAGCCAAGTCCAAGCATCCTGATGAGGCGTTCGCGTTGCTCAAGTGCCTGAACACGGGCGAGCCGCTGGCCATGGACGTCGCGTCCGTCGGAAACCTCGCGCCAAGGGACGACATCCGCGAGATCGCGCCGTACAAGGACATGCCGTACCTGATCAAGATGGAAGAGCTGCTGACCTCCGGTCGGACGTTTAAGGCCCAGGTCGGGATCGACAAGATCCAGCAGGCCGTCGGCGATGCGACGGAGCAGATCCTCCTCGACAAGATGGACGGCAACCAGGCGGCGGACTACTTCGCCACTCAGGCGACGGAGCTCCTCGGGCCGGACGCGGTCGAGTCCCAGTAACGCGCATGGTCTGACCCCAGCTTCCGAACGATGATGGGACGTCGTCCACGGGGCCGGGGTCAGGCACTCATGGTCGCGGGATTCCTCGCGCCCTCACTCGCGCTCATCCTCGTGTTCGTCGTTGCTCCGGTCGTGTGGGCGGTCGTGCTCAGCTTCACGAACTGGAAGCTGACGGGACCGGGCGCCCAGCATCCCGAGCTGGTCGGCTTCGCCAATTACGGCCGGCTGGCGGGGAGCCAGGCGTTCCGCGACGCGTTTGCTCGGACGGTCGTCTTCGTCATCTTCTCGGCGATGGTCGGCCAATTCCTGCTCGGGTTGGGCTCGGCCCTTGTCCTGCATCGGCGCGATGTCCGTCTGAAGTCGCTCTGGAGCGCCGCCATCCTTCTCCCGCTCGTCGTGCCCGAGACTGTCGCGGCCTTCGCCTGGGCCAGCATGCTCGAGTCGAGCGGCGAGGGGACGCTCAATCGGATCGTCGGCCTCGCCGGCGTCGAACCGATCGCCTGGCTCCAGCAGCACGCGATCCTTGCGATCATCGTCGTCAACACCTGGCGTGGCATCGCCTTCGCGATGATCCTCTTCGCGGCCGCCCTGGAGGGAGTGCCCCAGGAGGTGAACGAGGCGGCGGTCGTCGATGGTGCGTCGCCCAGGCAGCTCCTGACCCGGATCACCCTGCCCCTGATCAAGCACGCGATCGTGCTCTACATGCTGCTGACGACGATCGGAACGGTCACGGTCTTCGGCCTGATCTACTTCCTGACCCGGGGTGGCCCCGGGGGCGAAACAACGACGCTATCGATCTTCGTGTACGAGCGGGCCTTCCGGTTCTTCGAGATCGGGCTGGGCAGCGCGGCGTCGGTGATCATGCTCGGCGTCGTCCTGGGGTTCGGGCTGATCTATGTTCGGCTGCTGCGGGCGCAGATCTGACGTGGCTGCCCGTCCGTCGACTGCGAATCAGCGCCCGTTGGCGCGGAACAGGCGCCGCACGAGCCGAAGCCTGCCCCTCGTCTACGTGCTCCTGGTCGGGCTGGCCCTGTTCTGCGCCATCCCGTTCGCCTGGATCGTCCTCGCTTCGTTCGACCCTCGCGCCGGGGTGCATCTTCAGCTGCCGTCGAGCATCGACCTGTCCAACTACGCCCGCTTCCTGACGGATGCGAAGTTCAGCCGGTTCGTCCTCAATAGCCTGATCATCGCCGGCGGGGCGACGATCCTGACCGTGGCTGCCAGCGTCCTCGGCGGCTACGCGCTCTCCCGGTTCAGTTTCCCGGGACGGCGGACGCTGATGTTCGGCATCCTCATGACCAGGATCATCCCGGTCTCCGCCACGATCGCTCCGCTCTACCTGATCGTGCAGCGGATCGGCCTCGTCAATACGTACCAGGGCTTGATCCTCGTGCTCGCCGCCCAGCAGCTGCCCCTCGCACTTTGGCTCATGAAAGGGTTCTTCGACACCGTCCCAGCCGAGCTCGAGGAAGCCGCCTGGGTAGACGGGACCGGACGGCTGGGGAGCGCCATCCGGATCGTCCTCCCGCTGGCCGCCCCGGGCGTCGGGGCGGTTGCCCTCTTCGCCTTCATCGAGTCGTGGGGCGACTTCCTGACTCCGCTGATCCTGATCACTTCGTCGGACAAGACCCCGCTCTCGATCGGGCTGTTCCAGGCGTTCAGTTACCGCAACCAGATCGACTGGGGGCTCCTCACCGCGATCTCGGTCGTCTACATGCTGCCGACCCTGATCCTCTACGTCATGGTCCGACGCTATTTGCTCAAGGCGACCATGGTCGGGGCACTCCAGGGCGCCGGATGAGCGGCGGACGAAACCTCGAGCTCGGCCTGTTCACCGATTCCGTCCCGCGGCTGACCTTCGAGGCAGCCCTCGACCTGGCTGCAGAGGTCGGCGCGACCGGGGTCGAAGTCGCCGTCGGTGGAGTCTCCGAGCAGACCCACGCCGATGCGACCGCGCTGCTCGAGGATCGCCAGGCACGGGCTCGCTTCGCCGGGGCCTTCGAGGATCGAGGGCTCCGGATCTCGGCGCTCAACTGCTCGGGCTTCCCGCTTCATCCCCTCATCGGCGAGGAGCAGCGGATCAGCATCGAGCGGACGATCCGGCTCGCGGAGCTAATCGGCGTTGACAAGATCGTGACGATGTCGGGAACGCCCGGCGACGGCCCGGGTTCGACCACCGTGAACTGGATCTGGTATCCGTGGCCGGCGGATGCGGTCGCGCTGCTGGAGCGCCAGTGGGGCGAGGCGATCCCGTTCTGGGACGTCATGGCCCGTTTCGCGCTGGAGCATGGGGTCACCCGAATCGCGTTCGAGCTGCATCCCCTCTACCTCGTCTACAACGTGCCGACACTGGAACGGATGCGCGCCGCGATCGGGCCGGTGATCGGCGCGAACGTCGACCCGTCGCACCTCTTCTGGCAGCAGATGGACCCGATGGCGGTGGTCCGTGCCCTCGGACCGGCCGTCCACCACGTCCACCTCAAGGACACCGACATGACACCAGAGCGAGTGGCCCTGGCGGGAGTCCTCGACCAGCAACCATTCGAGGACCCCGCCGCCCGCGCCTGGGGTTTCCGGACGATCGGGCGGGGACATCCGCCCTCGTTCTGGCAGTCGTTCGTGACTGCGCTGCGCGAGGTCGGCTACGACGACATCCTCTCGATCGAGAACGAGGACGAGCTGCAGGACCCCGTCGATGGCGTGCGCGAAGCCGCCGCGGTCATGGGCCCGATCATCGAGGAGACCGTTACGACTCGATCACGACCGTGACACCCGCAGCCGACGATCTGGCCGATCTCCGTCGCATGCTCCGGAGCGCACTCGTCGCGGACGCGCTCGACGCCCTCGGACATCGGCAGCAGTGCCTCCCCCCGGACATCCGGCAGATGCCACCCGGCGGAGTCCTGGTCGGATTCGCAGCCACGTGCCGAACCCATCCCCGCGACGCGGGGCCCGACGATGCCTACGCCGGCCTGCGCCGGGTCGTGGGCAGCCTGAAGGCAGATGATGTCTTGGTGATCGCGACCGAACGATCCGACGAGTACGCGGTCTGGGGTGAGCTCCTCTCGATCGCCGCGGCCTCGGCCGGCGCGGCCGGTACCTTGACCGACGGGCTCGTCCGCGACGTCGACCAGGTCGAGCGGCTTGGCTATCGAACCTTCGCCAGGGGGACGACCCCGAAGGACGTCGGCCACCGAGCGGACTACGGCGGCTTCGGCGATCCCGTCCAGATCGACGGGGTCACGATCCGTCCGGGCGACCTGATCGTGGCCGACGTGGACGGGGCCGTGGTGGTGCCGCGCGAGATGGTCGACCAGGTCGTGGAGCGATGCCTGGCCAAGGTCGCGGCTGAAGACGCGTCGCGTGCTGCGATCGCGGACGGGATGGCGCCCGCCGAGGCGTTCGCGAGGTTCGATGTCCTCTGAGACCGCCGACGTCGTGGTCGTCGGAGGCGGGATCGTCGGGACATCGGCCGCGGCGTATCTCGCCGGCCAGGGCGCCCGGGTCACCCTGGTCGAAGGCCGCGAGATCGCCGCCGGCGCCTCGGGACGGAACTCCGGAGTGGTCCAGCATCCGTTCGATGCGGCCCTGCGCGATCTGCACCTGGAGACCGTCGCCGCGTACCGTGCGCTGGCAGCCGAGGCCGACGTCGAGCTCGTCCTGCCGCCGCTGCCTGCCGGGCTGCTCCTCGTCGGGCTGACGCCGGACGGTCCCCGAAGACTGGCCGCGGACCTTGCCCTCCTCTGGCCCGAGCTCGAGCCGACCTTCCTTGAGAGCGACGAGCTGAGGCGCCTCGAACCGAGCCTCGCCGCCGGGGTCTCGGCCTGTCGCCTCGCGATGGGCTACCCGGTCCCGCCGGCCGCCGCCACGCGCGCATACGCCCTGGTCGCCGAGCGTCGCGGCGCGGCCATCCGCACCGGCTCGCCGGTCGCCGCGCTCCTGCGCGACGGGGAGCGGACGGTCGGCGTTCGACTGACCGACCGGACGGAGCTCGCCGCCGGCGCGGTGCTCATCGCTGCCGGGCCGTGGTCGCCGGCGCTGGTCGATCCGTCTGGCCGCTGGCGTCCGATCCGCGCGGTGTGGGGTGTCGTCGTCGAGGTAGGCCTGGCCGATCCGCCGCGACACGTCCTCGAGGAGGCCGAGATGGACGAGGCGTTCGGCGAGCTCGCGGCGACCCCGCTGCCGGAGACGGGTTCGGCCGTCCACGCCGCCGCCGACGATCTGGGCGACGGACCCGACGCCGCCGGCGACCGGCCCGACTTCAGCCTGGTCACGGCGGCCGGTCGGACCAGCCTCGGCTCGACCTTCCTCGAGTCTGAGCCCGACGTCGACGCCTGGGTTCCCCGGCTCGTGGCCCGTGGCCGCCGGTATGTGCCCGGACTGGCCATGGCGTCCCGCGGGTCGGTCCGCTCGTGCGCCCGGCCATTCGCGATGGACGCGCGACCTCTGCTCGGGCCGGTGCCCGGGCTGTCCGGAGCGTTCATCGCCGCCGGCCACGGGCCGTGGGGCATCTCGACCGGCCCGGCTTCGGCGCGGATGGTCGCCGACGTGATCCTCGGCAAGGACGTCCGCACGTCCGGCGACGATTCCGGCGGCACCTCCGCGGCGATCCCGCCCGAGCTGGCGGCAGCCCGTTTCGGGACGCCCTAGGAAGCTGGTCTCAGCGCCAGCTCTCGGGGTGGAACACGTAGAACGTCGTCTGGGTCCACGCCTCGCGGATCGCCAGCCAGCGCTCGCTGAGCTCCTCGGACGCCGACGATCGAACGACCCGGACATCCTCGAGGGTCTCGTCGTCGGAGCCGGCGCCGAGGCTCGGCGAGCGCGCAGGCAACTCTCGGTCCTCCGACGGGGCGTCCCGCGGTCGGTCGATCCGGATCGTCCCGGCGCCAAGTCTCGCGCTTGCGACGTAGCCGGCCATGCGTTGCAGCCTACGCCTGGGACGGCCGGCGAGCCAGCCCGATTCACGGCCGCCCGGACGGCCCGACCGACCGGTCCGGCGGGCTATCCTGCGTGGATGCAGACGACGATCCTCAGCTACGGCGCCCAGAGCATGACGGCGCCCCTGCGCGAGGTCCTGGTGAAGCGGCCGGGGCCGGCCTTTGGGCGCGCGTTCGATGACCCGGCCCATGGCTTCCTCCACCCGGTCGACCTTGGCCTCGCCCAGCGCGAGCACGACGCCTTCGTCGAGATCCTGGCCGGCCTCGGGCCGACGGTCCACGAGCTCGGTGTCGAGAGCGACTCGCCGGACCTCGTCTACCAGTTCGACCCGCTCCTGGTGTCCGACGGGGGCGCGATCCCGCTCCGCCCGGGCAAGCCGAATCGCCAGGGTGAGGAGCTCCTCAGCGAGGCCTGGCTCAACGATCGCGGCGTGCCCACGGTCGCGCGGATCGAAGCACCGGGCACCATCGAGGGAGGAGACACGTTCTGGCTCCGACCCGACCTGCTGTGCATCGGCCGGACGTTGCGCACCAGCGCCGAGGGCGTTCGCCAGCTCGATGCGATCGTCCAGGGCGACGTGCGCGTATTCGACGTGCCGTACTGGAAGGGATCCGCCGAGCTGATCCACCTCTTGTCGGTGATCTCGCCCGTCGCCGACGACGTCGCGGTGGTGTTCCTGCCGTTGCTCCCGGTCGGCCTGTGGGAGCTCCTCGTGGAGCTCGAGATCGAGATGATCCAGGTCCCCGAGGAGGAGTTCCCGACGCTCGGCTGCAATGTCCTGGCGGTCGAGCCGGGCGTCGTGATCATGGCCCAGGGCAACCCGCGCACGGCCGCCGCATTGGCCGCCTCCGGGTGCGAGGTCCACACGTACGCCGCGACGGAGATCGGGATCAACGGCTCGGGCGGCCCGACCTGCCTGACCCGGCCGATCCTGCGCGAGACCGCTCCCTGAGCACCGAGCCCGGCTCGATGGGTCCCGCGGCGCAGGGCGCCGCCGATGCTGTCGACCGCGTCCGTCTCCTCGGCGACCTGCGCGCGCTTGTCCGGATCCCGAGCGTCACCGGCTCGGAGGAGGTGGTCTCCGAGTGGCTGGCCGTTGCCCTGCGGGGGATCCCCGGCGTGGCCATCGAGCGGCTCGCTCCCGATCCCGCGAAGGTCCGCGCCGACCGCGACTGGCCGGGCGAGGAGATGGACCGGACGGCCCTGCCCATCGTCGTCGGTCGGCTGGGCCGGGCCGGCGGGCGTCGGATCGTGCTGGTCGGCCACACGGATGTCGTGCCGCCCGGCGATCCGGCCAGCTGGTCGGTCGACCCATGGGCCGGCCGGGTCTCCGACGGCGAGCTCTACGGCCGCGGCGCGTGTGACATGAAGGGCGGCGTGGCGGCCATCCTGGCCGCCGTCCGGGGCGTCGTCGACGCGGGCGTGACCGGCGTGCTGGCGGGCGAGGTCGTGGTCGCGTTCGTACCATCGGAAGAGGACGGGGGCCAGGGGATGCTCGCCGCGATCCGGGCCGGCATCACGGGCGACCTGGCCGTGATCACGGAGCCGTCCAGTCTCGACGTGGTGGTGGCCCACGCCGGGGCGATCACGTTCCGCCTGAGCGTGCCCGGCCGGGCCGCCCACGCCTCGCAGCGCCGGGAGGGTGTCTCGGCCCTCGACAAGCTGTGGATCCTGGCCCGCGCCCTCGAGGCCGACGAGACCCGGCGTAATGCCGCCGAGACCGACCCGCTGATGACCGCCATCGGCCTGCCCTATCCGACGATCCTCGGCATCGTCTCCGGCGGCGAGTGGGCGTCAACGGTCATCGACCGGGTCGTCGCCGACGGTCGCTACGGCGTCCGGCTGGGGCAGACCCCGGCCGAGGCGGAGGCGGAGCTGCGAACCTGCATCAGGGCGGCATGTGCCGCCGACGACTTCCTGCGCGATCACCCGGCGACGATCGAGATCGTGGGCGGCCGGTTCGGGTCGGCGCGCGTCCCGTCGGACCACCCTCTGCCGGTCGGGTTGGCCCGGATGGCCGAGGCCGTCACGGGTCGGCGCACGGCCCTGCTGGGCGAGCCGTACGGGGCCGACATGCGCCTGCTCGTGAACCAGGGCGGGACACCGACCGTCATCTTCGGGCCCGGCGACGTGCGGCTCGCCCACAGCGCGGACGAGCGGGTGCCACTGGCCGAGGTCGAGGCGTGCGCCAGGGTGCTCGCGGCCTGGATCGTCGACGAGCTCGGCTCGGCCTGAGCTCAGGCCGGACTGATCACGGGCCGCAGGGCGGGCGGCGATCGGCCGCGGAGGTGCTGCGCTTCGGGTCGTCCCCATGGTGCAGCCGACGCGCCAACGGGGATCCGGGGCCGAACCCGTGTGCGCCCCGCGCGCCAACCAATGACGGAGAGCTCCTCGACCCCGTCCGGCGGTCGCTTCCGCGGCCAGATTCGTCTCGGGCCACGCTCACGCCGGGATGAATTCCGACGGGTGACCGGCTCAGGTGCCCACTTCTTCATCCGTTGGCGCGTTCCACGCGCGACGGGCATGCCGGCCGCGCTCCCATCGCCGGTTGGCGCGTTCCACGCGCGACGGGCATGCCGGCCGCGGCAGACGGGTCGGAAGCGCGCCCCCGTCCGACTCGGGCGGGCCCCGACCGCGGGTTCACGCCGGGCCGACCGCGACTCCAACGGGTTGCTCGCGAGCCTGCTCGTCGGCGACCTCGATCAGCCGGCAGAACGCGTTCACCAGGCGCATTTGTTCCGGCGTCCGCGCATGGACGATGAACAGGTCCGGGTTGGCCACCAGGATGGCCAGGCCACGCGCCCGCGATACGGCCACGTTGAGGCGATGGTCGGAATACAGGAACTCGAGATCGCGCGGCGCGTCGTCGGGCGACGAGGTGGCGGTCGAGTAGATCGCCACGGGCGCCTCCTGGCCCTGGAACTTGTCGACCGTGCCGACCCGCCCCGGCGACCCGACCCGGCGCTCGATCGCGCGGTGGATCTCGGCGACCTGCGAGTTGTACGGAGCCACCACGACGATATCCCCGAGCGCCAGTGGCCGAGTGTCGCCGTGGCGGTCTGTCCAGGGTCGGCCGAGGAGCGACGCCACGAGCCCCGCCACGGTCTCGGCCTCCTCGCTCGAGCGGGACGTCCGTCCGCTGTGGGCGACCGGCCAGAACCGGATGCCCGTCCCCGCGACGACCGGCCCCGACCCGATCGCCTGGCGAACGAGCGCCGGGTCCGCCTCGACGCGCCCTTCATAGAAGGCCTCCGACACGAAGCCGTTCACCGCCGGATGCATCCGGTAGGTCCGAGGCAGGAACAGGCCGCGGTCTGACCGAAGCGTCCGCTCGTCGCCGATGAGGTGCTGGAGCGCGGACCGCTCGGCGCCCTCCGGGTGGACGCCGGGGCTGACCTGGGGCAGCTGGTTCGGGTCACCCAGGAGGACGATCGAGCTCGCCGCGCCGCCCATGGCCAGGACGTTGGCCAGCGACATCTGGCCGGCCTCGTCCACGAACAGGACGTCGACCCGGTGCTCCATCTCGGCCCGGGAGAACAGCCAGGGGGTTCCGGCGACGATGTCGACCGCACGCTCCACGAGGGCTCGTTCGACCGCCGCGTTATCGGTCGCCACGTGGACCCCGGCCAGCTCGGCCGCGTCGTCGCCGGTATCGCACCGTTGGATCGCGCGCAGGGGCAGCTTCGCCTCGGCCGAAGCCTCGGCCGTGGCCACGAGCAGGTTGGTGATCGCCTTGTGGGTACCGGCGGCGATCCCGACTCGGCGGCCGGCCCGGACGGCCTCGACGATCATCCGCGCACCGAGCCAGGTCTTGCCGGTGCCCGGCGGGCCCTGGACCGGGAGCACCGTCTGGTCGAGGGCAAGCACGATCCGGCGGGCAGCGTCGAGGATCGACTCGCGATCCCGGACCAGCGGCAGGCCTTCCACGTGGCCGGCGATCCGTGGCGGCCGCCCGAGGACCAGCTCGCGGACCGCTCGATATGGTCCATCTCCCTCGAGCCCGGCCCCGATCGTCTGGTCGGCGATCCGGCCGAGGGCGTCGCGCATGGCCCGGGCATCGGGCGGGCCGCTGCGCACGAGCGCGCGGGGGTGCTTGCCCTCGTCCAGGCTGCCGCGCAGCAGGTCGATTCGGCCATGGTCTGGATCGACAGCGTGGATCCGCACGCCGCGGCCGTTCTCATCCTGCCAGCCAGTCGAGGGACCGCTCAGCTTGTGGTCCTGGGGCGGGAAGGTGTAGCGGTGGACGAGCGACTTCTTCTCGACACCGACGACGCCGGCGTAGGTCAGGTCGCCGATCGGCTCGGACTCGTCGACGAGCTCCACGGGACTCAGCTTGCGCAGCCGGAAGTAGTCCCACCACGCCGGCTTGTCGTTGCGCCGGTGCCAGTCGAGGAGCTGGGCCAGGAGCCACCGGCCGGCCTGGTCGGGCGTGCGGGCCGTGGGATCGACCGGCACGTCCGCGGTCAGCGTCTCGACCCTCCGCAGCGTCTCTGCCTGGGCGGCGGTGACGGCCTCCGAGGCCTCGCCCGAAGCTGGTTGCGGCCGGCCCAGGACGATGCCGAGCTCCGCCTCGGCCTCGTGCCGGAGCCGCTCCAACCAGCCCCGCAGGAGCCAGTTCGACAGGCAGTCGTCGCGGTTGTACGAGGCGATCGCGGCGAGGATGGCCGGGTCGTGAGTCTTGAGCCAGCGTTCGTACTCGACGACGCTGAATCCGGCCGAGGTCACGGCCCCTTCGCGCTGGGCCATGTAGAACTTCTCGATCCTCTTGATCGAGTAGGACTCGACCGACGCCTGGAGCGACTGGCGGACGATGCCGTATAGGTCGACCAGGACGTTCCCGCGCAGGAGCCGGTCGACCTGCTCTTCGCGGGTGGCGTAGCGGCTCATCAGCCGCTTGAGGGCCGTCGGCTCGTATGGCGCGTAGTGGTAGACGTGCATCCCCGGATCGCGCTCGAGTCGCTCGATGACGAGGTCGATGAACGCCTCGAACATCGCCTTCTCCTCGGCCGGGTCGTGGGCCCAGAGCTCGTGGAAGACGCCCTCGCCGGCGACCTCCTCGACCCAGCCGAAGAGATACTCGATCCCGCCGTCGACGGCCCACGGGTCCGCCTCGATGTCGAAGAACACGTCGAGCGGCGACGACTCGGGCAGGGCCGCCAGGCCGCGGTTCGGCTCCTCGCTCGGCGGCAGGAGCTCGTAGCGCAGGCTGCCCGTTCGACGTCCCTCGAGCTGGATCCGGGCCTGGTCGTGGAGGCGGGTGTAGGTGCCCGGGTTGACATCCCTGACCGCCAGCTCGGGCGAGGCGTCGCCCAGGGAGGCCAGGGTAGGCAAGTCGGCCGCGACGAGGCGCTGGGTGGCGGAGCGGGTCATGCCGGCCACCAGCGAGAGGTGATCGTCGGCCCGGCGGCGGTCGGCGCAGGCCGGGTACCAGGCGCAGACGCGGCAATGCTCGACCGGGTCGGGATACGTCTCCGGCGCTGGTCCGTCGCCGAAGACACGCGCCTCGAAGCGGGCCTTGGCCGAGCGGAAGAACGCCATGTAGTCGGCCAGGCGCTCGCGGTGCTCGGCACCATCGCCGGTCACGACCACGATCTCTCGCGGAGCGACGCCCTGGAGCTGGGTCAGCCGGTCCGCGTAGACGCACATCTGGAGGATCGCCGCGGCCTTGACCCGGCGGGTGAGCTTCGTGTCGGCGATCTCGTAGCTCCACGAGCCGAGATCGCTCGGGGTCTCGACCCGGAGCAGGAAGTCCGCGTGACCGCGCCAATGGCCGTCGAAGAAGGTGGCCTGGTAGATGACCTCCCGGCCGGCCTGCATCGCCGCCAGCGTCTCGGCCTCCGCGGCGCGCAGCTGATCGGGCGTCTTGAGGTCCCCGGTCTGGATCTCGTGGATCGATCGGCCGTCCGCCCGCAGGCGCGCGAGGTAGGCGGCCTCGTGGGCGAAGCCGCGCTCCTGCATCAGCTCGAGCTCCGGGTCCTCCCGGAACGGCTTGTCCCACAGGCCGGCGATCCGGCCCAACTCGAGCGTGGCCAGGTGGTCGCAGGCAAGGAACCCGACCAGGTCCGAGGCGCTGACGACGATCGTCCCGTCCGCGTGCTTCTGCATCCGCCTCCGTAGGCGCCTTTGATCCGACCTCGCCAGCCTATCTGGTGTGCGTGACAGCTAGGCCGTCACGGCCGGATCAGCGCGCCGCGACGACCTCGACCTCGATCCGGAAGGGCGCGACCAGGCCGCTGACCGCCACGGTCGCCCGGGTCGGCGGGTCGTTCGGGAAGATCTCGCGAAAAACGGCGTTGTAGGCCGCCCAGTCGTCCATGTAGACGAGGTAGACGGTCGATTTCACGATATCGCCGAGACCGAGACCCACGGCGGCCAGGCAGCGCTCGACGTTGGCGAACATGGCCCGCGTCTCGGCATCGAGCCCGCCCTGGACGACCTCGCCGGTAGCCGGATCCTCGCCGACCTGGCCGGCCACGAACACGAAGCCGTTGGCCTCGACGACCTGGCTATAGGCCGACTTGGATGGTTGGATCCCCGGCAGGACCGGGACGAGCTTGGGCATCGGGCGGAGCCTCCTTGCGGTGTGTCGGCTCGTACGGTACCGCGACCCCGACGATCAGATACGCGAGGCTCAGATGCAGTTGCCCGAACCGGAGTCGGTGAAGGATCCTCCGGCCACCGGCACGAACTCCCACGAGTAGCTCGTCGGGTGGAGCGTCACGCGGAGGACGCCGAAGGTCGCGTCGTCATGGGCGTCACTGTTCTTGCGCAGCGTCTTGATCCGGTAATGGCTGACGCCACCGGTCCCGACGACGAACTCGCGGATCCCGCGGACGACGCGGCCTCCGGTCGGGGCCATCCGGGCGAAGCGTTCGTAGTCATGGTCGTGGCCGTTGATCACGACTTCGGCCCGGGCCCGGTACAGATCGTCCCAGAACGGCCGAACCAGGGTTTGGCCGCCGTGCCGTCCCGAGCTGAACAGCGGGTGATGCCAATAGGCCAGCACGCAGCGGTGCGGATGGTTGGTCAGGTCCGCCCGCAGCCAGCGCTCCTGGCGCGATCCCCGGAAGCAGCCCACCTTCGAGCAGTTCGAGTTCAGGACGTAGATCCGCCAGGTGCCGATGTTGTAGGCGTACCAGCCACGGCCAGGCGACCCGGCGCTCGCACCGAAGTAGGCGAAATACGGCTTCGCGCCCGGGCTGCCGTATTCATGATTGCCCAGGGCCGGTCGGGTGCGATCCTTGAAGCGTCCCCACGTCGGACCGTAGCAGCGTAGGAACTCCTGCTCCGTGCCGACGGCGTAGGCGTTGTCGCCGACGGTGAACACGGTGCCCGGCTGGCTGCTGACGAGCCTGGCGGTGGCCCGGTCGCCGTCGTTGGCGCACGAGGCGATGTCGCCGGCGCCAACAAGCACCGGGTCACCGGTCGCAGCCGCCGCAGCGGCGTCGCGCCGAGGGTTGTCGGCAGCCGCAGCCTGGCCGACCGACCCAAATGCAACGACGGCCGCCAGCGCGGCGGCGATCGCGCCACGAGCGGCACGGCGTGAAGCGTTCGTCACGGCTCGGAACCTCGAGCCAGATCGTCGGCGCATGTCTGCACTATGACCGCTGCGACGTGAACGCTCCCTGAACGGACCTGCCTGAACGGTTGACCGACCGTCAACTCCCGTACGTCGGACGTTCTAAGCTACTCGAACAGCTCGTCCAGGGCGGCCGCGAAGACCTCGGTGTGGCGATCGACGTCCGCCTCGGTCGTGGCCGGGCACATCAGCGCCATGTTGTGGAACGGGGTCATCAGGATCCGCCGGTTCATGGCGTACAGATGGAGGAACCGCTCCAGCTCGCTATCGGCCGCGGCGAACTGCTCGGCGCCGTTCCGCGGCGGGTTGGGCATGAAGTGGTATTCCGCCCGACAGCCAAGCTGGGTCACGTGCCATGGCACGCCGGCCGAGGCGATGACCTCCGCCACCCCTTCGGTCCAGCGCTCGCCGAGCCGGATCATCTCGTCGAACGCGGCGTCGGTCATGACCTCGGTCAGGGTGGCTCGGACGGCGCTCATTGACAGGGCGTAGCCGGCCAGGGTTCCGCCGACGCCGCCGATGTCCGAGTCCTCGATCGCGATGGTCGAGGTGATCTGGGCGCCGATCTCATCGGTGAACCCGTACGCTCCGACCGGGATGCCGCCACCGATCGTCTTGCCGATGACGAGCATGTCGGGGTCGAGGCCCCAGGCGCCGGTGGCCCCGCCCGGACCGGCGCAGATCGTGTGGGTCTCGTCGATGATGAGGATCGTGCCGGTATCGGCGGTGAGCGCCCGGACCGCGTCGTGGTAGCCGGGGTCGGGCAGGACGATCCCCACGTTGGTCAGCGCCGGCTCGATCAGCACCGCGGCGACGTCACGATCGGACAGGGCCCGCTCGAGCGCGGGGATGTCGTTGAAGGGCACGACCCGGGTCGTTTCGGCCGGGTTCACGGCCGGGCCGGTGTTGCCCTTGCTGGGCACGACCCGACCGCCCTCGTCCAGCGAGGCGAACGTTTCGTCGACGGAGCCGTGGTAGTTGTGGTCGTGGACCACGACCTTGGATCGGCCGGAGATGTGCCGGGCCAGGCGCAGCGAGAATCGGTTGGCGTCGGTCGCGGTGATCGTGAACTGCCAGTAGCGCAGCCCGAACCGGCGCCGCATCTCCTCGCCGGCGGCGATCGCGTCCTCGATCGGCAGCATCAGGGTGATGCCGCGCGTCAGCTGACGCTCGACCGCGCGGACCGTCGGCGCGGGGGAGTGACTGGCCATCGCCCCGGTGTCGCCGAGGCAGAAGTCGATGTAGTCGTGGCCATCCACGTCTTGGAAATGGGCTCCGCTCGCGGATGCGACGAAGATCGGGAAGCCGCCCGCCCAGCGGATCATCCAGTTCATCGGCACGCCGTCGAGGAGCGATTCCTTGGCCCGTTCGTGGAGGGCCTTGGAGTGTGGGTGGTCGGCCTCGAACATCGCCAGCTCACGGGTCATCAGGTGCCCGAGGCGGGTTCGGTCGAGGGTCATGGTGGCTGGCACTGCGTGCTGCCTCCTGGTTCGGCGCGCCGTCACCGACCTTCCCCAGCGTCAGGGCGGCGGGCGTCGGCGGTCATCATGCACCTGCGGCCCTTGGTTGTTCGCCCGCTGCCACGGAGCGAAACCGATTCGGGTGCCGCCTGCCATGGTTGTGGGCGGGTCCGTGTCGGGGCGGGGCTCCGTGCCGGGGCGAGGCCCGTGCCGGGGGCGAGACCCGGCCGCGAGGCGGCCCATGCTGCTCCCAGCTCCGATTTATCGACCCCATCAGTAGGCGTCGTGACACGCTCCGCCACGAGTGAGGCCGCGGAGCCCGGCGGGGGCGCGGGCTCGCGGCCGCGCTGGTGGGAGCGGGGTTAGCTCGTCCGGCGGCGGAAGCCGCAGACGGGGCAGGTCGCCACGCCGGCGCTGGAGTCGAGCGCGAGGAAGCTGGCGCAGCCGTTCGTCGAGCAGAAGATACGGCCGGTGTTCACGGCCGAGGTGGTATGGCGCCGGCGCATCCGGCGGATCGACCCGGCACGTGCCGAGGTCGCTTGAGTCATTGATCGCGAGAGCATGGGTTCCTTGATGGTTCTCGGGCGTCGCACGGGGATCTGTTCCGGCGCCGACCCGTTGGGCCGCTCGGCGCGCAAGATGCGCAAAACCAGAGCGATACGGTTCTGTGTGCCTGGCGCGTCGCGGGAGCAAAGGTTTGAGATGCTCTGACCTGCGACGCCGCACTGGCGTTGACCTGGGAATCATTGACCAGAACAGCTGTTCTGTCAAACCGCCAAAGGTCCGGGGCGGAGCGCCCGACCGCGCGACGGCGGCCGCGACGCCGATACCGATCGGCCGGACGCCGCTACCTGACCGGCCGCCGATGGTAGGCTCCCGCCGATGATCGTCGAGCCGACGCCCGTCCAGCCGGAAGCCGAGGCCCCGCCTCCGAGCTCAGGAGGGCGCCGATCCGACCGCGAGATCGTCCTGTTCGCGCTCGGTCTCCTGGCTGTCGCCGCGATCCTCGTCCTGTTGCCGGATCTGAGCCCGCCCGCGGCCAAGGGCCTGGTGTCCGAGCGGATCCACGCGCGGATCGTCGAGCTCCGACCCTCCACCGACCAGAACGCACCGAAGGCGACGATCGAGTTCCTCGAGGGTCCGCGGCGGGGCGAACAGGAGACGGCCAACCTCGAGGGGCCTTCGGGTCAGCTCCAGTTGCCCGACTACGCCGCCGGCGATGAGGTGGTGGTCGCGGTCGATCGCGAACCCGACGGCATCACGACCTTCTCGGTGGTGGATCGATGGCGCCTGCCGCTGATCGGCGGGCTGGCGCTCGTCTTCGCCCTGGTCACGATCGCGGTCGCGGGTTGGCGCGGAGTCCGATCGCTGGTCGCGCTCGCGCTATCGCTCGTCCTCGCGATCCGCGTGCTCATCCCGCTCCTGCTCGCCGGTTGGAACCCGCTCGTCCTGGCGATCGGGCTCGGTGCCCTGGTGACCGTCGTCTCGTTCGTGCTGACCCAGGGCCTGACCCGGACCACCGCCTCGGCGATCGTGGGCACGCTCGCCGGCCTGCTCATCACCGGCACCTTGGCCGGGGTCGTTACCGCTCTCGCCCGGTTCACTCCGGCGCAGGGATCGGAGGAGATCCTGGTCATCGGCCAGCTCGCCGGCGACACGATCGACCTCTCCGGGCTGCTCCTCGCGGCGGTCGTGTTCGGCGGGCTGGGCGTCCTCAACGACGTGGCCATGAGCCAGGCCGCCACGGTCGAAGAGATCCGCTCGGTCGACCCCACGCTCGGCCGTCGCACCCTGTACGGCCGGACGATGAACGTCGGCATCGCCCACCTCGCCGCGACGGTCAATACCCTCGTCTTCGCCTATCTCGGATCGGCCCTGCCGCTGCTCGTCCTGTTCTCGGTCCAGGTCCGCGGCCTCGGTTTCCCGCTCAACGAGGAGATCATCGCCGTCGAAGTGGTGCGCACCCTCGTGGGCAGCGTGGGGATCGTGCTGACTGTGCCGATCACCACCGCCATCGCGGTCCGGATGCTCACCCCAGGACCGTCGCGCAGGCCCGAACCTTCCGCCAAGCCCCCCGAGCCGCCGCTCAGCCCTGAGCCGACCCGCGACCTTGGACCGGCGGCCACCCCCGGATCGTCGCTCGAGTCCCCCCAGCCGCCGCTCAGGCCCCCCGAACCACGATCGTGATCAGCTCCTCGCCGTATCGGTCGAGCTTGGTCGGCCCGATGCCCGGGATCCCGGCCAGGTCGGCCAGCGAGCGCGGCCGGCGCTCGGCGATCGTGGTCAGGGTGGCGTCGTGGAAGATCACGTAGGGCGGCACGGCGTCGGCCCGCGCCCGTTCCAGGCGCCACGCCCGGAGGGCTTCGAACAGGCCCGAGCCACCTCCCGCATCGAGGCTGCCTGGCTCCTCAGCTGCTGCGCTTCGTCCGGGCGCCGACCAGATCGTCCCGCCGCCTGCCCGGGCCGGTCCGGCCACTCGTTCAGCTGTCGCGCTGCGCCCGGGCGCGGGCATGACCTCGAGGAGGAAGCGTGAACGGCGCCGTTGGGTCGACTTTCCGTCGCGCAGTCGCGCCGATGACAGCCACAGGTGGACCCGCGCCCGGGTGATGCCGACGTAGAGCAGCCGACGCTCCTCCTCGATCTCTGCCGGCTCGCTGGCCTGGCGGATCGGCAGGATGCCCTCCTCGAGCGCGGGGAGGAACACCGCATCCCACTCGAGACCTTTGGCGCGGTGGTACGTCAGCAGCTCCACGCCCGAGCCGGCCCGGCCCTCGGCCTCGGCGCTGGCCCGCCGCTCGATCTCCGCAAGGAACGCAGAGGCGTCGGCGCGCGGATCGGCCGCCTCGAGCTCACGACCGATCTCGAGGAGGGCGAGCAGTGCCCCGTGGCGCTGGCGAGCCTCCTCGGCGGCGGGGACGTCGTCGGGCCGGAAGTCGAGGGCCCGA
>JBDTQW010000022.1:0-32871 GCA_039931975.1 Chloroflexota bacterium | reverse complement strand
ACGCCGAGTTCCGCGAATTCTTCCCGGACAACGCCGTCGAGTACTTCGTCAGCTACTTCGACTACTACCAGCCGGAGGCATACCTGCCCCGGTCGGACACGTACATCGAGAAGGACTCCAGTCGCAACGACGAGATCGATAAGCTCCGCCATGCTGCGACCCACGCCCTCTTCGAGCGACGCGACGTCATCATCGTGGCCAGCGTCAGCTGCATCTACGGCCTGGGTGCGCCCGTCGATTACGGCGCGACCGTCCTGCGCCTGCGCAAGGGTGGCCAGTACCGCCGTGACGCGGTCCTGCGCCACCTGGTGGATCTGCAGTACCAGCGCAACGACCAGGCCCTCCAGCGCGCCCGCTTCCGAGTTCGCGGCGACACGCTCGAGATCGGGCCGGCGTCGGACGACCGGATCGTCCGGGTCGAGTTCTTCGGCGACGAGGTGGAGCGGATCACCGAGGTGGATCCCCTGACCGGTGAGCTGCTGGCCGAGCGGAACGATCTCAACGTCTACCCGGCCACCCACTTCGTGACGCCCGGGGACAAGCTCAAGGAGGCGCTCGTCGACATCGAGGCCGAGACGGAGCTGCGGGTCGGCGAGATGGAGGCCCAGGGCCGGGTGCTTGAGGCGGCCCGGCTGCGCCAACGGACCACCTTCGACCTCGAGATGATGCGCGAGCTCGGCTACTGCTCGGGGGTCGAGAACTACAGCCGCCACCTCGCCCGGCGCGCAGCGGGTTCACGGCCGTGGACCCTGCTCGACTACTTCCCGCCGGACTGGCTCCTGGTCGTCGACGAGAGCCACATGTCGATCCCCCAGGTGGTGGGCATGTACAAGAACGACCGGACCCGCAAGGAGATCCTGGTCGATTTCGGGTTTCGCCTGCCGTCCGCGCTCGACAACCGGCCGCTGACCTTCGAGGAGTTCGAGGCGACCGTTCACCAGGCCGTGTACATGAGCGCCACGCCGGGGCCGTACGAGCTCGAGAAGAGCGAGCGGATCGTCGAGCAGCTCATCCGGCCGACCGGCGTCGTCGATCCGCAGATCTCGGTCCGCCCGACCGAGGGCCAGATCGACGACCTGCTGGAGGAGATCCGCGGCCGGGTCGAGCGCGGCGAGCGGGCCCTGGTCACGACCCTGACCAAGAAGATGGCCGAGGACCTGACCGACTACCTACGCGAGCTCGGGGTCAAGGTCCAGTACCTGCATAGCGAGGTCGACACGCTCGAGCGGGTCCAGATCCTGCGTGACCTGCGCCTGGGCGTGTTCGACGTCCTGGTCGGGATCAACCTCCTGCGCGAGGGGATCGACCTGCCCGAGGTCACCCTCGTGGCGATCATCGACGCCGACAAGGAAGGCTTCCTGCGGAGCGCTTGGTCGCTCGTCCAGATGATCGGGCGCGCCGCCCGGAACATCGGCGGCGAAGTCGTGATGTACGCCGATCGGGTGACGGAGTCGATGCAGGCGGCGATCGACGAGACGAACCGCCGGCGCGAGGTCCAGGTCGCCTACAACACCAAGCATGGGATCGAGGCGACCACGATCATCAAGGAGATCCACGACATCAACGAGCGCCTACGGGCCGTGGCCGAGACCGGCGAGATCTACGCTGCAGGGGCTGCCGCCGGTCGCTACGGACCACGCGATCTTGCGGCCCAGAGCGTCGCCCAGATCGAGAAGCTGGTCTCCCGGATGGAGGCCGACATGCGGGCCGCGGCCAAGAACCTCGAGTTCGAACGCGCCGCGGTCCTGCGCGACGAGGTGCAGCAGATCCGCCTGCGCGTGCTGGAGGAGGATGCCTCGACCGAGGTCGGCCGGGCCGCCGAGCGGGCCGGCAACGCGGGCGACGGATCAAGCCCGGGGGGCGCATCCGGTTCGCGCGCGACCTCGACCCGGCGGCCGGGCCAGCGCACCCCGGAGCCGACCGCGCCGGTCCTCGAAGTCACCACCGTGACCGTCCTCCCGGCGGGCAGCGAGGAGCCGTCGGATGCGCTGGCCGAGAAGGCCGCCGCCACGGCGTCGGATTGGCTGCCCGGCATCAGGGACGAGCACGACGACACGGACAGCGGCTGGCAGGCCCGCTGGCTCGATCGTCCGACGTGGGACCGCACGGTGACCCCGAACGTTGTCAAGCGGACCGGCGGCCGACCGCCCCGACGCCGCCGCTGAGCGCCGGCTAGGGGCTGGGCTGAGCCCTGGGCCGAATCGTGCGGTACTTCTGCTTGGCCGACCTCGAGGCCGGCTTGGGTGGTTTGACAGGCTCGGCCGCCTGCTCGTCGGCGAGGCGCTCGCCGACGAGACTCAGGAAGCCCATCAGGACGACGTTCACCTGGTCGTCCTCGGGCAGCGCCAGGAAGGCCGCGTCGGACAGGTCCAGCCCCGAGCGGACCAGCTCGAGTGTGGGGTGGGACAGCGACGGGAAGGTGTCCGTGGCGCCCTCCGCCCGGACCGCCGACCAGCCGACGCGGGCCAGGGCCAGCTGATCCTCGCTGGCCCGGTCGAGGCCGGCCGTGGCGAGCACGAGGATGGCCGTCACGTGCAAGGGTTCCTCGGTCGTCCTGCGTTCCCGAACCTCTTCGATCAACCCGTCGACGCTCACGGAGGACCCCCTGTAGGAGACCTCGACGTCAACCACGTGCCCGGTGATCGAAGCGACGGTCTCGGCAGCGGGAGTATCGCATCCTCTCGAGACGAGGGATCACGCGATGGAGGCGTTTCTGTGACTCCACGCACCAGTGAGTCCGCCTGCTCAGCGCTCGCATCGACCCGGCCTCAGACCATCGTGGGGTCGAGGCGTGCGCGGAGCCGGCCCCGGGCGCGGCACAACAGGGTGCGCGTGGCAAGTTCGGTCCGGCAGAGCTTCGTCGCGATCTCGCGCCCGTGATAGCCGTTCGCGGCGAGGACGACCGCCCGCCGGTCAGCCAGCGGTGCATCCAGGAGTGCGGACGCGAGCGCCGCGTCCCGCTCATGGTCGAGCGCGGCGAGCTCGGGCGATGGCAACGGCGTCGGCCGTGGCAAGCGGTCGAGCAAGCGCTCGGCGGTTTGACGACGACGCGCCCGGCTGACCGCCAGATTTCGCCCGACGGTCACGCCCCAGGCCGCGGGTCGATCAGGCATGCGCCCCGAGCGTCCCTCGATGAGGAGGCGCAGGGCGACCTCCTGGACGAGATCGGCAGCCTCCTCGGGATCGCGGGTGAATACCGTGAGGGCGCGTTCAAGCGCGGGCCCGTGCTCTTCGAGATAGGCGACCACCGCAGCATCGGCATCGACCTTGGCGTCCATCGGAACCTCCCTTGACCGGTCGTTCGACGGATGGGGGAGGTATGCGCGGAGGCGATATCCCGGGTCATGAGGCCCGCGTCCCGGATAGCCGGGAACCGCTCGGGAAGTCGTTCAGCCGGGATCCCTCGACTCGACGCCCAGGCCGGCTTCCCGAGCACGCACGATCGCGGTCGCCCGGTCGACCACTTGGAGCTTGTTGAGGATCGCGGACACATGGTTGCGGACGGTCTTGAGCGACAGGCCCAGCCGCTCGGCGATCGTCGCGTTGGCGTTGCCGCGGGCGATGAGCTCGAGGATCTCGAGCTCGCGCTCGGTCAGGTCGGGGAACGCGTCGGAGCCGGGACCGCGCGCGCGCGGCGCCGAGAACAGCGCCATCAGCCGCCGCGCGACCGCGGGACCGAAGATGGCCTCGCCGGCGGCAGCCGCGACGATCGCGCGGTGGATCTCGTCGTGGTCGGCGCCCTTCAGGACGTAGCCACGCGCTCCCGCCCGCATGGCCGCGAAGACGGATTCGTCGTCATCGGACATCGACAGCACGAGAACGGCGATCTCGGGGTGGACGGCCACGATCCGCCGGGTGGCCTCGATCCCATGCATCTCCGGGAGCTGGAGGTCCATCAGAACGACCTGTGGGGTGAGGGCGTCGACCATCGCAACCGCGGTCCGGCCGTCGCTCGCCTCGCCGACGGACTCGGTGTCGACCAGGCTGTCGAGGAGGGCTCGGATGCCATCCCGGAAGAGCGGGTGGTCGTCGACGATCAGGACCCGGATCGATGGCATCGGCGTCATCCTGCGCCGAGCGGGATGTGAGCGTCGACCCTGGTCCCCCCCGCGTCGCCCGATTCGACCGTGCAGACGCCACCCAGCTCCGTGGCGCGCTCGCGCATCGAGGCGGTCCCGACACCCATCCGCCAGCCGGGCCGGAGGCCTACGCCGTCGTCGACGATTTCCAGGCGGATGTCATCGTCGATCGAGATGGTCACCTGGCATCGGCTTGCAGCGGCATGGCGGACGACATTCGTCATCGCCTCGACCGCGATCCGGTAGGCGGCCACCTCGGCGGCCGCGCCGATGGTCGGCAGCGTCACGGGGCCGACGACCTCGATCCGGGGCGGGACGCCGGCGGCGTCGATGTGCTCGACTGCGAACCCATCGGCTCGGCGGCGGATCGCCTCGACCAGGCCGACCTCGTCGAGCGCCGGCGGCCGCAGCTCGCTCGCCATCCTGCGCACCTCGGCGATCGCGGCCTGCGCCTCACTGGTGACTTCGTCGACCAGGGCCTCGGCTCGCGCCGGGTCGTCGCGGATCTGGCGCCGAGCCACGCCGAGCTTGACGGTGATCGCGGCGAGCGAAGGACCCAGGCCGTCGTGCAGATCCCGCCGGAGCCGCCTGCGCTCGTCCTCGCGGGCGACGACCAACGCTTCTCGCGACTGGCGCAGGATATCGATCTCGAACAGGCGGTCGCGGAGCACTGCAACGGCGAGGGCGACCGGGATCGGGATGGCCAGAAGGGCGAGCACTGGTCGTGGCGCGATCGGATGCCCAGTGAGGACGACCGGCAGGATCACGAGTCCGAGCGTCGCCAGGGCGGCTGCCCCAAAGGCGAGAGCGATCCAGCGCACATCGTGGCGCAGCGCTGGGTGCGCCCGGCGGTAGGCGCCCACGGTCCCGATCACCGCGAGCGTCAGGACCACTGCGACGACCGCCGATTGGACCGGCGCCCAGGTATCGATCCAGGCCAGCGTGGAACCGGTCGCGAGGCGGGTCGCGACGACGCCGATGCCGAGGGCGACCTGCGGCCCCAGCCAGGCGAGCGTCAGGAGGCGGCGTCGATGCTCCGTACCCGCACGGGTCTCGAAGACGAGGACGATATGGAGCGTCGCCGACCAGAACAGGAGGTTGATCGGCCCGGTCAGCATGAACGCGACGAGGGGAGGCCCGGCCCGCACCAGGTCGGTCGGGACGAGGCCGAGCTGCCATGGCAGCGCACTGGCGAGGTTGCCGACCGCACCGACCAGGAGGACGCGAGCCACGATCAGCTCCGGCCGACGCACGGCGATGAACGCCGACACGGCGACCATCAGCCCGGCGAAGGCCAGGAGTGGCCAGCCTTCGGCGAGGATCCGGCCGACGGGGAACGGCCCTGGGGTGATCTCCACGACGGCCGGCGTGCCGGCCCGGATCACGCCGATCCGCAGCCCTCTGTCCGCATCCGGCGCAGCGGCGTCGGGATCGAATGGGCGGGACGCATTGTCAGCCCAGGACTGGAGCGAGCGTCCGTTGATGACGGCTACCACGTCGCCGTCGCGCAGTCGGCGGTCGGGCGGCAGGGCCTCGCCTGCCACCGACCGTACCGTGGCACCGTCGGACGACCAGTCCCACTGGTCGATCGAGACGAAGGCCTGCTCGCCGGGGATCGCAAGCCGCGCCCCGATGAACACGATGAGGACTCCGATCGAGAGGACGAGCACGCCGACCGTCAGGACGCCCCACGGCGACTGCGCTCGATCCATCTGATCCTCCTTGACGGTCGTGGAGTATCGCATCCGGCGAGGACCGGGACCCCGTCCCTGAGCGGTCGTGAACGTCCGTTCTGTTTGTATCGTTTCGGCTACACTGTGAGGGATGCCCCAGGATCGGATCGTCGTTCGCGGAGCGCGCGAGCACAACCTGAAGAACATCAACGTCGCCTTCCCGCGCGACCGGCTCGTCGTGATCACCGGCCTGTCCGGCAGCGGCAAGAGCAGCCTTGCCTTCGACACGATCTACGCGGAGGGCCAGCGGCGCTATGTCGAGAGCCTGAGCGCGTATGCCCGCCAGTTCCTGGGCCAGATGGAGAAGCCCGACGTCGACCAGATCGACGGGCTGAGCCCGGCCATCTCGATCGACCAGAAGGGTGCCAGCCGCAACCCCCGCTCGACGGTCGGCACCGTGACCGAGATCTACGACCACCTCCGGTTGCTGTTCGCCCGGACCGGCCATCCCCATTGCCCCAACGGGCACGAGATCCAGCGCCAGAGCGTGCAGCAGATCGTCGACCAGGTCCTGGCGCTGCCCGAGAGCACCCGTCTGCTCGTCCTCGGGCCGCTGATCAAGGACCGCAAGACCGAAGGAGACCGGGTCTTCGACAGCGCCCGCAAGCAGGGCTTCGTCAGGGTCCGGATCGACGGCGAGCAATACGAGCTGTCCGAGGCGCCAACCCTCGACAAGTACAAGCGCCACACCATCGAGGTGGTGGTCGATCGCTTCGTCGTACGCCGGGCGGAGGCACCCGAAGGAGCCAAGCGGGACGTCGACGGGCGGCCGATCGATCCCGAGACCGGCCGAGCGGTGGCCGACCCTGACGCGGCGCGACTGGCCGACTCGATCGAGACGGCGCTGCGGCTGGGCGAGGGCGTGGTGGTCATCGCCCCCGCGCCGAGCGATGGAGCGAAGCCGGCCTTCGAGGAACGACGCTACTCCGAGCGCTACTCCTGCCCCTACGACGACTTCATCATCGACGAGCTCGAGCCGCGCAGCTTCTCGTTCAACTCGCCCCACGGCGCCTGCCCGGATTGCACCGGCCTCGGGACGCGCCTCGAGATCGACCCGGACCTGGTCGTGCCCGACAAGACGCTGTCCGTCGCGAAGGGGGCGCTCCTGCGGCCGTGGTCGCGGATGCCGATGGCCGACTCCTGGTTCGGCAAGGTCGCCGAGGCGGTCAGTCGCGCCCACGGCTGGGACCCGAACGTGCCGGTCGGCCAGCTTCCACCGGAGGCGCTCGACTACCTGCTCAATGCCAAGAAGGGCGAACAGGTCGTCATCGGCTATCGCCACCAGCGCGGCGAGAACACCTACACCGCCAGCTTCGAGGGGATCATCCCGAACCTGGCCCGGCGCTACCGCGAGACCGATTCAGAGTTCGTCAAGACGGAGCTCGAGCGGTTCATGGTCAGCCGGCCCTGCCCGACTTGCGGCGGCAAGCGACTCAAGCCCGAGATCCTCGGGGTCACCGTCGACGGGCGCAACATCTCGGACGTCGCCAACCTCTCGATCAGCGACGCGCTCGAGTGGATCGAGGGCGTGTCGGCTCGGCTGACCGAGCGCGAGGCGACGATCGCCCGGCAACTGGTCAAGGAGATCGCCGCGCGCCTCGGGTTCCTGGTCGATGTCGGCCTCGACTATCTGACCATCGACCGGACCAGCCAGACCCTGTCCGGCGGTGAGGCCCAACGGATCCGCCTTGCGACCCAGATCGGGGCCGGGTTGATGGGCGTCCTGTACATCCTCGATGAGCCGTCGATCGGGCTCCACCAGAAGGACAACGCCAAGCTCATCGCCACGCTCACCCGGCTGCGCGACCTGGGCAACACGGTCCTGGTGGTCGAGCACGACGAGGAGACCATCCGGACGGCCGACTGGGTCCTCGACATCGGACCCGGCGCCGGCGAGCACGGCGGCGAGGTCGTCGCCAACGGACCCCTGGACACGCTCCTGGCCGAACCGCGTTCCGTGACTGGGGCCTTCCTCCGCGGCGAACGGTCGGTCGCCGTCCCCGCGAAGCGGCGCAAGGGCAACGGCCGATCGCTGGTCCTGCGCGGCGCCCGGGCCCACAACCTCAAGGACATCGACGTCCGGTTCCCGCTGGGCACGTTCGTCGCGGTCACCGGCGTATCCGGATCCGGCAAGAGCACGCTGGTCACCGAGATCCTCTATCGCGAGGTCGCGCGGCAGCTCAACGGCGCGCGCGATCAGCCTGGGCCGCACGATCGCATCGAGGGCATCGATGCGATCGACAAGATCATCGAGATCGATCAGAGCCCGATCGGCCGGACCCCACGCTCCAACCCGGCCACCTACACCGGGCTGTTCGGACCGATCCGAGAGCTGTTCGCGGCGGTCCCCGAGTCGCGCGTCCGGGGCTACAAGCCGGGCCGCTTCAGCTTCAACGTCAAGGGCGGTCGCTGCGAGAACTGCAAGGGCGACGGGATCCTCAAGATCGAGATGCAGTTCCTGGCCGACGTCTATGTCACCTGCGAGGTCTGCAAGGGCAAGCGCTACAACCGCGAGGCGCTCGAGATCCACTACAAGGGCCGGTCGATCGCTGACGTCCTGGAGATGACCATCGCCGAAGCCCTCGAGGTCTTCTCGGCGGTCCCCTCCGTGGCGGCCAAGCTGCGCGTGATGGCCGAGGTCGGTCTGGGCTACGTCCACCTTGGCCAGCCGGCCACGACCCTGTCGGGCGGCGAGGCCCAGCGGGTCAAGCTGGCGACCGAGCTCAGCCGGCGGGCCACCGGCCGGACCCTGTACGTCCTCGACGAGCCGACGACCGGCCTCCACTTCGCCGACGTCGAGAAGCTGCTCCAGGTGCTGCATCGCCTCGTGGACCAGGGCAACACGGTGCTCGTGATCGAGCACAACCTGGATGTGATCAAGACGGCCGACTGGATCGTCGACCTCGGGCCCGCAGGTGGCTTCCGGGGCGGTCGGGTCGTCGGTCTGGGAACACCCGAGGCCGTGGCTAGGATCAAGGACTCGGCCACCGGCGAGTACCTCGCTCGCGTGCTCCGAGGTGAGCCGCTGATCCCGCTCAGCGACGTGACCTTCGCCGACGAGGCGGGCCGGGGGAGTCGCAACGGCGGCAACGGGGCCCGCGAGGCGATCCCGCTGCCGATCGTCGGCAGCCGGAAACGCGCCGCCGCCCGCGGCTGACGATGGTCGAGGGCGTCCAGCGACAACGACCGGCCCGGCACGAGGTGCCGGCCATCGACGAGCTCGCGCTCGCCGCCGCGCGGGCCGGCGACCTGGTGCTGGCCGCCGCCGAGGAGCGCGGGAGCGCCCGCTGGAGCCGCGAGCTGGGCCGGGTTCCCGATGCGCTCCGCGACGGTGACCTGGGCGACGTGAGACGCGCAGCCATTCGCGCCCGAGCCGCGTATGGCCCGAAGGATTCGGTACGCGACGCGCTGCCCCCCGATGCGACCGAGCCGTTCCTGGCGGCGATCGACCGGTTGATCCGCGAGCTGGCTCGCTACGATCGTTCTCGCTGACGCAAGATCACGGTTGGATTTCGTCGGGCGCGAACGCCTCGAGGAGAAACTCGGACGGGGCGGCTGGGTCGTACACGAGGGTTAACGAGCGCCGGGCGCGGGTCCAGGCCACGTAAGCCAGCCGACGCTCCTCCTCGAGCGCTCTGCCGGCGTCGTCGGCGTCGTCCAGCGAGCGCTGGCTAGGGAACCGGCCGGCATCCATGTCGACGACCGCCACGTGGTCGAACTCGAGACCCTTGGTCGAATGGGCGGTCGCCAGGGTGAGCGCGGCGTCGGCGCGGCGCAGGGTCATCAGCTCGGTCCGGCGGGTGCGGACCGCCTCCACGAAAGCTGACGGGTCGGAGTAGGGTGCCGCCCAGGCGAGGGCCGCAGCGAGCAGCTCGTCGAACGACAGGTCGTCGTCGGTCGCCTCGATCGCGTCGCCAGCGTCGGCCGCGCTGCTCGCCGCTGCGCGGAGGCGGGCCAGCCTGACCAGCAGTGGCTCGTCGCCGCTGGAAAGTTCGAGCGCGACCAGGACGCTGTCGAGCCGGGGATCCTCGAGGGGCAGCGCGAGGCGTTCAGCCCGGAAGGGGATCGCGAGCTCGAGGGCGACCGCCGCGGCCGGCAAGAGCTCGCGGTTGGTCCGGGCCAGGATGGCGTGCGTCGACCGATCAGGTGGCTCGGATTCCGTGAGAGTTGGCCAGGTGGCCAGGACGTGTCGCGCCCGCTCGTCGTCGTCGGCCGCATCCGGCGCGAGCACCAGCCGCCCGACCGCATCCGGCCGCGCCATGATCCGCTTGGCGAATCGCTCGGTGTTGCCCTCCACCAGTCGGACCGCCCGCTCGACGACCGGCGCCGGGCAGCGAAAGTTCATCACCAGGTCGTGGCGGCGGAGGCCGGGCAGTCGGGCGGCCAGGTCCAGTACTCGCCGGACGTCGGCCAGGCGCCAGCCGTAGATCGACTGGTCGTCGTCACCGACCAGGAAGATCTGGTTGGCCGGCGCGGCGATCAGCAGGGCGAGCTCGAGCTGGGACCGGTCGACATCCTGGACCTCGTCGACGAGCAGGTGCCCGCAGCGTTGCCGCCACCGGCCGAGCAGGCCCGAGTCCCTCTCGAGAGCGTCGACCGCCTTCACGACGAGGTCGTCGAAATCGAGGCCACCCGTCGCGGTGACCGCCCGCTCGTAGGCGACGAACGCTTCGCCGAGGGGTCCCGGATCGGCATCGGCGGCGACGTCGTCCGCCGTCGTTCGGAATTCGAGCTTGAGCCGGGAGATCGCATCGTCGAGCCTGCGCCAGCCGGCGGGGCCGGCTTCGGGGCGGATCCCGCGCAGGAGCTCGGCTCGGTCCACGAGCGGCTCGACCGGACATCCGGCGTCAACGAGGATCTCGCGACCCAGGGCATGGAACGTGCGGACCCGGATCTCAGCGGCCGGGCCGAACGGCTCCAGCGCCGGACGGACCCGCGCCGCGAGCTCCTCGGCTGCTCGCCGGTTGAAGGTGATCGCGGTGATCGTGGCCGGATCCACGCCCCCGTCGACGAGCCAGGCGATCCGGGCAACGAGCGTGGTCGTCTTCCCGCTGCCGGCCGGGGCCACGCACAGGACGGGTCCCGTCGCGGCCGTCGCGGCCGCGCGCTGGTCGGGCGCGAGCCGGGCAAGTCGCTCGGCGACGGCTGCCTGGGGGGTCATGACCCCAGTCTTTCAGGCGGGCCTCACCGGTGGCTTACGAGGGCGCCTGGGAGGCGGGGCGGCGCGGCCGTCCTCGAGGCGACGGGCCCGATCAATCGTCGTGCGTTGTTGCTGCTGCCGCGCCCGCCGAGACCGGGTCGGGCACGGTGCCCACCTCCGCAGCGTCGTCCTTTGGCCGGTTCGGGATCTTGACGGGAGCGCCCATGACACCGACCAATCGCGATCCACTGACCTCCGTGGCAGCCCGTTCGGGGGCAGGTTCCGCGGGATGCACGAGCTTGTTCAGCGACGGGGGTGGTGGCAGGCGGTCCACAAGCCGGGCGATCGTCGCGGGATCACGTTCCGCGGCGATCCGATCCAGGAAGGCATCGATGGTGGCGCGGTGGTTGGCGATGGCCGTGTCGACCTCCTCGACGAAGCGCTCGACCTCGGCCTGGCTCGCGGCAATGCTGCTATCGAGCTCCGCCCGGCGTGCCGTGAGACGCGCGTCGCCTTCAAGCCGGATGCGCCGTGTCTCGGTCTCGACCCACTGGTCGATCGTGGCGAATTCCTGCTCCGCATGCTCCCGCGATCGACCGTCCGCACGAGCGGCGAGCTCGCGGCGTGCGTCGATCTGAGCCGTGCGCCGCAGGTCCATCTCCTCGACGACCTGCTGATGCGCCGAGCTCATCGCGGCCTGCATCGATTGCACGAGTTCGGCGAGGAACTCGTCGCGCTGGTCGATCGGCGAGAGCGGACCGTCGACGGGGGAGAGGCCGGGCCCGGGCATCGTGGCGGAGGCCGTGGACGGGGCCTCAGGCGACAGCATGCTGAGAACCTGCGGGCCGAGCTCGCGCTCCTCTGAAAGACGGCGACCGACGGTCGCGCGGAAATCCGGCTTGTGCGAGGTGGCTGATCTCCCGCTGGGCGGTGGGCTCGTCACGCCACGCCCACCAACAGCTTGATCCGGCCCCGTTCCGCCCCCTTGGTCGCGGCCGGGATTCCCCGCCTTATGACGACCGGGCGACGCCTCGCGCCCGAACTGCGACTCATGCTCACCCATCGTGTCGCCCCAACCCTTCGTGCTTCCGGCGTGCCGCTGTCCGACTTTTGGTCGTGGCGCGGGCCCATCGGACTGCAGAGTGGCGAATGGTACTGCGGGACTTCGATCCGCGAAACCCCCCAGCCACGCTGGGTCTACCTCGTCCCGCGCTGCTTTGGCCTACGATCGGGGCGTGACCCCGGAGCTCGCTGCGACCCTCAAGAAGCTGCCCGACCGTCCTGGCGTGTACCTCATGAAGGACAGCCGCGGCGTGGTGCTCTATGTCGGCAAGGCGCAGAGCCTGCGCAGCCGTGTCCGGAGCTACTGGCAGAAGCAGGCCGTTGGTAGCGAGGTCCATCGGATCCGGAGCGTCATCGACCGGGTCGCCGATGTCGAGGTCACCCAGACCGATTCGGTCTCCGAGGCGCTCCTGCTCGAGGCCAACCTGGTCAAGCGCTACGCGCCGCGCTTCAACGTCCGGCTCAAGGACGACAAGAGCTATCCCTACATCAAGATCACGATGGCCGACGACTTCCCGCGGATCGAGCGGACCCGCAAGCTGCCGAAGGACGGCAGCCGCTACTTCGGGCCTTACGCCTCGGCGACCAGCGTCGACGAGTCGATGAACCTGATCCGGCGGTTGTTCCCGTTCCGGACCTGCACCCTCGACATCAAGGAGGGCAAGCGGACCCTCCAGCGGCCGTGCCTGCTGTATCACATCAAGCGCTGCCAGGGCCCCTGCATCGAGGCGATCTCGAAGGACGCCTACCGGGCCGACATCGACCAGGTCGTGCTCTTCCTCGAGGGCCGGCAGGAGACCCTGGTCAAGGCGCTCGAGGGGGACATGGCCGAGGCCGCTGAGCGGACCGAGTACGAACGCGCGGCGGTGCTGCGCGACAAGATCCGATCGATCGAGCGGACGATGGAGAGCCAGAAGATGGCCGCCTTCGCCCGGACCGAGCTCGACTTGGTCGGCATCGCCCGCCAGGACAACCAGGCGGCAGTCCAGCTGTTCGTGGTCCGCGACGGCAAGATGGTCGGGCGCGACGTCTTTCTTTTCGACGCGGTCCGCGAGGCGCCCGATGACGAAGTCCTCAACGGATTCCTCGAGCAGTACTACAGCCAGGCGACCGCGATCCCCAGCCAGATCCTCGTCCCGTCATTGCCGGGCCCCGAGGACACGGCGCTCCTCGAAGGGTTCCTGACCGAGCGTCGCGGCGGCCCGGTCCACCTGCGCGTACCCCAGCGCGGCGAGAAGCGCGAGCTGATGGCGCTCGCCGTGCGCAACGCAAACGAGACGCTGGCCCGCGAGCAGGCGCGCTGGCTGGCCGACCAGGGCAAGACCCTCGGCGCCCTGACCGAGCTGGCCGATGCCCTGGGCCTGGCGGATCCGCCCGCCCGGATCGAGTGCTACGACATCAGCAACTTCCAGGGTGACCAGTCGGTGGCCAGCATGGTCGTGTTCGAGGATGGCAAGCCGCGGACCGGCGAGTACCGTCGCTTCCGGATCAAGACGGTCCAGGGGGCGAACGACTTCGCCAGCCACCAAGAGGTCCTCCTCCGCCGCTTCCGCCGGGCCAAGGCAGGCGAGGAAGGCAGCGAGGAGGAGCTCCGCTGGCGCCTGCCGGACCTGGTGATCGTCGACGGCGGCAAGGGCCAGGTCAGCGCAGCGGCCGAGGTCCTCGCGGAGCTCGGCCTCGAGGACCTGCCGCTGGCCGGCCTGGCCAAGGAGCGAGAGGAGCTGTTCCTGCCGGGTCAGTCCGAGCCGATCCTGCTGCCGCCCACCTCGCAGGCGCTATACCTGGTCCAGCGCCTGCGCGACGAGGCCCATCGCTTCGCGATCACCTACCACCGCGACCTGCGGGCAAAGGCGTCGGTTCGCTCGGCGTTCGACGATCTCCCGGGCGTCGGGCCCAAGCGCCGCCGGGCGCTCCTCCGGGTGTTCGGGTCAGTCAAGCGGGTGCGCGACGCGCCAGTCGAGCAGATCGCGGCCGTGCCCGGCATCGGGGCGTCCCTCGCCGAACGGATCAAAGCCACGCTGGAGGCGTGAAGGGCACTGGCCTGATGGACTACGCGTAACGACATTTGGGTCATGGCGTCTACTGCGGCGATGGCGAACGATCGCCATCCACGAGGTGACCGCAGATGACCGACTCCGGGGCGGGCTCAACGGACGGGCAGCCGTCCGGCCCGCCGCAGGACGAGCGGATCGAGGGGCTCAAGCTCAGGCTGGACCGTCTCCAGGCTCGACTCGACGCCCACCTCGCGGAGGGCACCGAATCCGCCGCTTCGCCGAGTGCTTCCGCCCCCGCGCCGGCGGCTCGCGCCGTTGCGCCGGTTCCCGCGCCACCCGCCGCGGCGACCGCGCCATCTCAGTGGGTCGTGCCGGGAACGCAGCCCGCCACGCCGGTCCAGCCTCCGAAGGCCCCTGGCCCACCCGTGCCCGGCTGGGGCCGGTCGTCTGACGCTCGCCCGCCGTTGTCTCAGGCGCCCCTCTCCTCGATCCCGCCGACGCCCAACGGGCCGTTCCTCAACCGGGCCAAATTCGCCGACCTCGAGGAGCGACTCACGGGGAGGATCCTGGCCTGGGTCGGCGGGATCGCCCTGATCGCTGGGGCGATCCTCTTCCTGAGCCTTGCTTTCAGTCGTGGCTGGATCGGTCCGGAGGCTCGGGTCATCCTCGGGCTGGCTGGGGGCGCGCTGGCCCTCGGACTCGGCGCGTGGTTGTTCGAGGAGTCCCGCCAGCGAGCGGTCGCCCACGTCCTGACCGCCGTCGGCCTGGGCACGATCTCGGCGGCTCTCATCGCGGCGACCCGGCTGTACGGCCTCATCCCCGTGGAGGTCGGTCTGGCCGGTTCTCTCCTGACGGCCGTGACCGCCGCCGCCATCGCCGTCCGGGCGGGCTCGCAGACGGTGGCCGGGTTCGGCCTCATCGCGGTCCTCGCCGCGCCGCCGCTCATGGGCGCCTCTCCTGACTTCGTGACGATCGCCTTCCTGGCGACCGCCCTGGTCGGGACGACCGTCATCGCCCTGTTCCGGACATGGGCATACCTCCCGGCGATCGCGTTCCTCCTGAGCGCGCCCCAGGTCGGTAGCTGGCTGCTCGGCCTCGACGGCGACGTTGGGCTGGGCCTGACCGTGCTCGCCCTCTACTGGGCGGTCAACGAGGTCGCCGCCTCGGGCGAGGAGGTGTTGCGCCGAACTCGCGTTCTCGCTCCTGCTACAGCGACCCTCGTCCTCGCCAACGCGGCGTTCCTCGTCGCCGGCGGATTCGTCGTCCTCGATGGCTCGCTCGAGATGCATCGCGGGGCCTTCCTGGCCGGGGTCGCCGTGGCCCATGTCGCGATCGGCGGCTGGTTCCTGAGATCGGAGGGGGATCGTCACCTGTTCGGGATCCTGGTGACCGCGACCGGCCTGGCCGCGCTGACGATCGCTGTGCCCGTCCAATTCGGAGCCTCAGTCGTCCCGATCGCGTGGGCCGCCGAGGCGGTCGCCCTGGCCTGGATCCGGGTGCGCCGCGATCACCTCTACAGCGGTGCCGCGGCGACCCTCCTCGGTTTCATCGCGATCGACCACATCCTGTTGGTCGAGATGCCCCTGGTCGACCTGTCGAGGCTGGTTCGTCCGGATATCCCGTTCACCGACCCCGCCGGGCTCGCGGCCGCGTTCGTGATCGCGGCCCTCGTCGTGACCGCCTGGATCCTCCGCGTCGCCTGGGAACGTGCCGCGGCGATCTCGACCGCGGTCCTGCTGCTGGTGTATGCGTTCCCGTTCGAGCTCGCCGGCGTCGCCGTCCTGATCGCCTGGACGATCCTCGCGGTGGGCGCGATCGCCCTCGACCGCCGGCTGCGGACCCGCCACGACTGGCCACCGGCCGGTGCAGGCGACCAGGCCATCGTCATCGCCTGGCTCGAGCGATCGGTCTGGTACGTAGGGGCGGTCGCCTACCTTGCGGCGCTCGGACACGCCCTCGTCGTGGAGCTGCCACTCGATGACCTGTTCAAGACCGACCTGCCGGCGGTCCCGTTCGTGGACGCCGGTGGCCTCGCGATCGTCGTCCTGGCGGCCGGCGCGCTGGTCGTCGCGTTCATCGACCGTCGGCCGGCGGTTCGCCTCGGGTGCGGCATCCTCGCCGGCGGCATCGTGGCCTACGGTGTCACGTTCGAGCTGCCCCTCGACGCCGTCGTGGTCGTCTGGTCGGGTCTCGCGATCGTCTACGCCGCCGTCGCGACGTTCCGACGCGAGGAGGTCCGCTGGTGGCTGGGTGTCGCCGACGGGCTCGCTGGGCTCGGCGCAGTCGCGATCCTCATCCGCGTGGCTCCCGTCGACCGGCTCGAGGTCGACTCGGATCGGACCAGCGCCGTCCTCCCGTTCCTGAACGGGACGACAGCTGCCATCGCGGCCGTGGCGATCGCCCTGGCCATCGCCGTCCGGCATCACCCGCTGCAGCGCTGGTCCACTCTGCGAGTGGCACTCGCCGCGATCGCCGCGGTCTACCTCCTGTCGGTCGGCCTCGTGGACGTCTTCCAGGCCCGGCTGGGCGGATCCATCGGCGAGGAGGAGCTGGCGAAGCAAGCCCAGGTCGCCCTCAGCGTCCTCTGGGCGATCCTCGGCGCGGCGGCGTTCACCGTCGGCCTGGTCGGACATCTGCCTCGAGCTCGACAGGCCGGGCTCATCCTGCTTGGCCTCGTCACGGTCAAGGTCTTCCTGGTCGACCTGGCCGCGCTCGACGTGGCCTACCGTGTCCTGTCGCTGCTCGCCCTCGGAGTCATCCTCCTCGGGAGCGCCTACCTGTTCGGCCGGTTCAGGCCCAATCGAGCAGCCGCATAGACCGATTCCGGGCCCCGTCCACCCGTCCACTGGTATAGTCCGCCGCGATGCGTCGTTTCGCCCCCATCCTCATCCTGGTCATCGGTCTGCTCGCGCTCGCGATCGACTTCTGGCCCGGCCTCAAGCTGCCCACCCTGGGCGATCCCTCGGCCGGCGCGAAGGTCCTCGAGACGAAGCTGGGGCTCGACCTCCAGGGTGGTCTGCGGGTCGAGTACCGGGCGCTGCCGGCCGGCGGCAAGACGCCAGATGCGGCCGCGATGAACACCATTCGCGACATCATCGAACGGCGGGTCAACTCGACCGGGGTGTCCGAACCGATCGTCCTCGTGCAGGGGACCGATCGGGTCGTGGTCGAGCTGCCCGGCGCGACCAACCGCGAGGCCATCGAGCGCCTCGTCGGCGCCACCGGCCAGCTGATCTTCGTGCCGCTGCCGGCCGCAACGTACGGGACCTCCACGACGGGTAGCCCGGCCGGCATCGTCGACGGCCAGCCGCTGCCCAGCGATCCCACGCTCGTGCCGCTGTTCGACGGCACGCAGCTGGACCAGGCGAATCCGGGATCCGACCAGAACACCGGCGAGCCGGTCGTGGCCTTCACGCTCAAGGACGAGGGCAGCAAGAAATTCGCCGACTACACACGCGCCCACGTCGGCGAGTTCTTTGCGATCGTCCTCGACGGCACGGTCATCTCCGCACCGAGCATCCGCGAGCCGATCACCTCGGGTTCGGGCCAGATCACGATGGGCACCGGCGCGGATGCCGTCGCCCAGATGAACCAGTTGGTGACCGTCCTGCGCTACGGCTCGCTGCCGTTCCCCATCGCCGCGGTCCAGGATTCGCAGATCAGCGCCACCCTTGGCGCCGAGTTCCTGCAGCGGAGCCTGATCGCAGGGGCGATCGGGATCGGCCTGGTCTTCCTGTTCATGCTCGTGTACTACCGGCTGCCCGGCCTTGTCGCCGACGTCGCCCTGATCTACTACGCGCTGGTCGTGCTGGCGATCTTCCGGCTCATCCCCGTCACCCTGACCCTGGCCGGGATCGCCGGCTTCGTGCTCTCGGTGGGCATGGCGGTGGACGCCAACATCCTCATCTTCGAGCGGACCAAGGAAGAGCTGCGCCTGGGCAAGACGCTGCCCGCCGCGGTCGAGGCAGGCTTCGCCCGGGCCTGGAACTCGATCCTCGACTCGAACGTGTCGAGCCTCATCACCGCGGGCATCCTGTACTCCTTCGGCTCGCCCACGATCAAAGGCTTCGCGCTGGTCCTGATCATCGGCGTGCTCACCTCGATGTTCACCGCTATCACCGTCACCCGGACGGTGCTCCGTGCCATCGTCCATCGGGAGATCGCCCGGCGAGCCGGCCTGTGGGGCGTCGGCGAGGACGAGTTCATGGCCCGCACGCCGGGGCGCGGTCCGCGCCCGGTACGTGCTCGTGTTTGACGTCATCGGGAAACGCCGCTGGTTCTTCCTGTTCTCGGCGATCCTGACCATCCCCGGCCTCATCTTCATCGTCCTCACCCCGTTGACCAACGGTGCCGCCGGGCTCCAGTTCTCGATCGACTACACCGGCGGGACGAACTGGGAGATCAGGTTCGAGCGGGATGGGGTGACCGCCGACCAGATCAAGGCCGTGCTCGCGAAGGAGGGGGTGACCGACGCGACCGTCGTCGCCACCAGCGGCGGCTTCTACGAGATCCGCACGCGCCAGGTGGACCTCCCGCCGCCACCCGTGGCGAGCCCCGCGCCGTCGGTGGCGCCCCGCGGCTCCGCCTCGCCAGGGACATCACCGGCACCGTCGGCCTCGGCCGGTGCCTCCTCTTCGCCGGCCGCATCGGCGTCGGCAGCACCAAGCTCCTCGATTGCGCCCAGCCCCTCCGCGTCCGCAGCCGCGAGCCCATCGGGCAGCCCGGCGCCATCGATCGCGCCGTCACCCGGGCCCATCGACGGCGGCACGGAGCTGCCGACCTCGGGCAAGCTGGGCACGATCGCAACAGCGCTCCAGCAGGAGCTGGGGCCGATCGCCTCCCAACGCGCCCTGTCCACCGTCGGACCGGTCATCAGCCAGGAGCTCACCCAGCAGGCTGCCCTATTGATCCTGCTTGGTTCGATCGGGATCGTGATCTGGATGACCATCCGCTTCCAGGACGTGCGCTTCGGAGCGACGGCACTGGTTGCCCTCGTCCACGACGTGATCGTGGTCATCGGTACGTTCGCGATCCTGGGCACCTTCTTCCGGGTCCAGATCGACGCCCTGTTCGTGACCGCGATCCTGACCGTCATCGGCTTCAGCGTCCACGACACGATCGTGGTCTACGACCGGATCCGGGAGAACAGGGCACGCCACGTCGGCGAGCCGTTCGACCGCATCGTCAACCACTCGATCCTGCAGACGTTCGGGCGTTCGATCAACACCAGCCTGACGGTCGTCATCACCCTGACCGCGCTCCTCCTGTTCGGTGGCTCGGCCACGACCTACTTCGTCCTCGCCCTGCTGATCGGGATCGTGTCGGGAACCTACTCCTCGATCTTCAACGCGGCCCCATTGCTCGTCGTCTGGCACGACTGGGACGAGCGTCGCAAGGCCCGCACCGCGGCCGCCAGCCGCCCCGCTCGTCGCCCTGCGTCGTGAGCCGGACGGCCGGGTAAGGCCGCGTGCAGCGGGACGTGTCATCCTGAGCCGGTGATCGAGCCGCGCTTTCGCTGGCGACTCCCGGCCCCCGTCGAGCAATCCACAGCCTTCGCCGCGGCTGCCCGCGAGGCGGGCTTCTCAGAGCGGATCGCGAGCCTGCTGGTGGCCCGCGGCGTGGCCGATCCCATGGCCCTGGCGGCGTTCACGGCCCCGGTCGGCGAGGGTCTCCACGATCCCCGCCTCTTGCCCGACGCCGACCGGCTCCTGGCCCGACTCCAGCGGGCGAAGCTCGCCGGTGAGCCGGTCCTCGTGTTCGGCGATTTCGATGCCGACGGCCTGACGGGGCTCGCGATCATGATCCGGGCCCTGCGGATCTACGGCCTCGACGCCGAACCGTACGTCCCCAGCCGCCTCGACGAGGGCCATGGCCTGTCGCTCCGCGCGGTCGAGACCGCTGAGGCCGCCGGGCGGACGCTGATCGTGACGGTCGATACGGGCTCGACGAGCGTGGCCGAGGTGGCCGAGGCCGTCCGCCGCGGGATCGACGTCATCATCACCGACCACCACCGCCTCCCGCCCATCCTTCCGGCCTCGGTCGCGCTGGTGAACCCGCACCGCGACGATTCGACCTATCCCGATCCCCGCCTGGCCGGCAGCGGCGTCGCGTTCAAGGTCGCCCAGCTGATCCTGGCCGATGTCCCGGGAGGCCCGGACCGGGCGACTGCCCTGGCCGAGCTGGCCACCATCGGCACGGTCGCCGACGTCGCCCCGATCGTCGGCGAGAACCGGGCCATCGTCCGGCTCGGCCTCGAGCGGCTGCGGACAGCGCCGCTGCGCGGTCTGGCCGCCCTCCTGGAGCTTGCCGGAACGTCCGCTTCGAGCGTCGACCTGGAGACGATCGCCTTTGTCATCGCGCCTCGGATCAACGCCGCCGGTCGCGTCGGGGACGCCCTGGAGGCCGCCCGCCTGTTGCTCACCGACGACCCGGCGGAGGCGACCGACCTGGCCACCCGGCTCCAGGCGGCGAACCTTGTCCGGCGCGACCTGACCAAGACGGCGATGGCAGAAGCCCAGGCGGTGCTCGCCGCCGAGCCGGGCGACCCGGCGGCCACCGTGGTCCTCGGCGATTGGCCGGTGGGGGTCATCGGGTTGGTGGCGGGCCGGCTGGCCGAGGAGCGCGGCCGACCGGCCGTGGTCGGGACGGAAGCCGAAGGCGTGATCCGGGCCTCGTGCCGGAGCGCCGCGGGCGTGGACCTCGCGGCCGTCCTGGCCGAGTGTGCCGACCTGTTCATCCGACATGGCGGTCATCCCGGGGCGGCCGGCTTCGAACTGCCGGTCGACCGGTGGACCGAATTCCGCGAGCGCTTCCTCGTCCTCGTCACGAATGCCGCCCCACCCTCGTCGGATCCCCGTCCCGAGCTCAAGGTCGACCTGGTCGTGCCCGGTCCGGACGTCGATTACGCGTTCCTGGCCGAGCTGCGTCGGCTCGATCCGACCGGCCCTGGGAATCCCGATCCGCTCGTGGTCGTCGAGGGCCTCACCGTGACCCGTGTCCGCGCCGCCAGTGGCGGCCATTCCCAGCTGACCCTGCGCAAGCGGCTCGATGTCGTCGACGGGATCGCCTTCGGGCGAGCCGACCTGGCGGCAGAGGTCCACGAGGGCGACCGGCTCGACGTCGTCGCTCGGATCGTGACTCGGGTCTTCGGCGGCTACGAGTCGATCCAGCTCGAGATCCGGGACGCGGCGCCGGCGGGCCACGCCGCCGGACTGGCGGCCGCCCGGATCGAGCCCGAGCGAGTCGTCGCCGGATCGACCCGGTGACCCGTCGAGCCGGTCGGGCCCGTGCCGGGGCGGCGCGTCCGAGCGTCGACCCGTACGGGATCGGCCCGGCCCGCTCGCTCGTCGTACCGGCCCTCGCCGTGATCGGGTTGACGGTCATCGCCCTGGTCACCGTGGCGCTGTTCACCAGGTCGATCCCGCTCCCCGGTGGGGGAGGGCGCCCACAGGGCAGTGGCGGCGTCATCGCCCCGAACCGGACCCCGGCCCCGTCGAACGTGGTCATCGTCGATCCGCGGACCAACATCCCTGGGACGCTGGTCTTCGTCAAGCAGGGCAACCTCTGGACCCAGACCGGCAACAAGGCCGTCCAGATCACCACCAGCGGCGCCGGCTCGATGCCGAGCTGGTCCGCGGACGGCGAATGGATCTACTACATCGAGAGCATCCATGACCAGGGCAGGTTCCCGGGCGGCGGCGACGGTCCCAGCCGCTACTCGATGGACTACCCGGTCCTGACCCGGATCCACCCCGACGGGACCGGCGCACAGAAGCTCCTGAGCGGTCGCTATCGGCAGGGCCAGTACACCTGGTTCTACTGGATCCGCCAGCCGCGCGTCTCGCGGGACGGTGGCACGGTGGCTATGGTCTCGGACGGGCCCGATCCGACCCAGAGCGACGTGGTCCTCCAGACCTTCGACGTCAAGACCAAGAAGGCCAAGCGGCTCGGTCTCGCCGAGAACGCGCCGCTGGGTCATCAGGACCCGGCCTGGCGTCCCGACGGCAAGCAGCTCTTGTACGTCAAGAACGGGCGCGACGGCACCCGTGGTGCCCCGGTCATCTGGCGTTACGACCCGACGACCAAGAAGACGGCCGCCCTCAGCGCCTCGGGTTACATGCAGCCGTCGTGGTCGCCCGACGGGCGCTGGATCGCAGTCACAAAGACCAGCTCGCTGGGCACCGATGTGGCCATCCTCGACGGCCGGAATGGGAGCGAGATCCTGCGCCTGACCGGTGACGGCCGTTCGTGGGCGCCGGTCTGGTCGCCGAAGGGCGACTCGATCGTGTACATGCACATCGAGGGGCTGATCGTCGACCTCAAGATGGTCGGACTCAGCGGCGCCGGCCCGGGCTGGAAGGCCGAGCCGATGCCCGACGTCACTCAGTACAGCGGGCTCGACGGCGGTTCCGCGGCGACCTGGTACATCCCGGGCCTCGAGCCGCCTGCAGCCCCTGGCAGATCGGCGCCCGCCACGAGTCCGGGCGGCTCGACCAGTCCGTGACCGCGAGCTACCTCGAGCGGCTCGCCGCGCGCAGCACGGCGACCGGCACGGTCCTGTGCCTGGGCCTCGACCCGGACCCCGAACTGCTCCCACCCGGGTTCGCCCGGGACATCGGTGGCATCGAGGCGTTCTGCAGGCTGCTCCTGGCGACCTGCCTGTCGCATGTGGCCGCGGTCAAGCCGAACCTGGCCTTCTTCGAGGCCTTCGGACCGGACGGGATCGCCGCACTGGAGCGGCTCCGGGTAGCGGTTCCGACCGACGTGCCGTTCATCGCCGATGCCAAGCGGGGCGACATCGGGTCGACCGCGGCGCGCCAGACCGTCGCCCTGTTTGACCGGCTCGGGGCAGACGCCATCACCGCGAGCCCGTACCTCGGCGGTGCGGCGATCGAGCCGCTCATGACTCGGAGCGACCGGTTCACCTATGTCCTGTGCCGGACCTCCAACCCGGGTGCCGGCGAGCTCCAGGACCTCCTGGTGGCCGCGACGGTCGACGGGGCACCGGCCGAACGCCTGTACGAGCGGGTGGCCCGGCTGGCCGCGAGCTGGGGACCGGGTGGGACCGTCGGGCTGGTCGTCGGCGCCACCGCGCCCGACGAGATGGCCAGGATCCGGGCGGTGGCGCCCGGTGCCGCGTTCCTGGTCCCCGGGGTCGGCGCCCAGGGCGGCGCGGTCGAGCCGGTCCTCCGGCACGGGCCCGCGACCGCCCCGCCGGCCGGTGGGACCGCGACCGGCGGCCTCCTCGTCAACGTCTCGCGGGGCATCTCGCAGGCGGCCGCGGCCAGTCCCGGAACGGGTCCGGCGGCGGATCCCGAAGCGGCCTTGGACGCCGCCGCGCGCGACTGGGCCAACCGGCTTGCTGTGCTAGTGTAAGCGCCGCCGCAGGCCTATCAAGACCGTAAGGAGCCGCACCGACCGATGCCCACTCCCGGACCGCTCGAGCTCGTCATCATCCTCGTGATCGCGCTGCTCATCCTGGGCCCCGGTCGACTGCCCGATGTCGGTTCCGCGCTGGGCAAGAGCCTGCGCGAGTTCCGCAAGGCCTCGTCGGACATCAAGGAATCGGTCACGATCGATACGTCGCCGCTGCCGCCCGATCCGACTTCCGCCCCGCCGGTCGTGCCCCCAGCTGCGCCACCGACCGCTCCGGTCAGTCCGGTCACCCCAGCGCCGGTCGCCTCCGAGCCGGCCCCGAGCGCCGCCCCGCCCGGCGAGGCCGCCGCCCCGGCGCCCGAGGCGTCGACCAAGCAGCCCGGCTCCGAGTCCACGTCCTAGTCCGCGTCAGCGGGCCCGGAACAGGCGATCGTCATGGCCGACGACCCGAGCCCGGACCGCCCCGCGTCCCAGCCCGAGCTGCCGCCGCCTTCCGCTGAGCCGACGCCGCCCGCGCCCGAGCCGATGCCGAGCGCGGCCGCGCCGACGCCGACCCCGGCCGAGCCGACTCCGCCCCCGCTCGGTCCGACCGAGCTGACGGTGCCCCCGCCCGAGCCGACGCCATCCTCGCCCGTTGCGACCGAGGGCGGAGCGGTGATGAGCCTGGTCGATCACCTCGGCGAGCTGCGCAGCCGGCTGTTCCGGGTGGTCGCGGCGGTCGCCGTCGCGTCCATCATCGGGTTCGCGGCGGGCGACAACATCATCGCGTTCCTGAAGTCCCCGATCCCGAGCTCCGAGCCCCTGTTCTTCACCGGCCTGGGCGACCCGTTCTTCATCCGGATGAAGATCGCGATCGTGGTCGGGATCATCCTGGCGATGCCGGTCATCCTCTATCAGCTCTGGGCGTTCATCGCGCCGGGCCTGACCGAGACCGAACAGCGAACGATCCGACCGTGGGTCCCGATGGCCCTCTTCTTCTTCGCCCTGGGCGTGGCGATCGCCTACTTCATCCTGCCCTTCGCCGCGCAGTTCCTGCTGAGCTTCCAGACGGCCGACCTCAAGCCACTCATCACCGCCGGCTCCTATTTCGACTTCGTGACCACCCTGTTCCTGGCCTTCGGCCTCACGATGGAGTTCCCGATCGTCCTGTTCGCGCTCTCCCGGGTGCACATCCTGAGCTCGCAGCGGCTGCGCGCGTCGCGGCGCTACGTCATCCTCGGGATCGTCATCTTCGCGAGCGTGGCGACGCCCGGCGGGGACCTGGTCAGCCCGTTCGTGCTCGGAACGACGATGTACATCCTGTACGAGGCGACGACCTGGTTCATCGCCCGCGGGGGCAACTGACCCGCTCGGTGCCCCGACGCCAGGAGTGGATGCCGAACGGGCGCCGTCGGCGCCGGCGGTAGACTGCTCCCGATGATTGGCCACGGATCTCTCGACCCGTCCGACCCCGCGGCCGCGGCCCAGCCGCCCGAGCGCCAGCACGTCGTCATCCTGAGCGGCCTTTCAGGGGCCGGCAAGACGGCCGCCACCAAGCTCTTCGAGGACCTGGGCTACACCACCGTCGACAATCTGCCGGGCGAGCTCCTGCCCGAGCTGGCCGAGCTCGTCACGGGCGATCGCGAGCGGTTCGAGAAGACGGCCGTGGTGCTCGACGTGCGGGCCGGCGACGCGCCGCTGGCCCTGGCCGCCATGCGCGGTGCGCTCGAAGGGCGCGGTATCCGGCCGCAGGTGTTCTTCCTGGAGGCCCGCGACGAGGTCCTCATCCGGCGCTTTTCCGAGACGCGTCATCGCCACCCACTGGCCGACGCCCGGGGCATCGCCAGCTCGATCGCCGAGGAGCGGCGTCGGCTCAAGCCGATTCGCGACGAGGCCGACGTGGTCCTCGACACGAGCGACCTTGCCCTGCGCGAACTGCGCGAGAAGCTATTCGCGCACCTGGCCGACTCGCCCGACCCGGACCGCCTGGCCATTCAGCTGATCAGCTTCGGCTTCAAGTACGGTCTGCCGCTCGAGGCCGACCTGGTCTACGACGTGCGCTTCATGCAGAACCCGTATTACATCGACGAGCTCCGCGCGTCATCCGGGTTGACTGACACGGTCCGCCAGTTCGTGCTCGAGCAGCCGACCACCCGGCGCTTCCTGGATTCCCTGGAGAGCTTCCTCGAGTTCGTCGTGCCGGCCTACGTCGCCGAGGGCAAGACGCGGCTGACCATCGGCATCGGCTGCACCGGCGGCTTCCATCGCTCGATCGCCATCGCCGAGGAGCTCGCGACTTGGCTCCGCCAGCAGGATTTCGGGACGGTCTCGGTCTTCCATCGCGAGCTCGAGCGGAGCTGAGCCGAATGGCCGAACTGCGTCGCCATCTGGCCGGCGCCTCGGAGCTCCGGCGCTGGCTGACACCCGGCATCGGGATCAAGCGCTGGCTCGCGGTCGTCTTCCTCGGCGAGCTCGGTCTCGCCTTCGGCCTGGCATTCGTCCTGCGCCAGGTCTACCGCGACATCGAGCTGGGCGAGCCGGTCCAGTCGATCGTGTCGGCGGTGACCCTCCAGTTCCTGCCGTACTGGCTCCGGGCGGTCATCCTCGCCTCGCTCGGGGTGGCCGTCTTCGCGTTCGCGGCCTGGAAAGTGGTCCGGGTCCTGACCGGGCCGTATCGCTCGGAGGACGAGGATCGACCGCTGGTCGAGGTGATCTACCAGAAGCGCTTCCTGGCCCGTGGGCCGCGGATCGTCGCCCTGGGCGGCGGCACCGGCCTGTCCACGCTGCTGCGCGGGCTCAAGGAGCACACCAGCAACCTGACTGCGGTGGTGACCGTGGCCGACGACGGTGGCTCATCGGGCAAGCTGCGCGAGCAGCTCGGCGTCCCGCCGGTCGGCGACATCCGCAACTGCATCGTGGCCCTGGCCGATGCCGAGCCGCTCATGGGCCGCCTGCTCCAGTACCGCTTTCCCGGCGACCAGGTGCCCGAGAGCCTCGGCGGCCACGCCGTGGGCAACCTGCTGATCGCGGCCATGACCGCCGTCGAGGGGGGTGACTTCGAGGAGGGCGTGCGCCAGATGAACCGGGTCCTGGCGGTGCGGGGCCAGGTCGTGCCGGCGTCGGCCACGCCGCTCGTCCTCCACGCCGCCCTGATCGATGGCACCGAGGTCGTCGGCCAATCCCGGATCGGCGCCACGAGCGGCATCGAGCGAGTCTGGCTGAGTCCCGACAACGTCGTCGCGGCGGCCGACGCAGTCGAAGCGATCAGCGAGGCGGATGTCCTGGTCATCGGCCCCGGAAGCCTCTTCACAAGCATCCTGCCGGCGCTCCTCCTGCCGCAGATCCGGGCGGCGGTGCTGGCCTCGTCGGCACCGCGGATCTACGTCTGCAACGTCGCCACCCAGGATGGCGAGACGAGCGGGTTCGACCTGGCCGACCACGTCGAGGCGCTCGAGCGCCACGCTTCGAGCGGGATCGTCGACATCGTCCTCGCCAACAACCAGACGGGATCGCGGGCGAGTCGGGGCGGGGAAGGGGAGGGCGATCCCGATGCCATCCGGCTGCGCTGGCCCCCGAATCTCGAACGTCCGCCGAGATTGATCCTCGACGACCTGGTCGACCCCGAACAACCCAGCCACCACGATCCGGCCCGCCTGGCCGCGGCGATCATCCGCATCGCCGAGCGAGATGGCTCGGTGCGACGGCGCGGTGCCGTCGGGCGGACGGCGTGAGAGGCGTCTGAGCCCGTCCCATGACCGGCACCGACCGCGACCTGGTCAGCGCCATCCGGACCGAGCTGGCGTCGATCGTGCCCTCCCGGGCCTGCGACCGGGCGGCCGAATCGGCCGGCCTGGGTACATCCCTGGCGACTCGCGAGGCGGCGGTCGCGCGGCTGGCCGTCCGCCTGGGACGTGAGCCCGCCGACGCCGGCCGTCTGCTCGGTGGCCGGCGTCGGACCAAACACGTCCGCGTCGTCGAGGCGGCGGCCGGCGGCGAGCCCTTCGATTGGGAGCTCGCGGCAGACCACTGCCGGATCGCCTGGCTGCGCGGCCGCTTCCTCGCCCGGGGTTCGCTCAGCCTGGCCTCGGGCCGGGCGCATCTCGAGTTCGTGGTTCCGCCGGACGAAGCGCCGCTCCTGGCACGCCGGCTCGACATGCTCGGGCTGGCGGCCTCCTGGCGGCTCCGGCGCGGGCGGGGCGTGGTCACCTGGAAGAGCGCTGACACGATCGGCACGTTCCTCCGCCGGATCGGCGCCGGGTCGGCCATCCTGGAGTTAGAGAGCCGGCAGGTCGCCAGGGCGCTGCGCGGCGAGATCAACCGGGTGGTCAACGCCGAATCGGCCAACCTCCAGCGAGCCGTCGTGGCAGCCGCACGTCAGCTGCGGGCGATCGACCTGCTCGAAGCGGATGGGCGCCTGGCCGAACAGCCGCAGGTCGTGCGGGCCGTCGCGGCGGCGCGACGCCAGACGCCGGAAGCCACGTTCGGGGAGCTGGCCGGTCGGCTCGAGCTCCACCGCTCGACGGTCCAGCGCGCACTCGAGCGGCTCGAACGGCTGGCCCTGGCCGAGGCCGACGGTCGCGCTCTGGCATGATGCCGGTCATGCGCACCGTGGTCATCGCGGCAAACTGGAAGATGCACACGACGCCGGCCGACGCTGGTGAGCTGGCGATCACCATCGCGGCTCGCACCCGGGTCGAGGGACCGGTCGAACGGGTCATCTGCCCACCGTTCGTGTGCCTGGCCGCCGTCCGCGACGCGCTCGTCGGGAGCGATGTTGCTGTCGGTGCCCAGAACATCCACCACGAGCTGAGCGGCGCCTATACCGGCGAGATCAGCGCCCCGATGCTGACCGGTCTCGCGACCTGGGTCATCCTCGGACACTCCGAGCGACGGCGGGATGCCGGCGAGACGGACGAGCTCGTCGGCCGCAAGTTGCGCCGGGCGGTCGAGGCCCCGCTCCGCCCGATCGTGTGCGTCGGCGAGCAGCTCGTCGAGCGCGAGGCAGGTCGCGCGGCTGGCGTGGTCCGGGCCCAGGTCCACGGCATCCTGACGGCCTACGGCGACGCCACGTTCGGCGATGCCGCCGACGATCTCGAGGCCACCGGCGTCGTCATCGCCTACGAGCCGGTGTGGGCCATCGGCACCGGTCGGAACGCCACCGGCGCCGACGCGGCCTCGATGGCCGACACGATCCGGGGGGCCATCGCCGAGGCCGGCCTGGTCGACCTTGCGGCGGCGATCCCGGTGCTCTATGGCGGCAGCGTCACCGCCGCCAACATCGGCGAGTTCCTGGCTGAGCCGGCGATCGACGGGGCACTCGTCGGCGGCGCGTCGCTCAAGCCCGACGAGATGGCCGGGATCGTGGCGAGGGCAAGGTTGACCGCGACCGCCCGCGCCACCGGCGCCGCGTGACGGTGCAAACGACCGGAGAGCTGACCGCGGCAGACCGGCGACCGCGACCGATGGTGTTGGTGGTCCTCGACGGCTTCGGGATCGGGCGTGACCCGACGGCGGACGCGATCGCGGGCGCGGCCATGCCGACCTGGCGTGGCCTCCTCGATCGATGGCCCCACGCGGAGCTCGGAGCCTCGGAGGAGTCGGTCGGGCTGCCGCCCGGACAGATGGGCAACTCGGAGGTCGGCCACCTCAACCTGGGCACGGGCCAGACCGTCCTCCAGGACCTGCCCCGGATCGACGCGGCGCTGGCCGACGGCTCGTTCTTTAACCGGCCGGCGTTGCTGGGGGCGTGCGAACGGGCGGCGCGGCCGGATGGCCGGCTCCACATCATCGGCCTGGTCGGACCGGGGGGCGTCCACGCCAACGATCGACACATCGTGGCCCTGGCTGAGCTGGCCGCCCGCCGTGGCGTTTCCGCGGTGCGTCTGCACGCCCTGCTCGATGGCCGCGACACCCCACCGCGCTCCGCGGACGGATTCGTGCCGGACCTGGAGCGTCGCCTCGCGGCGGCCCATCCCGACGCCCGGATCGCGACCGTGGGTGGGCGCTATTTCGGGATGGACCGCGATCACCGCTGGGAGCGGACCGCCCAGGCCTACCTGGCCATCGTCCATGGCGTCGGGCTGCGGGCTCCGAGCGCGCTCGAGGCGGTGCTGGCCGGCTATGCCCGCGGCGAGAACGACGAATTCGTCCAGCCCACCGTCATCGATGGGATCGATGGGCGGGTCCGCAACGGCGATCCGGTCATCCACGCCAGCTTCCGAGCCGATCGCGCCCGGCAGCTGATCCATGCGCTCGTCGACGACCCGTTCGACGGCTTCGAGCGGTCCGCTCCCGACGGACGCCCGGCGCCACGCGACCTGCTCGTCGTGACGATGACGGAGTACCAGGCCGACCTGCCGGTCGAGGTGGCCTTCCCACAGGAGGAGGTGCCGTCGCTGGCCGGCGCGGTGTCCGCTGCCGGCTGGCGCCAGTTCCACGTGGCCGAGACCGAGAAGTACGCCCACGTCACCTACTTCTTCAATGGCGGACGGGAGGCCGCCTGGCCTGGCGAGGAGCGGCTCCTCGTGCCCAGTCCGCCGGTCGCCACCTATGACCTCCAGCCCGAGATGAGTGCCCCTGGCGTCACCGACGCCCTCGTCGAGGCGATCGGCTCCGGTCGCTACGACTTCATCGTGGCCAACTACGCCAACCCCGACATGGTCGGCCACACGGGTGTCTGGGAGGCCACGGTTCGCGCGGTAGAGACGATCGACGTCTGCCTGACCCGGGTGATCGCGGCCGTCGAGGCCGTCGACCGCGACGCACCGGCGGCACCCGGCGCCGCCCTCATCGTGACCGCCGATCACGGCAACGCCGACCGCCTGCGCGATAGCTCGGGCGCGCCCGTCACCGCCCATTCGCTCAACCCGGTCCCGATCGTCATCGTCGGCCGGGCGGTCGAGGGTCGCCGCCTGCACGACGGGATCCTCGCCGACGTGACCCCGACGATCCTCGAGCTCGTCGGCTTGCCGCCCTGGCCCGGAGTGGTCGGGAGCTCCCTCCTGGACCCTGTGCTACCATCCGACCGCCCTTCAAGCCAGAGGTCCGTTCGTCCGTGAATCCGCTCTTCGCCATCGGCCAGATGATCGTCGGCATCGCGCTGATGATCTCGATCCTGCTCCAGGCCAGGGGGACCGGCCTGTCCGGTGCCTTCGGCGGCGACAGCGCGGTCTACCGGAGCCGACGCGGCGTTGAACGACGACTGTGGCAGTTCACCATCATCCTGATGGTGCTGTTCGTCCTGTTCTCGCTGGCCTCGTACGCGCTGTTCTCGTCGAGCGCCTCGACCGCCGCCTGACGCCGTGACCGCCTCCTGAGGGGCGGATCGTCGGGCCTCCGAGACGCCGATCGCTGGAGGCAATTCCGTTGACCCAACGCGACCGGGGGGTCGTCGCCATCCTAGGCGTCGTACTCGTCGCCCTGTCGGTCGCCGTGGCCCTGCCCGGCTCGATCGGATCCGCGGGCCCCGGCTCGACCGATCCCGGCGGCTCGCCGGCGGCCGGCGCCTCGGCGCCAACCCCCGCGGTGTACCGCGAGGGCACGATCGGGCGGCCCAGTTCGATCAACCCGCTCACCGCCCGGACGCAGGCGGACCGCGACCTCGTGGCGCTGGTGTTCAGCGGGCTCGTCGCCATCGGTCCAGACGGCGCCTACCGGCCGGACCTCGCCTCGGGCTGGACTGCCGATCCCGACGGCAGGACCTGGACCTTCTCCATCCGGCCCGACGCGCGTTGGCAGGACGGCGAGCCCGTCACCTCGAGCGACGTGGTGTACACGGTGGACGTCCTCAAGAGCCCGGGCTACGCCGGACCGCTCGCGGCATCGTGGCGCGAGGTCAGCGTGACCGCCGTCGATGCGCTGACGGTCACGTTCGAGCTGACCACGCCGATCGGCGGCTTCCTGCAGGCGGCCACCATCGGGCTGCTCCCGGCCCACCTCCTCAGCGACACGCCGATCGAGACCCTGGCCGACGATCCGTTCAGCGTCCAGCCGGTCGGCGCGGGACCGTTCGTGCTGACTTCATGGAACGCCGCATCGGCCACCCTGGTCCCGGCCAATGCGGCCGATCTGCCGGCGATCGACCCGGGGGTCTCGGCTGCGCCGACCGACGTACCGCAGCCGACCGTTGCCGCATCTCCGACAGAGCCGCCGAGCGCGTCGCCGACGGAGCCTCCGAGAGCATCGCCGGGTGGCTCGGCGGCGGTCGGCGCATCGGCCTCGCCGGGCCGGTCGGTCGCTCCCGGGACCTCGGCCGTCCCGTCCGCCGGACCGTCGCCGGCCGGGGTAGCCACGCCCGCTCCGACCGCTCGGCCCGAACCGGCGCTCCCCGGGATCGCGATGCACTTCTACCCGGACGCCGCGTCCCTCGCGGACGCGTACCGAGCCGGCGAACTCGATGCCGCTGCCGGCCTGCCGCCGGACATCGCCGGCGCGCTCGGGGCGCTGCCCGGCAACCACCTCCTCAGCTATCCCCGGACGACGCTGACCGCGATCGCCCTCAACTTGCGGCCCGGCAATGGCGAGCTCCGGATGCCGGTCGTCCGTCACGGGCTGCTGGCCGCCATCGACCGCGCCAAGCTCATCGCCACCGTGTTCGGCGCTGCGGCGACGCGGGCGGACTCGGTCATCCCGCCATCGTCGTGGGCCTTCGACCCGAAGGCCAGCCGGCAGGTCCGCTTCGATCTCAAGCGGGCGGCGGCCGACCTGAAGGCCGGCGGCTGGAAGCGCCTGTCCGGGGGCTGGGCCGCGCCCGGTGGCAAGAAGCCGTACGTGATGGAGCTCATCGCCCCGGACCGCAAGTCGAACCCGACCACGATGGCCGTCGCGGAGGCGGTGGCGGCGGACTGGAAGGCGTTCGGGCTGCAGACCGTGGTGACCGGCCTGCCGCCCGCCGAGTTCGTCGAGGAGCGACTGCGCAAGGGCACGTTCCAGTCGGCTGCGATCGACGTCAACATCGGGCTGGACCCCGATCTCTATCCGCTGTTCGCCTCGACCCAGGCCACCACCGCCGGCTCGAACATCAGCGGGATCCAGGATGTCGCGCTCGACCGCGATCTCAACCGGGCCCGCGCACCCGGCAGTGAGGCCGCGCGCAAGGCCGCCTACAGCAAGCTCCAGACGCGCCTCGTCGAGCGGACGTACATCCTGCCGATCGCCTTCCGCAACGAGCTCGTGGTCGTGTCGAACCGGCTCCTGGGACCGGTCGTCCGCGAGCTCGGGGACCCCAGTGACCGGTATTGGGATGTGCTAACATGGCGCCTCGCTGACGGCGGGTGAGCACGCTCACCGGTCGGCCGGGACTCACGCCGAGGTGGCGGAATCGGTAGACGCGCTAGCTTCAGGAGCTAGTGTCCGCAAGGGCGTATGGGTTCAAATCCCTTCCTCGGTACCATCCTCGACCGAGTCCGCAGCATCGTTCGAGCCCAGGTGGCGGAATTGGTATACGCGTACGTTTGAGGGGCGTATGAGGCAACTCATCCGGGTTCAAGTCCCGGCCTGGGCACCACCCC
>JBDTQW010000021.1:0-34601 GCA_039931975.1 Chloroflexota bacterium | reverse complement strand
ACCTCGTCGGCGGCGTCCTGTTCCCGTCCGATGCGACGATCAATCCCGGAGACGCGGCCCTCGCCTTCGCCAAGGGTGCCCTCGACGGGGGCGCCCGGTACGTCCCGGAGACCGAGGTCACGGGCTTCCGGTTCGCCGCGGACCGTCGTCGCGTGCTGGGCCTGGAGACGTCCCGTGGCCCGATCGAGGCCGAGACGGTCGTCCTTGCCGCCGGCCTCTGGACGAGCGAACTCGCCAGGCTTGCCGGCGTCAGCGTCGCGCTCTATCCGGCCGAGCACGTCTGGCTCATGACCGAGGAAGCGGCCGGGGCGAGTGAGGACGCCCCGTTCCTGCGCGACCTCGACGGTTACTTCTACCTCCGCCACTATCGCGGCCGGTACGTCCTCGGCGCCTTCGAGCCAAACGGCAAACCGATCGCGCCGTCGGCCGTGCCCTCGAGTGGGTTCGCGGAGTTCGGGCCCGACTGGGACCACTTCGCGCCGGTCCTCGCCGCGGCCCGACAGCGGGTCCCGGAGCTCGAATCCATCGGCTTCGAGCACTTCCTGCGCGCGCCCGAGAGCTTCACGCCCGACTCGAACTTCCAGCTCGGGTTCGTACCCGAAGTCGATGGCCTGTTCGTGGCGGCCGGCCTCAACTCGCAGGGCATCATCTTCGCGCCGGGGCTCGGCAAAGCGGCCGCGGAGTGGGTCGTCGAGGGCCATCCCACGATGGACCTCGCGGAGGTCGACATCGCCCGGATGGAGCGCTGGATGAACCAGCCGGCGTTCCTTCGCGAGCGGACCGTGGAGTCGCTCGGCGGTCTGTACGAGCTGCACTGGCCGGGCAAGCAGCCGCGGACCGGGCGGGGGATCCGGAAGGTGCCGCTCTACGATGCGTTCCGGGCCGCCGGAGCAGCGTTCGGACAGGCCGCGGGCTGGGAACGCGCGAACTGGTTCGAGCCGGGCGTCGTGGATCCCGCGGTCACGTACGACTTCCGGGCTCCCTCGTGGTTCCCCTCGGTCCGCGAGGAGGTGGGAGCGACCCGGACGGGCGTCGCGCTCTACGACCTCAGCACGTACGCCAAATTCCTGGTCGAGGGGCCCGAGGCGCTCAGCGGGCTCCAGAGGCTAGCCACCTCCGACCTGGACGTCGAGGTGGGGCGGATCCAGTACACCTTGTTGTGCAACGAGCGAGGCGGCATCGAGATGGACCCGACCGTCACGCGCCTCGAGGAGGATCGGTTCCTCGTGCTTGCGCCCACCCTCACCCTGCGACGAACGGAGGGACTCCTCCGTCGCGGGCTGCCGCCGGGAGCCGTGGTCACCGACGTCACCTCGGGCTTGGCGACGCTCCACCTGGCCGGGCCGCGGTCGCGGGAGCTGCTGTCGCGCCTGACGGACGCCGATGTGTCCGCCTCGGCCTGGGCGTTCCTCCGCGCTCGCGAGATCGACGTCGCTCGAACGCGCGCCTGGGCGTCCCGGGTTTCCTTCACCGGAGAGCTGGGCTGGGAGCTGTCCGTGCCCACGGAGTTCGTCGCGGACCTGTACGAGCACGTCGTTCGGGCAGGGGCCGACCTCGGGCTGCGCCATGCCGGCGCATTCGCGTTCGACGCCGCCCGGCTGGAACGCGGCTTCCGGTCCTGGGGTCACGACATCGGTCCGCTCGACGATCCGTTCGCGGCCGGGCTCGGGTTCAGCGTCTCCCGCCGGAAGTCGGTCGACTTCGTGGGACGAGCGGCGCTCGAGGGCCTGCGCGACGCCCAACCGGAGCGACGGCTCGTCAGCGTGCATGCCCCCGACGCGGTCCTGTGGCACGGCGAGTCGCTGCTGCGGGACGGCCAGCCAGGCGGCCACATCACGAGCGCCGCCATCGCCCCGACGCTGGGCGGCTCGGCCGGCCTCGGCTGGGTCCGCGGTCCGCTCGACGGTTCCTGGCAGGTGGAGGTCGGCGGCGAGTCAAGCCCATGCCTTGTCAGCCTCGAGCCGTTCTACGACCCACGCGGCGAGCGGTTGCGGAGCTGACGCCGACGGGCGCGCTGGCGGGGCCAACGGGCACGGGCGATCAGCTATGGTCCGGCTCCGAGGATTGGTGCGGCCCACGCCCGCGTCGGCCGATTCGATCGTGGGGTTGCCGCACCTGTGGCCGAAAAATGAACGCCGTCGACCGTCGGGATGCGGCACGCGGCAACGCGATCAGTCTCACCCTCGCGCCAGGGCACCGAACCGCTTAGTCACGTGGTCGCCGTCGAGTCCTGCGCCACCGCCTCCAGCGATCGGACTAGATGTCCAGCCTCGACCCGCCGAGCGGCCTCGAGCGCGATGGTCGCCGCCGCACACACTTCTTCGGCCGAGGCCGCCACCTCTCGTAATGCTTCGACCCAGCGCCAAAGGGCGTATGCCTCAAAGGTCGGCACGTTGAGCTCATGCTCGCGCGCCGCGGCTTCCCGCCAGATCGTGGGTTGCGTTGGGCCGAGACGGCTCAACTCAGCATCCACGAGATCAAGCGCACAGAAGCCCTCCCATGACAATGTCCCCGCCGGCAGCAATCTTAGACGCCGCATCCCGTCGGCAATCTCTTGCGCGGTCCCCATAGGCGAGACGGGCTTGGACTCGCCTTTGATCACAGCGTCGACGGCCGCACGCAGCCCGACCAGCAAGAGTTGGGCGAGTTTGTCCGGATCAGCCCCGCCCCCTCGCTCGAGTCCTGCGGCTAGGATCGCTAACGCGCTCTGAGGCCGACCGAACGCCAGGGCGATCTCGGCTTCTGTGATCTCGTAGTCGACTTCGCGGGGCGGAACGTCGAGCCGTCGGAGCCAGTCTCGAGAGGTGGCCGCCGCCTCTTGCGCCTCCGCGAATCGGCCTTGGGCGGCTTGAGATGCCGACACGAGGTGCCATGCAAATGCCGTGTGCTCGCTCGGGACGTGCTGGTCGATAAGCCGCTGTGCGTAAGTCTTCGCCCGCTGCGGATCTCCCGCCCACCAGGCCGAGTAGGCGGCGTTGATCAGGTTTGCCGTCGCATATCGCGAAAGGCCCAGCGCTTCGGCTTCCGCAATATTCGCTTCGTTGAGCTTGTGAAGGTCGACGCGGCGAGGCCCTCCATTGCGCACAACGGTGAGATTGATCGATGACCGCACGCGGGCCACCGGATCCCCGGTTCGCGTCGCAACGGCTCGCGCTTCGGTCAGTCGCTCCAGCGCCGACTCGCGGTCGCCAAGCATCATGAGGGTTATGCCTAGCGTGGAAAGCCCGTTCGATAGCTCGACCTCCGCGTTCGTCTCGCGCGCAAGTCGGACCGCCTCCTCTGCCAACTCACGCGCTTCGGACGCCGCGTTCCCGAGCATAAGGAAGCGTGCCTTCTGATTGAGCAGGCTGAGCCGATCTTGTCCTCCGCCGGAGGACGCGATCGCCAGGCCGCGGTCGAGCGTCTCCAGGGCGCCGCCACTGTCGCCGTACGCCTCGAGGTATATGGCCAGCGCACCAAGAAGTCTGGCCTCCTCCATGCCGGCCTGCGGAGACAAGAGATCGATGGCCTCGCGGGCCGCGGCAATGGCCTCGTCCATCTCACCGGCAAGGTGAGCTGCGCCGGCGCGGCGACTCCGGAGATCCCGACGGCGCTGCAGATCGGAAAGTCGGTCGGCCAGCCGGATGGCGCGACCCAGATGGCGGGTCGTCTCACTGAACGCAGCGACACGTTCGGCTCGCCCGGCTGCGGCGACCAGTCGCTCGATGGCTCGCTCCGACAAGTCGACCGTGGCGGCCTCATGCGGGGCGAGCTCCCATCGGTACTCGGCCGCTTGAGCGAGATGGTGAGCAGCTATCTCGACCACCGCATGCGCCTCGCCCCAGACGACCGCGTCCAGCCACGCGACGAATCCCTCGTGGAGCCGGGCCCTCTCGGACTTGCTCAGGCGTTCGTAAGCGGCGTCTCGGATGAGGATGTGCCGGAACCGGTATGAGTCGCCGCCATCGACGCCGTGCGGGCCAGCGATGATCAAGTCCCGGTGGAGGAGGTTGAGTAGCGTCGCGGCGAGGCGCTCGCCCTCGGGAACCACGGAAAGCGTAGCAACCGCACCGCGCTCAAATGACCGACCGATGACAGAGCCGCACCCGATGACGTTCTGCTCTGATCGCTGCAGGGCATCGAGTCGTGCGGCGAGCAGGGCCGCGATCGTCGGCGGGATTGGAAGGGACTCGACCGCCTGGCCGGCGACCCATGCTCCGTCCTCGTCACGCAGGTGGCCTTGATCGATCAGCATGCCCACGAACTCTTCGAGGAAGAGTGGATTTCCATCGGCCGCATCATTGATCCGCGCTCGAAGAATGGGCCCGAGCGCACGTCCGGCAGGAATCGAATCGAGCAGGAGATCGACGGCATTCTGCTCCAGAGGTCTTAGGTCGATACGCTCAGAGCGCGCTGTCGCATCCGGCCAGTTGGGGTGGTCCTCGAGGAGGTCGGAGCGTGATGTCGCGACCAGGTACAGCCCATCGGGTCCCCACTCCAAGGTAGCCTCGAGCAATCGGAGCAGCGAGGCATCAGCCCAATGCAGGTCCTCAATGAGTACGACCACGGGCTTGGCCCTCGCCATTACGCCGAGGAGCTGGCAGAACCCCCAGACAATCTCGTCTCGGTCAACGGCGTCGGCCGATGCGCCCAGTACCGCCGCGATCACCGCGCCCAAACGTGGCGATGCGGAGACGCCAAGGCGGCGCTCTACCCCGGCTAGCACCTGCAGTACCGGCGCGTCGGCCGGGAGACCTCCGACATCTCGGAGGATCTCGGCGATCGGCCAGTAGGTGATGCCGTCGCCATACGGGAGGCATCGACCGCGCAGCACGTCCGCCCGCGCGTCGACCTCGGCGAGAAACTCGCGGGCGAGACGGCTCTTGCCGGTTCCGGCGGGGCCGAGAATGAGGGACATCCGGGCACGGCCAGTTTTCGCGACGTGGCCGAAGCCCGCGCGGAGCTCGGCCAGTTCTACTCCCCGTCCCACAAGTGGGAGGTCAGTGTCGCGGACGCGGATGCCGGCCTCGCCGACAGACCGAACCCGGAAGGCATCGGTCCCGACGGCCCTACCGCGAATCGGGATCGTTCCGAGCGGCTCCACGTCGACCACGTCACGAACCAGGCGGTAGGTCTCGATGCCGAGGAGGATTTGCCCGGGGGCCGCTGCCTGCTCGAGACGTGCCGCGACGTTCACTGTGTCGCCGGTCACCAACGCATCGGTCGTGTCCGCCAGGGCAACGACCGGTCCAGTGGAGACGCCCACTCTTAGCGTGATCTCAGGCAGTCCTCGTGAACGAAGGTCGACATTGGCCGCCTCGAGCGCCGCCGGGAAACCCGCCGCGGCGCGAACGGCCCGTAGCGCATCGTCCTCGTGGGCGCGAGGCCAGCCAAACACGGCCATTACGGCGTCCCCAATGAACTTTTCGACGACGCCGCCATGACGCTCGATCGTCGTTCGGAGGGCGATGAAATAGCGCTCCTGGATCGCCCTGACGATCTCGGCATCTAGCGACTCGGCAAACCCGGTCGATCCGACCATGTCGGCGAACAGGACTGTCACGATGCGTCGGGAGATAGCCGCGTCGCTCTGCGCCTCGGTTGTCAGTGCAAGTCCGCACGAGAGGCAGAACCGAGACCGGTCCGCATTTTCCTCGCCGCACGCGACACAGCGCATCATGGGAGTGTAGATGCGGCACGTTGCCCGCCGATCGCGCGCCTCTTAGCTTCGCCAATCGACCGTCAGCGCCTCGGGCCGAGCGATTTCTGGCGTCAGCTCGTCCATCTCGGAAGCGTTACCGGCGGCCAAAGGCCCGTTGCGCTGCAGCAAACCGTCGTTGAGTGTCGCTTTGGTCGCCGCTCGGGACCTTCTGGCTGTCCCGCTGGCGAATCGGTGAGGGACCCACCGTGGCGGTGCGGGTCTAAGCTAAGGTGGCGCGACAACTGCAGAGTGGGGGAGTGTGGTCGACCAGATCGCATCGACGCGAGGCCAGGCCGCGGAGCAGCGCGTCCGTGACCTGTTGAGGGCTGCGCTCCCACCCGAGAACCGCCTCTATTCCAACGTCAGGTTCTGCGCGAAGACGCGTCGGGATGGACCAGCCCACGATGGCGAGGGGGACCTGGTCGTCGTCCATCCCGAGCACGGGCTGCTCACCATCGAGGTCAAATCTGGAGAGCCGCGACGGGACGCGGCCGGGCGTTGGTCCATCGGGCCGGAACCCCTCCCACGGTCTCCCTTCGCGCAGAAGCAGCCAAGCACGACCTCCGCCGCGCGCTGACTGACCTCCCCGATTGGCCCGACCATAGCGAGCCGAGGGCGGGCCACGCAGTCGCGTTCCCTGATGTCGATCTCGCGAGCCTGCCGCGCGACCACGCGCTGCTCGGGCCTGATGCGCCACGCGAGATCGTCCTCGATGCCGACGCGCTCGCGACGCCCGAGTCCACCCGCCTTGCCGTCGACCGCGCGTACGCCTACTGGGTCGGTGATGGCAGTCGCGGCCAGCCGCTCGGGGCGGGCGGCATGAAGCGAGTAGACGACTACCTCGCACCAACGATGACTCTCCGCCGGCTCCTGCGCCACGATGTCGAAGACGACCGAGCTCGGCTGATCCAGGCCTCGCGCGAACAGATGCGCACGCTCAATCAGTCTCGCAACCTCCGACGGGTCGAAGTCGTCGGACCTGCCGGCAGCGGCAAGTCGATCCTGGCCCTGGAGAAGGCTCAGCGCCTGGCCCGCGAGGGGTTCCGGACGCTCGTCGTCTGCTTCAACCAGCCGCTGGCCACCGCGATGCAGCGCGAAGTAGAGGAGGCTTTGGCGGACGACCCGGAGACAGCCGGTCGCCTGCAGGTCACGACCTTTCATCGCCTCTGCGAAACGCTCGGCCAGCAAGCCGGCGTCCTTCCACCCCGTCCTGGCGACGGGCCTCGGTCCTGGTGGGGAGAGACGCTCCCGACTGCCTTGCTCGAGGCGTTCGAGGCTCCTCTACGTCGGCCTGACTCGCGCCACGACCCAGCTCGTCGTCATCGCGTCGCCTGAGCTCGTCGGACGACTCGGATCGTCACCACCGTAGGCGCAGTTCGCACACAAAGGTCTTGACATTGGAACGTTGGACTGTCATAATGGCGGCATGCCCACCGACAACGCCTACAGCCTTCAGGACCTGGCCGATCTGGCCAACGTGTCGCCGCGGACGATCCGCTACTACGTCGCCCAGGGGCTGCTGCCGTCACCGGGACAGGTCGGTCCGGGCGCCCACTACACGGACGCTCACCTCGCCCGCCTTCGACTGATCCGGAGGCTCCAGCGGGATCACCTTCCGCTGGCCGAGATCCGCGCGAAGCTCGCCGCTCTCGATGACGAGACGATCGCGAGCCTGGTCGAAGGGGAGGCCGCCGCACCACCGCCGTCGAGCTCTGCGCTCGACTACGTCCGCTCGGTCCTCGGGGGAGGGGTCACCGCCACTCGGTCACGTGGAGCTCCCGATGGCCAGGCGCTCCGTCGACTCGACCTCTTCGAGGTCCAGCCGGCCAACTCGCCGAGCCTTCCAGCGCCTCCGACACCCGCCAAGCCGGCTCCGAGCGAGCCGCCCCCCGATCGCTCCCAATGGGATCGGATCAGCCTCACCCCAGACATCGAACTCCACATCCGCCGGCCGCTGAGCCGGCTCCAGAACAAGCGGGTCGAGCGCCTCATCGCGATCGCCCGAGAGCTGCTCGAGGAGAACCCGTCATGACCTTCACCGCCCGATCCGACCGCCAGTTCATCCGTTCCACGTACCGGAGCAACCGGTTCGTCCTCGCCCAGATCGACGCGCCCGCCGCGCCCCGCGAGCGCGCCCGCCCGCCCGTCCATCTCGCCTTCGTCATCGACCGCTCCGGCTCGATGAACGGCGAGAAGATCCGGCTGGCCAAGCTCGCCGTGGAGGAGTCGCTCGCCCGGCTCCACGACGACGACCGGTTCGCCATCGTCGTCTACGACGAGGTCGTCGACGTCGTCTTCCCGTCCACCCATGCAACCGCAGAGGCTCGATCCGACGCACTTGCCCGGCTGACTGAGATCGACGCCCGTGGCAGCACGGACCTGGGCGCCGGCTGGCTGCGTGGCTGCGAGCAGGTTGCCCTCGCGCTGTCCGACGAGGGCGTCAACCGGACGCTGCTCCTGACCGACGGCTTGGCCAACCACGGGATCACCGATCGCGACGAGCTCGCTCGCCACGCCGCCGAGCTGCGCGCTCGCGGGGTCAGCACGACCACGTTCGGGGTCGGCCAGGACTTCGACGAGGTCCTGCTCCAGGCGATGGCCGATGCCGGTGGCGGCCACTTCTACTTCATCGCCAACGCGGCGAGCATCGCCGACTACGTGACAAGCGAGGTCGGCGAGACGCTCGAGATCGTCGCCCGGGACGTGGCCGTCGAGGTCACCGCCCCGGAAGGCGTCGTCGTCGAGTCGCTCAGCCCGTACCCGACGAACACGTCCGCTGGCGGTCGAACCACCGTGATCCTGGGCGACCTCGTCGCCGAGCAGCGGCTCCAGGTCGTCATCCGGCTGAACTTCCCATACGGCGAGATCGGCGACCTGACCGGCGCGCTGATCGCGATCACCGATCGAGAGGGCGTCCTCGGATCAGCCGGCGCCAAGCTCGCCTGGGAGTACGCCGACAACCGGGTCAACGACGGCCAGGATCGGGACCGCGAGGTCGACCGGGCCGTTGCCAGGATCTTCGCCGCGCGAGCCCGCCAGGAGGCCGTCGGTTATAACCGCGCCGGCGACTACGGCGGCGCCCGCGAGGCCCTGTCCGCCGTCACCCGTCGGATCCGCGACTACGCCGGCCGAGACACCGAGCTGCGCGAGATCGTCGCCGACCTCGAGCGCGAGTCCGACCGGATGGCGGCGCCGATGCCCGAGATGGCACGGAAGCAGGCGCACTACCAAGCGTCAACATCTGCCCGGATGCGGAGCTTCGATGGCAAGGCGATGAAGAGACCGCACATCGGCGGGCGCCAATCGGTGTCTGGTCGCGTGAATCCTAGACCCTAAGAACACGATTCGACCATCTGACTACGCGGCGACCTCACCGACTACGTCGAGGAGATCCAGGCGCGCTATGTCGGAATGAACCATGTCGGCTGGTTCGTACCCGACGGGGTCGCGCGCCTTGCCGAGCTCGCGGATCTCGCGATCGGACTCTCGCTCGAGGCGGTCGTAGCCCATGAGGCGCTCGCCGCGCCGTACGTTCGCTACTACGCCCGGGGAAGGGCGATCCTGGGCGAACAGCTAGCGCAGTCGGGAGGGGGGAGGGCAGAAGTCCTCAAAGCGCTCGAAGCGGCGTTGCTCGACTCGTACGCCACGGATCAGGATCCGGCGGCGACTCCGCGGCGGGGTGCGGCCTGGTTTGGCGAGGCACTCGTCCCGCTCCTCGATGGGTGGGTGAACGGGCGGCCAGGATCCCTCATCCTCGGAACGCGGAATGCCGGCCGGGTGGCGTGGCTTCCAGACGCGGCCGTCGTGGAAGCGCCGGTCCGCATCTCGGCCCCTCGACGTTTGGAGTCGTGTGAGCCGGTCGCGCCGCCTGCGCTGGCGCGCGCACTACTGTCGCTCCACGCGGCATACGAGGGTCTCGCGGTCGAGGCGGTCCTCGTTAGGGGCCAAGCGGCAGCGAGGCGGGCGCTCATGGCGAATCCGATGGTCCTTGATGCAGACATCGCTGCCGACCTCCTGGCCGCGATTCGCCAAGCGCCGGCGACGTAGATGCGCGAATTCGTCGGGGGTGTCGACCTCGGTGCCACGAAAACCTCTGTGGCGGTGTGGTCCGAAGACGAACAGCTGTCACGCAAAGGCCTTCGGGCGACCGTCTACGCGACTCCGAGGCAGAGCGCCGCTGCGGTGGAGCTCATCGTGGGCGCACTGCGGACCGCCGCGGGAGGAAGGCCGATCGCCTCCGTCGGGATCGCGGCGCCGGGGCCCCTTGATCGATCCACCGGGGTCATCGTCCACTCTCCGAACCTCGGGTGGCGGAACGTTGCAGTCGCCGATGCTGTTTCGGATCGACTGGGGGTGCCCGTGTCTCTGGAGGACGACGCGAAGAGCGGCGCCTACGCGGAATTGGCCCTCGGGGCGGGACGCATCCCTGATCCATTCGTCTACGTGACCGTCAGCAGTGGGGTCGGGCGCGGGCCTGGTGGTCGGCGGCGGCGTCGTTGCCGGGCCCTCGGTCCTGGCAGGGGAGGTCGGGCACCTCGTCGTCGATCCCAAGGGGCCCTCGATGCGGATGTGGACGCCGCGGCTGCGTCGAAGCCTTCGCCGGCGGCGTCGCTCTGCTTAGGGCTGCGCGTACGCTTCCCTCGGGAAACGGAGAGCGCAAGCGGATCGAGAACGTGGCGGAGCTCTTCGTGCGCGCTCGGGCGGGACATCCGTCGGAGCGACAGATCGTCGATCAGGCTGCCGTCGCGCTCGGCTTCGCGTTCGCCGCGATCGGAGCTGTTCTCGAGCCGGAGCTCATCGTCGTGGGCGGTTCACTCGCGCTCGGCCAGCCGGCGTTCATCCGGTCCGCTGCCAGAATGGGTGCCCGGCGACGCATCGCCGAATCGAGAAACACGATCCGGGTCAGCGCCGCTACTTTGGGTGACGCTGCTGTCCTCTTGGGAGCGTTACTGAGAGCGCAAGACGATCTCGAGACGTCCGATCCGGGCATTCGAACCGGCTCGGCCACCCACCAGCACTATACGGAGGATTCGTGATGTCGTCGCTCGACCGTCCAGGGCCGCCCGCGTCCGAGGGACTCGCCATTCGCGGTGGACGCCCGGTTCGCACGAAGCCGTTTCCTACCTGGCCGTCCTACGGCGTGGAAGAACAGGCTGCAGCTCGGAGGGTCCTCGCGTCCGGCCAGTTCTCCAGCCTGTCTGGCCCGGAGGTCGGCAGGTTCGAACGCGCCTGGGCCGAGTTCCAGGGGACGCGGCACGCCATCGCGGTCAACACGGGGACCGCTGCGATCCACGTCGCTCTCGTCGCCGCGGGCATCGGTCCCGGCGATGAGGTCGTGGTCACCTCCCACTCGTTCATTGGAAGCGTGACGCCGGTCGTGCACGCCGGAGCTGTGCCCATCTTCGCGGACATCGATCGACGGACCTTCAACCTGACGGCCTCCTCCGTTGAGGCAGCTCTGACCCCCCGCACGAGGGCGATCGTTTTGGTTCACTTGAACGGCCATCCGGCCGACCCGATCGCGATGGCGGACCTCGCTGGTCGAAAGGGCCTCCTGCTGATCGAGGACTGCGCCCAGGCGACGGGCGCGCGATGGGATGGCAGGCTCGTCGGGACGTTCGGTCATGCGGGCGCCTACAGCTTCTGGGAGGACAAGATCATAACGACTGGCGGCGAGGGCGGGATGATCGTCACCGATGACGACGCGCTCGCGCGGCGAGCACGGATGGTCCTGAACCACGGAGAGGCTCCGACGGACGAGAACTACTCCGCGGGGGAACGCCTCTACTTCCACGAGACGCTCGGCTACAACTTCCGGATGACCGAGCTCGCGGGCGCCCTGGGATCCGTTCAGCTAGGTCGGCTGCCGGGGTACGTCGAGCGACGCCGCGAGCTCGCCTCAGCGCTGACGGAACGACTGGCTGGCGTCCCCGGGATCGTCACGCCACTCGAACAGGAAGCGGCGACCCACGCCTACTACAAGTACATCCTCCTCCTCGATCGCGAGGTGATCGCGGCCCCGGTGGAGGAGGTTGTCGCGGCGATACGCGCGGAGGGCATCCCGGCGACGCGCCGATATCCGACTCCTCTTCATCGTCAACCGATTTTCGTGGACCGACGCGGGTTCGGCGACCGTCACTGGCCTTTCCCTGAGGAGGCTGCGTCTCCACCCAATCTGCCCGGTGCCGAGGGCGTGGCCAAGGACGCCATCCAGGTCACAGTCGTGAACCCGTCGATCGGCGATGCTGACATCGCGGATGCCGCGGCGGCCATAACAAAAGTTGCGGCAGCGTTCTCGCGCCCCTGACAGCGACCGTCACGGTAGCAAGAATCCGAATCGAGCTGACACGGGCCGGGGCGTCCGGGGTCGCTTCGAGGCCGCCCTCAGATCGTCGATGGTTTCAACGTCGCCGGCCACCGTCGCGCCTACCCGGATGGCGGTCCGAACGTTAGTCTTCAAACGCCCGTGGGGGTCGACCACCCAGATTCGATCACGCAGCGATGCCGTAGTACTCGTGCGTGAGGCCGCCGAGTACGTCGCGATCGCCAACGTCGCGAGGGCTGACGGGCAGCGGCTCCTCGGTATCGGCCGGGTCCGACGCGGAGACTGGCAACCTGTGCTGCGCCGACCGAGAGGGTGTCACCCAACGAGGAGCTCCCTGTCATGCGAGACCCTGGAGCGAAACTTCGGTGGGCGCAGGAACACCTGACGATTGGCTGCTGTTGCGAATCACGAGATTCGGCGGCGGCCGGCGCAGGCTCCGAGCAAGGAGCAAAGACGCGCCGCCAGCGAACGCGCGAAATCGTGGACCCACCCCGCTGGGAGGGGTTTCCGGGGCTGCCGTGAGACCGGTCGGACCGTTCAACGCGATCGAACCGCCCCGTTGGTCCCGCTGATCGTTGCGTAGCCGACGTCGAACATGCCCCCGACGATATCGGCAGGCTGCCAGCAGCCGGTCGCGCGAGCGCTCGTATTGCAGCTCCTCGTGCTTGAGGCCCTTCAAATGCTGCAACGGGTAGTGGTGCTACGAGCGGCCGGCGAAGTCCTCGTCGAGGTGGTAGTCGCCATTCGTGACGAGGTCGAGCCCCGCTCGCTCCTGGTCGGCGATCACGGTGGAGTGCCTGTCGAGGAACTGTTCGCGGAAGCGCGGTCGTCTCGCTCCCACCGACCGGGTCGGCGCGGGCGCCGGCCGTATAGTGGCGACCATCGACATCGGGGGCTCCAGCGAGGAACCATGGCCTCGAGCGCGCAGCCGACCTGCTTCCTGATTGCCGACATCTCGGGGTACACGGGTTACCTCGCCGAGGTGGAGCTGGACCACGCCCAGGACATCCTGGCCGACCTCATCGGTGCGGTCGTCACGGCGCTCCGACCGAACTTCCGGCTGGCCAAGCTCGAAGGCGACGCCGCCTTCACCTTCATGACGACCGAGCGGATCGACGGGTCGATGCTCCTTGACACGATCGAGCGCTGCTACTTCGGGTTCCGCCGGCGCCGCCGCGACGTCCGCCAGGCGACCTCGTGCCCGTGCAACGCCTGCGTCCGGATCCCGGACCTCAATCTCAAGTTCGTGGTCCATCACGGCGAGGCGATCCAGCAGACGGTCGCCGGCCGGAAGGAGCTCCTGGGGTCGGACGTGATCGTGGTCCACCGGCTGCTCAAGAACGAGGTGGTCGAGACGCTGGGAGTGCCCGCCTACGCGCTGTTCAGCCAGGCCTGCATCGATGCCAGCGATCTCGATCCGACCGCGCTCGGCATGCGCCCGATCACCGAGACGTTCGAGCGGATCGGCGACGTGCCCTGCTGGGTCCACGACCTCGAGCTGCGGTGGCAGGAGGAGGAGGACCGGCAGCGGTTCTTCGTCGCTCCGGACGACGCCAGCCTGATCGTGACGGCGGAGACCGGCGCGCCATCGCAGGTGGTCTGGGAGTTCCTGACCACGCCCGGACAGCGCCGGACCTGGCAGATCGGGGTGACCGACGTCATCGTCTCGGGGACCACCGGTGGCCGACGCGGGCCGGGCGCGACCAACCACTGCATGCACGGCAAGAACGCGGTGATCGAGGAGATCCTCGACTGGCGCCCGTACGACTACCTCACCGACCGGACGATCTTCCACAGCGATGGCATGACGGTGAAGGTCCTCCACACGATCGAGCTCGAGCCCACGCCGACGGGCACCACCGTCCATTTCCGGTTCGGCAACGCCAGGACGAAGCGGGAGCAGGCCGCCCTCGACGCCTTTGTTCCAGGCTATGGCGCAGGCTTCCGCTCGACGATGGGCACATTGATCGGCCATTTGGAGGCCGCGCGGGCCGCGGCCGACCAGGGCGAGGGCCTGGAGCCCGAGCTGCCCACGCCCCAGCCCGACGGACCGCTATCCGGGCTTCAGACGCTGGTGATGCTCGACTGACGGGCTACGAACCGGCTACGGACACGGACCGTACAAAGGGGTCGGGTGCCTATCCGGGCTCGGCGAGGAGCTGGCGGATGACTTGCTCGGATCCGTCGTAGTCGCCTTCGCCGAAGTGGGTGTGACGGATCCGGCCTTCCTTGTCGATGAAGTAGAACGCCGGCCAGTAGCTGTTGCGGTAGGCGTTCCAGGTCGCGAAGTCCGGATCGAACGCGACCGGGAAGCGGACGTCGGACGACGCCACTGCGGCCCGCACGTTGGCGAGGTCGCGTTCGTACGAGAGCTCGGGGGTGTGGACCCCGATGACGACGAGCCCGGCCGAAGCGTATCGGTCGAACCAGGCCTTCACGTAGGGCTGGACGTGGATGCAGTTGATGCAGCCGAACGTCCAGAACTCGACGAGGACCACTTTGCCTCGGAGCCCGGCGATCGTGAGCGGGTCCGAGTTGATCCAGGCCGAGATCCCGGTGAGCTCGGGGGCTGGTCCGAGATCGTCGAGGCCGACTCGGCTGGGCGTCGTGTCCATCGCCTCCTCCTGCTGTCCGGCAGTCACCGGTTCGGTCGTGAGCGACGCCGCCGGTCCACCCGAAACCGCGGCCGCGACTTGGCTCTGCACCGTCAGGTCCAGGCCGGTGATCACCAGGACGGCCGCGATCACCATCGCGACGCCGAGCCCACGCTGGAGTCGTGCCCCGCGCGCAGCATCGCCCATCCTCGCCAGCGCCCGGCGCCCCCAGGTGGCGACCAGCGCCAGTGGGATCGCCGCACCGACGGCGTAGGCGCTGGCCAGCGCGACGGTCTCCGTGCTCGGCCCGCGGCTGATGGCCAGGGCGATGACGCCGGCCATGATCGGCCCGACGCACGGTGCCCAGACGAGCCCGATCGCCCCGCCGACAGCGAGGCCTCCGACGAGGCCGTCGCCGGTCGGGCGACCCGCCAGCCGGGTCCCCAACGCCGCAACGCCGGTGAGACGACTGCCGATCCTGGCGCCGAGTGGCCCCACGACGAGGCTGAGGCCGATCAGGGCCAGGAGGACGCCGCTCAGGAGCCGGAGGAGATCGGTCGTCAGTCCGAGCGCAGCGAGGGCGGACGCGAGCACGACGGTCGTCGCGACGAACGCCAGCCCGAACCCGGCCATGACTCCGACGACCCGCCGGTGACCCCCCACGAGCGTGGACCCGACGACCAGGGGGACCACCGGCAGCGTGCAGGGAGCAAGGATCGTGAGCACGCCGGCGACGAATGCGAAGACGAGGGCGAGCAGCACCCATCCATCCTCGTTCGGGCCGGTGACAGGACGATGACGAGACTTAGGCCGGGATGCGGAACCAGAACCGGGTCTGGCCGCCGGCGGATTCCGCCCCGACGCTCCCGCCCATGGCCCGGACGAGCTGGTCGACGATGGCGAGCCCGATGCCAGCGCCGCCGTGCGCGCGACCGCGCGACTTGTCGACGCGGTAGAAGCGCTCGAAGACGTGCGCCAGATCGGCCTCGGGGATGCCCTCGCCCGTGTTGGTGACCGTCACCAACACGTCCTGGGTCCGGCGTTCGGCCTGGACCGTGACCCGGCCGGCGCGCGGCGTGTAGCGGGTCGCGTTCTGGAGCAGGTTGCCCAGGACCTGGGCCAGCGCGTCGGGGTCGGCCCGCGCCGACAGGGTCCGTGGCAGCTCGACATCCAGCGTGATCCCGGCCCGCTCGGCGCCCGGCGAGGCAAGGTCGACCGCCGCCCGGATGGCCGCGACCAGATCGATCTCCACGATCCGCGCCGGGGTCGCCACGGCATCCTCCGCGGCCAGCATGTCCAGCGACGCCGCAAGGCGAACGAGCCGCTCGACCTCCTCGGACAGCGACACGAAGGTCGCCTCGTCGGCCGGGATGACCCCGTCGCGGAGGCCCTCGAGGTAGCCCTTGAGGTTCGTCAGCGGCGTCCGCAGCTCGTGGGCGGCATTCGCGACGAACTCCCGGCGGAGCCGCTCGCCCTCTTCGAGGCTGCCGGCCATCTGGTTGAACGAGTCGGCCAGGCCGGCGATCTCGTCAGGCCCGCTCCGGGGCACCCGGGCGGTGTAGTCGCCGGCGGCGATCCGGCGCGCCGCGCGGCCGATCTCGCCCAGCGGCGAGGCGAGTCGGCGGCCGAGGAGCGTCGACAGACCGACGGCGGCGAGGGTGGCCACGATCACGGCCACGATCAGGACGACCCGGACCGACTCGTCGAACATGGCATGAGCGTCTTCGGCGCTGCTCCCGTGCTCCATCATCAGTCGGGTGAACGTTTCGGCTCCCACGATCAGGACGCCGAGGCTGACGATGCCGACGCCGAGCGCGCTGGCGGCGACGGCCGCGGCGGCGATCCGGAACCCGACGCCGCGGGTCCAGCCGGGCCGCGTCACGGGCGGGCCACGGAGCGTCGGTCCACGGGGGCGGCCCCGGCCTTGGAAGCGGTCTCCGCCGGCAGCGGGGCGAGTCGGTACCCGGCGCCCCGGACCGTCGCGATGAAGCGCGGCGAGTCGGCGGGATCGTCCAGCTTGCTCCGGAGGCGGCCGACGTGGACGTCGATCGTCCGGTCGAGGATGTCGCCGGCATCCGCCCCGTAGACCGCGTCGAGGAGCCGGTCACGGGTCAGCACGTGGCCGTCGGCCTCGAGCAGCGCGACGAGGAGGCGGAACTCCAGGGCGGTCACCTCCACGGGGCGACCGTCGACCGTCACGCCAAGGCGATCCCGGTCGACGGCAAGGCCGGCGTGTTCGAGGACCGGGGCGTCGATCGTGCGCCGTCCCTCAGCCCGGGACAGCACCCGGCCGACCCGGAGGACGAGCTCCGCGGGCGAGAACGGCTTCGGCAGGTAGTCGTCGGCGCCGAGTCCCAGCCCCGCGATCCGGTCCGACGTCGTGCCTCGGGCCGACAGGATGATCACCGGCGTGTCCGCTCGGTCGCGGATCGTCCGGACGAGGGCAAGGCCGTCGATCCCGGGGAGCATCAGGTCGAGGACCACGAGCATCGGATCGTGCGCCTCGTACGCGGCGAGCGCGCTCGGTCCGTCGAGCGCCTCGACCACGCGGTAGCGCTCGCGCTCGAGGTACATCCGGACCAATCGGACGATCTTCGCGTCGTCATCGACCACGAGGATCGGCCTGGCGCGATCGGCTCCCATGGTGCGAATGGTATGCGGACGGCCGACCGCGGCCGGCCGTCCATCGTGCTCCGCGACGGTTACTGGAGAGGCGCCGCCGCGATCGCGTGGGCCATCTCCGTATCCCACAGGACCACGGTGTGGTAGGTCATCGCATCGGCCGCCGCCGGGACGGGGAAGTCCTGCATCCCCGACGTGCCTTTGAGCGCCCCGAGATCCACGATCGCGGTCTTGTCGACGTCGCCGTCCTTCGTGACGTCCTTGTTCGTGACGAGGATCACGTGAGTGTTGGCGGCGCTGTCGATGGCGAAGTCCTCGAACGTGATCGTGAAGGTGCCGTCCGCGTTGTGGAACAAGGCAACGGTGCCCTGCGCGCTGCCGTCGACCTTGTGGAAGGTTCCGCTGCTTACGGGGGCGGCGGCGGCCGGCGAGGGACTGTGTTCCATCATCGCGCTGGCCTCCGGTGAGGGACTGTGCTCTATCATGGCCGACTCGGTCGGCGCGGGCGTCGCGCTCGCCCCGGCGCTCGTGCAGCCAGAGACGATGAGGATGGGGGCCAGGACGGCGGCGCCGAGGGCGGCGGGCGAGATGCGGACTCGGGACATGACGGACTCCTCGATCAGGGGCGGCAGTGCCTCGCCAGCCTGCCGTCCGACGATGACAACCGGATGACACCGCCGACATCGACCCGTCACATGCCGCCGCTAGGGTCCTCGGCGTGGCACGAACGAGGAGCACGAGCCCCGGCTCGATCGACCCTGCACATCCGCTGACCGGTCGCCGCGTCGAGATCGGTCGAACGGCCGTCCTGGCTGTGGCCGGGGCCGTCGCTGGCAGCGTCGCGATCGCCGGCTCGGAGCTCTTCGCCGGGCTCGTCGCCGGCGCGCCGTCCCTGATCGTGGCCGTCGGGTCGCTGGTCATCAGTCTCCAGCCCCCGGGCGCGAAAGAGGTCTTCGTCGATCTCTTTGGCACGAACGACAAGGCCGCGCTCAACGGCCTGATCGTCATCGCCGCCGTGGCGATCGCCGCAACGGCCGGCATGCTGGCTGGCCGCCGGATCTGGCTCGGCTGGGCGATCTTCGGGGCCTTCGGCCTGGTTGCGCTCGGAGCCGCCCTCAGTCAGCCCCTCGTCCAACCAGCCCTGGCCGTGGTCAATGCCTCCCTCGCCGTGGTCCTGGGCGGCATCGCCCTGACGATCCTCGTCCGACTCGCGCCGCTCGGCCGGCCGGCCAATCGGGCCAGCGCGGCCCAGGCGGGCAGTTCTCCCCCCGCCAGCATGCCGGACTGGGACCGCCGCCGGTTCCTGCTCGCCAGCGCGGGGACCCTTGCCGGTGCGGTCGTGGTCGGCCAACTCGGTCGGGCCCTCGTCGACGCGCAGCACCCCGCCGGGGTCGTGAGCACGTCCCGCCTCCCGGCCCCACTCCGGAGCGTCCCACCCATCGCAAGCGACCAGGCCCTCACCACCCCGGGCCTGACGCCGCTGATCGTGCCGACCGATCAGTTCTACCGGATCGACACCGCCCTGCTCGTGCCGCAGGTCAACGTCCGGACCTGGAAGCTGGAGCTCAGCGGGATGGTCGATCGACCGTTCTCGCTCACCTACGACGAGCTCCTGGCGATGCCGCTCTTCGAGCAGTACGTCACGATCGCCTGCGTCAGCAACCGGGTCGGCGGGAACCTCGTTGGCAACGCCCTGTGGACGGGGGTCCGGCTCAAGGACCTCCTCGAGAAGGCCGGTGTACAGGCCGGGGCGACGCAGATCGTCGGACGGTCGGTCGACGGCTTCACCGTCGGCTTCCCGACCTCGTGGGCCACGGCGGCTGGACGCGAGCCGATGGTCGCGGTCGGGATGAACCGCGACTTCCTGCCGGCCGACCACGGCTACCCCGCCCGACTCATCGTCCCCGGGCTGTACGGCTACGTCTCGGCGACGAAGTGGCTTCGGTCGATCGATCTGACGACCCGCGAGGCCGTCGACGGCTACTGGGTTCCCCTGGGTTGGGCCAAGGACGCGCCGATCCTCACCCAGTCCCGTATCGACACGCCGGCCGCCGGGAAGGGCGTCGCAGTGGGGTCGATCGACGTGGCCGGGGTCGCCTGGGCGCCCGATCGCGGGATCGCCAGGGTCGAGGTCAGCTTCGATGACGGCGACTGGCAGGAGGCGATGATCAGCCAGCCGATCTCGGATGCGACCTGGGTCCAGTGGCGGGTCTCGTGGGCGGCGGTGCCGGGCCGGCACACCATCGAGGTCCGGGCCACCGATCGGACCGGCGACGTGCAGACGGACCAGCCGACGGACACCGCACCGAGCGGCGCGCGCGGCCACCACCGGATCTCCGTGACGGCGGGCTGACCTCGCGAGCCGCTGCCACCATCGGGCGGGCCGGTCGAGCAGCCGAGCGCCAACCGGCCCCAGCGGCTCGGGGCAGGTGGCAATGCGCGAGCGCCGCGGCAGCCGGCTCGCCGAGGGGCGCATTGCGGTCGTAGGCTCGGCTATCCTCAGCCTCTGACGCGTTCCGAATGGGAGGCGACACGCGCGTGATCTGCTCGAGCTGCGGGACGGAGAACCTGCCCGGCGCCCGGTTCTGCATGGAATGCGCGACGCCATTCGCGGCACCGTGTCCGAACTGCGGGGCGACCAACCCGCCGGCCGCCAAGTTCTGCTCCGAGTGCGCCACGCCGCTGGCGGCGGCCACGGCCCGAGCGTCCGCCGGTCCGGCCCCGGCAGCCGCGCCCGCTCCCACCTCAGGGCCGGCCGTCGCGCCCGACGCCGTCGCCGAGCGGCGGCTCGTCAGCGTCCTGTTCGCCGACCTCGTCGGGTTCACCGCGTATTCCGAGGGGCGCGATGCCGAGGAAGTGCGCGAGCTCCAGGATCGCTACTTCGAGACCGTGCGCGAGATCATCGGCCGTTACGGCGGCACCGTCGAGAAGTTCATCGGCGACGCGGTCATGGCGCTGTGGGGCGCCCCGATCGCCCACGAGGATGACGCCGAACGCGCGGTCCGAGCCGGTCTCGAGCTCGTGGAGGCGGTGCGTGCGCTGGGCCCCGGGATCGAGGTTCGGGTCGGGATCCTGACCGGCGAGGCGGCGGTCACCCTGGGCGCCACCAACCAGGGCATGGTCGCCGGCGACATGGTCAACACCGCGAGCCGGCTGCAGAGCGTGGCGCCGCCGTCGACCGTGCTCGTCGGGGAGACGACCCAGCGCGCCGCCGGGGGAGCGATCGTCTTCGAGGCCGCCGCGGATCAGGTCCTCAAGGGCAAGCAGGCCCCGGTGCCGGCCTGGCGTGCGGTCCGGGTCGTCGCCCAGCGCGGCGGCGTCGGCCGGACCGAGACACTCGAGGCCCCGTTCGTCGGTCGCGACGAGGAGCTCCGCCAGCTCAAGGACCTGTTCCACGCGACCGGTCGCGAGGGCCGTCCCCGCCTTGTCAGCGTGATCGGCCCAGCAGGGATCGGGAAGTCGCGCCTGGCCTGGGAGTTCCTCAAGTACGTCGACGGGCTGGTCGAGGGCGTCTGGTGGCACGACGGCCGCAGCCCGGCCTACGGCGAGGGGATCACGTTCTGGGCCCTCGGCGAGATGATCCGCGCCCGGGCCCACCTCCAGGAGACGGACGACGAGCCCACCACCCGCGCGGGGATCGCGGCGATGCTCGCCGAGCACGTCCCCGACGAGACGGAGCGGGCGTGGATCGGCCCCGCGCTGCTGTCGCTGCTGGGGCTCGAGTCGGACGCGGGATCCCAGCAGCTCTTTGGCGCCTGGCGGACGTTCTTCGAGCGTCTCGCTGCGACCGGCCCCGTGGTCCTGGTCTTCGAGGACTTCCATCACGCCGACAGCGGCCTGCTCGACTTCGTCGATCACGTCATGGAGTGGAGCCGCAACGTCCCGATCCTGATCCTCACCCTGTCCCGGCCCGAGCTGCTCGAGCGCCGGCCGGATTGGGGGGCCGGCAAGCGCAGCTTCGCGTCGATCTACCTCGAGCCGCTCTCGACCAGCGCGATGCGCGAGCTCCTCGCGGGCCTGGTGCCCGGTCTGCCTGCGGCCGCCCGCGACGCGATCATCGCCCGGGCCGACGGCGTGCCGCTCTACGCGGTCGAGACGGTCCGGATGCTCCTGGCCCAGGGTCGGCTCATCCTCGAGGACGGCGTCTATCGCCCGGCCGACGACCTGACCGACCTGGCGGTCCCCGAGACGCTGACCGCGCTGATCTCGGCCCGGCTCGACGAGCTCGACGCGGCCGACCGGTCCCTGGTGGCCGACGCGGCGGTCCTCGGCCAGAGCTTCACGCCTGCCGCGGTCGCCGCCGTCTCGGGCGTCGATCCGGCGTCGCTCGAGCCGCGCCTGCGGGCGCTCGTCCGGCGGGAGCTCCTGGTCCAGCAGGTCGACCCGCGGTCGCCGGAGCGCGGCCAATACGCGTTCGTCCAGGCGCTCATCCGAGAGGTGGCCTACAACACTCTGGCCAAGCGTGACCGGAAGACCCGCCACCTCGCCGCGGCCCGCTTCTTCGAGACCCTTGATACGGAGGAGCTCGCGGGCGCGCTGGCCGGCCACTACCTGGCTGCGCACGGCTACGCGGCGGATGGGCCCGAGGCCGACGCCCTGGCGGCCCAGGCACGGGTCGCCCTCCGCGGTGCCGCCGAGCGGGCCGTGGCGCTCGGCGCGCACGGCCAGGCCATCGCGTTCCTCGAGCATGCCCTGGGCGTCAGCCCGGACGCGGCCGATCGCGCCGACCTCCACGACCGGGCGCGGGTCTCTGCGATGCAGGGCCTCTCGGGCGAGGTCGCGGAGCGGCACGGGCTCGGAGCGCTCGAGGCTCGCCGGGAGCTCGGCGACCGCCACTGGATCGCGCTGGCGACGGCCGCATATGTCCAGGCGATCGGGTTCTTCGGCACCGAGGGCGATCGGGTGCTCGGTCTCATCCGGCCCGCCTGGGAGGAGTTCTCGGACCTCGAGGAGACCCCCGCCGGCGTCGCGCTGATGCTCCAGATGGCGACTGGCCACAACTTCATCCAGGACGATGCAGCGGCCCTCACGTGGCTCGAGCGGCTCCTGCCCATTGCCGAGCGACTCGACTTGCTGGAGGAAACGGCCCTCGCGTTGGCCCGGTTGAGTGGCACGCTCTACAAGCTCGACCGGCCGCGAGAATCGATGATCCTCCTGCGCGGGACGAACGAGCTCGCGGTCGCGAACGGGTTGTTCGATGTCGACCGGAACACGCGGACATCGTTGAGCTTCTACGAGCAGTTCGCCGACCCAGCCGCCGGTCTCGCCCTGGCCCGCGAGGGGCTGGAGATCGCCGGCCGCCGCGGGTCGCTGAACTACGGCTTCATGATGGTCGGCAACTCGGTGTCGTGCGCCCTCCGTACAGGGGAATGGACCTGGGCGTCGACGCTGCTGGACGACTGGTTGTCGAACGAGATCACCGGCAGCTTCTACCTCGAGCTGTACGTCGACCGAGCCGTGCTGACCGCCCTCCAGGGCCGCGATCCGTCGGCCGACCTGGCCGAAGCCGAGCGGCTCCTGGTCGACTTCATGGGGGATCCCCAGTACCCCTCGTACGTCCACTGGTGCCGGGCTTGGGTGGCGCTCACTGCCGGCCGGCTCGAGGAAGCCCGCGAGGAGGCGACGGCCGCCGCGGACGCCACTGGATACTTCGTCCCGATCAGCCTGCCGATCGCCGCCCGGGCCGCGCTATGGGCCGGCGATGTGGCTACCGCCGGCGTCGTCATCGACCGGCTCGATGCCTCTGTCGTCGGGGGCGAGGCGTCCGGGCTCGACATCGTAACCCTGCGAGCCGGACTCGCCGCCCTCGAGGGCCGCCGGGCCGACGCGGTGGCCGGCTACCGCGAGGCGCTCCGCGGCTGGCGGCAACTCGGCCTCGCCTTCGACGTGGCGCTGGCGGCGCTGGACCTGGCGATCCTGCTCGCCCCGACCGACGCCGAGATGACCGAGGCGCCCACGGCGATCGCGAGCGCCCGCGAGACGCTGACCCGGATCGGCGCCCGACCGCTGCTGGCCCGGCTGGATGCCGCAGGAGTCACCCCGGCCCGCGGAGCGGGCCCCGCCGTCGAGGATCCGAGCCCGGCGGTTGGCGCCCCCGCCGAGGTGGCCGCCGAACGCTGAGCCCGCCGATCGGTGCGGCCCCGGCCCGATCCGTGCTGCGGCGCGAGCATTCCCACCATATCGGACTCGGTCGGCGAGATGGTCGTGCAATGGGCTGGCCGTGACCATCTCGGCGTGCGCGTCCTGATGATCAATCCGGGCAATGATCCGACCTTCGTCCGTCTTGCCGAAGACTTGGTGGCCCATGGGGTCACGAGTGCGGGCGACCTTGAGTCACGCTTGCGGGAGCAGTACCCGCAGGCGGCCGTCCGGGTGCGCTCGCTCGAGGGCGATGAAGCAACCTGGTACGTCTATCGAGAAGGGCGCTGGTCCACCGACGGTCTTGCTCGACGGATCGTGCGACCCCGTCAGGGTCCGCCCCTCCTCTGAGGAATCAAATGACCCCGGCCCTATGACGCGGGCCGGGGTCATCGGTGAGCCGGATGTGCCTAGATGGACTTCCCGACGGTGCTCAGGATCTTGCTGACTTGGCCGCCCAGGAAGAGCAGGGCGATGATGGCGACGATCGCGAGGAGGGCGAGGATGAGAGCGTATTCCGCGAGGCCCTGACCGTCTGACGAATGTCCGCCGCGCGTCAGGCGCATGAAGAATGCCGCCAGCGTTCTGCCGGCCGCTTGGACTCGCAGAAGCATTGGGTTTACCTCCTTTCTCACCCGATGCGCGCACCCTCGCCCGCTCGTGGGAGGTCCGGCCATCGCCAAATGGTCCTGGGCCGATGCATCCGCGCACCATTCGGCCTTGCAATTCCCCGGCTTGGGCGCCTGACCGGCGCGGCATAGCGCCAGCCCTCCCCGGCCTGGCATAGCACCAGGCCCCCCGGCCGCACCTCGGGCCTGTCTTGTCTCGTGGCTGCAATGTCGCGTGGATCGACGGCTGCCCTCGCGCCACCTCGACGGGTTACGTTTCCTTTACCAAGCCCCGCACGAGGATCTGGCCATGCCTGTCACGACCGTCTCCAGTTGGGGGGACGCGATCTTCCTTGGCGTATCGAACGCGGTGAATACCTTCCTTGCGGCCATCCCGCAGGTGATCGGCGCGCTGCTGATCCTGCTCATCGGCTGGATCCTCTCGGGCATCCTTGCCCGCGTTGTGACACTCGCTCTCGCTCGCCTGGGGGCAGATCGCCTGTTCGCGGAACACGGGTCGCGGGTCTATGGCAGGCAGGCGACGGGGCAGTTCACCCCAAGCGTGGTGGCCGGCGAGATCGTCAAGTGGATCGTCCGGCTGATCTTCCTCGTGGCCGCCGCGAACGTACTCGGCATGCCCCAGGTCAGCCAGCTCCTCAACCAGATCCTGCTCTGGATCCCCAATCTCATCGTCGCGGCCATCGTGCTGCTGGTCGCGCCGCTCGTCGCCCGGTTCGTCCGTGGTCTGATCGAGGTCGGCGCAGGGAACCTGGGCTTCTCCAACGCAGGGCTCCTGGGGCAGATCGCCGAAGTCGCGATCGTGTCCTTCGCGGTCCTGGTGGCCATCAACCAGCTCGGGATCGCAGCTGACCTCGTGAACATCCTGTTCATCGGCGTCGTCGGCGCCGTCTCTCTCGCGTTCGGTCTGGCATTCGGGCTGGGCGGGCGAGACGTAGCTGCCGAGATCACCCAGCGCGCGTATCAGGCCTCGCAGGCGAAGGCGGACGAACTACGAACCGCGGAGGCCACCACCCCGCCGGAGCGACCGACAAGGCCTCGACCGGCTACGGCCGGCGACGTCAACGCATAGCTCCGGCACGGGGATAATCAGGGGAAGACGGGGGAATCGGCGGGGTACCATCGGTCAGCGGCGATCACGGACGTTCATGTCGTGGGCACTCCACGTGGCGCCCGTTCGTCAGTAGGAGGTTTCTGTGGGCATCATCGCGTGGATCGTCGTAGGGGCGATCGCCGGGTACATCACGAACATGATCATGGGCGGCAAGGAAGGCGTCCTCGCCACCATCCTCCTGGGCATCGTCGGCGCCGTCGTCGGTGGATACCTGGCGGGGACCGTCCTGAAGGTCGCCGACGTGACCGGCATCAACATCGAGAGCATCGTGGTCGCGGTGTTCGGGGGCATCATCGTGGTCGCGGTGTATCGCGCGCTCATGGGTCGCCGTAGCGCCGTCTGACCGGGCTGTGTCGGATCGGTCCGATCCGGATCGGTCCGGCCGGCCGGGGGGCGGCTGCTGAAACGCCACTGAAAGATTGGGTCGGCGAAATGCCGCTTGGCGTAAGGCGTCACTCACTCACCGTACGTCTCCAACGGCGCGCTTAGCGTCCAGAGTTCGAAAGGAGAACCCGTGGGGACATACGTAGACAAGCGGACCGGAGAGACGGTCACGGCTGACGAGGACGTCGTAACGACCGACGAGGTCGTGACGACCACGAACGAGAACGAGACCGGCGCGGAAGCCGTCGGGGCCGGAGTCGGCGCTCTCGCCGGTGCCGGGATCGGCATGGCGGTCGGGGGTCCTCCCGGCGCAGCCATCGGCGGCTTGGTCGGCGCCGTCGGCGGCGCGATCGCCGGCGAGTCGTCCGAAGGTGACGACGAGGCTGGTGCCGGGCAGGCGCAGGCGGCGGAGCCATTGCCGGGGCGGTGATCGGTGGAGCTATCGCCGGACCTCCCGGCGCGGTCGTCGGTGGTGCGGTCGGTGCCGGGGCGGGAGCCGGTGCGGGCGACAAGACCGAAGAGAACTTCGAGGACGAGACCTACGTCCGAAGGACCGAAACGACCCGCTGACCGCGGTGCCTCCACGGGTGGGCGGCCGGTAGAGGCAGGCTGAACCCTTCTCCCGCCGTTAGGCGCTTGGCGCCGGTCCTGGCCCGGGAAGGCCCGGCTCAATGACAGACGGCTGTCCGGGACTCCGGCTGCCGCAACGGATGCCCAACGACCGCGTCTTATGCTCGGCCGACGAGGGATGCCCTCGGCATCTCCACGGGATTAAGTCGGAGCATCTGATGGGTCATCGACATCTCCGCATCGTGTTCATCACGCTGATGGTGGCAGCGACAACCGCCTGTCAAACGAGCGACCCGATCACGACATCGCCGCCGGTGGCGTCGGTCAGTCCACCGCCAGTCCCATCGTCGGGACCGTCTGCGTCGCCCGTGGTCATCGGCGAGACCTGGCAGGCGCTGGAGCTCCCGACGTCAGACGTGGGCGGCGGCTGGATCGGACTGATGGAGGCGGTCACGACGACGGGGTCGGCGTCCGTAGCCGTCGGCCGCCCAGTGTGCACGCTTGGAGCGGAGGGGGTTGTACCGAGCGACTGCCACGTTTCGGTCTGGACCACCACGCTCCCTGGAGATTGGACACGCGTGCCGGACCAGTCCGGCCTTGAGGTGGCCTACACGGCATCGACGAGTGGACCGGAGCAGGGGATGTTCGACGTGGCCTCGGGACCGGCGGGCCTTGTGGCTATCGGTTATGCCGATGACCGGTCGTTCGACGGGCTCGGCGTCGCGATCTGGCGATCCTCCGACAGTCGAACCTGGCAGCGTGCGCAGGTCGAGCCGGCACTCTTCTCGGCTCGCGTCGCCGCCGTCGCGGCCGGCCCGCAGGGCTACGTCATCGTCGGCTACGTCATCGGCGCGGGCCCGCGGGCGCGTGCCGCAGCGTGGACGTCGCCAGACGGCGTCACCTGGACTCGTGCGGCCGACTCTGGCGACATGGCGGTCGGGCGGTGCTACGACACCGGTGAGGAGCCGGCGTGCGGCGGGATGCGCGCCATCGTCGCCATCGGATCCGGCTTCGTGGCTGTCGGCGACGCACGAACCGGAACGGCCGGCAAAGTTGTCCAGCCCGCCGCCTGGACATCAGGCGACGGTCTGACGTGGACGCGAGCAGATTTCGACGACAGCGGAAAGAAGGGGTCTCTGTCGGGCCTGACCACCGGCGGACCCGGTCTCGTCGCCGTCGGCGACATCGAGGACCAGGGCTTGGCCGCCACGTCGGGCGACGGCTCGTCCTGGAGCGTCACGCAAACCGGAGCTCCCGCGTTGCAGGCCATCGCATCGGTCGGTGAGAGCGTCTTCGCGCTGGGCGTCCTGAACAAGGACGTTGAGCCTCACGCCGAACTGCAGCTATTTCGGAGCGACGACGGCGTCGCCTGGCAGCGTGTGCCCGGTCTGCCATCGATCCCCGATGCTTTGTCCTATCGCAGCGTGGACCTCGCCACGGCATCCGATCATGCGGTCGTCGTGGGCTGGGTCGAGGCGATCGAGGGCACCGGCGCCGATGTCTCGCGGAACTTCTCTTATTCGAGTCAATCCTCCGCGCCGTAGCCTGAGCCGGCCCGAAGTCCGTCGGGTGGGCGAGGGACGGTCGCCGCCGTTGTCGTCGAGTGGCCAAATTCGCGCCCGTCGATCCTGGGCGTGCGTTGCGGGTTGTTTGACGGGGCGGGGACAATCGATACCACCGACGTCTCGTATGACCGTCACGATCTCGTGGCGCCAGGAGCACCAGATGCACGCGCCGAGCAGGTTCCCGACAAGCGTTCTGCGGCAACCGTCACCTACCGCGAGCTGCACGTGTGAGCATTGGATCCAATGCGCCTGCGGGTGTCACGGCCGATACTGCGACCCGTCAGAGAACACCTGTGACATCGCCTTCCTTCCTGACGAGGGCGGCCTCACGCTGTGGGGCTGCCCGATGTGCACGCCCGGTGAGGGTGCGCCCCACTTCCTCGGCTGTGAACTGATCGGCTGGAATGTGCCACTCGAACGCGAAAGCGGAAACCCCGCGATAGGCGGTGTCCAGCAGGCGTCCTCGTAGCACCGGCGAATGTGACCTGAGCGGGGCCGCCCGCTGTCAGCCGATGAGGCCTCATCCGGGCGAGGTCCGGCTGCGAACGAGTCTCGATGGTCGTTATGCTGGCGCGGCCGATGGAGGTCGAATCGTGGCGCACGATGCGGTCCTGCAGGAGATCCGGCGGCTCGATCCGCTCAAGGACCATCAGCGGATCGCCTACCTGACCTCCCTCCAGGAGTTCCCCTGGGACACGACACGGTCCTGCTCCTGGCCGAGATCCTGGAGCACGGCTACGACAGCCCGCGGGGCAAGGCTGCGCTCCGGCGGGATCAACCAGATGCACGGCCGTCATCCGATCTCGAACGACGAGTTCCTCTACGTCCTGTCGACCTTCGTGTTCGAGCCGATCCGCCGGAACGAGCGATTCGGCTGGCGGCCCTTGCTGCCCCAGAAGAAGCTGGCGTCCTTCTACTTCTGGCGTGAGATCGCCAGGCGGATGGCCATCCGCGACGTCCCGGAGGACTACGGAACGTTCGAGCGCTACTACCACGACTTCGCGCTCCAGGAATACCGTTATGCGCCCGAGAACGGGGCTTGGCCCGCGCGACGCGGGACCTGCTCCTGAGTGGGTATCTGCCCAAGCCGCTCTGGCCACTCGGCCGGCCGTTCGTCCACGCGATGATGGACGACCAACTGCTCGAAGCGGTCGGGTTGCCTCGTCCGAACCCGGCCATCCGACGCCTCACGGAAGGCGCCGTGCGGTTCCGCAGCCGGATCGTCCGCCGGTTGCCAACGCGCCGCAAGCCGCGCCTTATCACCCGCCAGCGCCACCCGACCTACCCGAAGGGCTACACGATCGAGGAGCTCGGCGTCCCCTGAGGCTTTGCCGCCCGGCCCATCCGCAGGAGCCCCCCTACCAGGCTCTCCCGGTCTAGAGCTTGATGACCCCGAGAACAAAGAGAATGATGACAACGATGACGATCACGCCAAGGATGCCGACCCCACCGCCTCTGTTCATCCTGATCTCCTCCTGACGACACGGCGCCTGTCATTCCAGGATCGGTGTTTCGATCCAACTCTGGGCCGTCACGCTCATCGTACGCTGCCCGAGGCGCCTGGGATCGCGCCTTGTCGAACGGTGACCGCGATGTTACCGTAGCCGTCCGGTTACGGATGAGGGGGACTGAGCATGAGGAGAAGCGCGACATGGCGACAGGAACGGGCACCAAGGACGACCCGTGGGTCCTGAGCACCCCACCCGGGACCTCGGGCTACACGATGTACCGGGACGACGTGGCGGATCCGCCGGTCATCGTGTGCCAGGTTGGTGCCACGAAGCTGCTCTACGACGCCCGGGCGATCGATGACCTGCACGCGATGCTCAAGACGCGCGGCGACTGGATGCCCCTCGGCGGCGCCGACGAGCAAAAGTCGGCGGCCGACGACACGATCGAGGCCTGGGGCCGCTCATCGGACAACCCGCTCGGCGGGTGGTACGGCCTGAAGAAGGGCCTGCGCGGACGATTCGGCGTCTACATGCCGCCACTCATGGAGGCGCTCGGTCTCGCCGAGGTCACCCACGACGCCAAGAACAACAAGATGCGGGCGATCTGATGAAGTCGTTCGATGCGGTGTCGGTGATCAATGCTGCGCCCGAGCGGGTCTGGGGGATCCTCATCGATGGGGCCCGATATCCGGACTGGGACTCGGGTGTACTCGGTGTCGAGGGATCGATCGCGCCCGGGGAGACGATCAAGGTCAGGTCGGGCGCGAATCCGGGCCGGACCTTTCCGGTGAAGGTCACCGAATTCGACCCCAACAAGTCGATGACCTGGAGCGGTGGCGTGCCGCTTGGGCTGTTCAAAGGCGTCCGAACCTTCAAGTTGAGCCCGTCCGGCGACGGGACCACCCGTTTCCAGGTTCGAGAGGAATACACCGGCCCGCTGTTGCCGATGATGTGGCGGTCCCTGCCCGATCTCGGGCCGTGGTTCAACCAATTCGCAAACGGGCTTAAGGCGCGTGCCGAGCAGCCGGGCTAGCCGGGCTGACCGGGCTCGGCCGGCTGGCCGTGTGGCCGCACCTCTGCCCGACGGCGACCCGTTCGACGCCCTGGGCGATCCGAATCGCCGGGCCATCGTCGAGCTGCTCGGCGACGGCGAGCGGTCGGTCCAGGAGATCGCAGACCTGCTGCCCATCAGCCGGCCGGCGGTCTCGCGTCATCTTCGTCTGCTCAAGCGCGCCGGTCTGGTGGTCGAGAAGCCCCGCGGGACGCGCCGGATCTACCAGCTCCACGATCAGGGCGTCGAGGCCGTACGGGACTACGTTGAACGCGTCTGGGGCGAAGCGGCGGCGCGCTTTCGATTGATCGCCCGAAACACCCCGTCGGATCCACCCGACCGATGATCGAGCCCATCCGCCTGACCTTCGAGGTCGACTGCCCGGTCCACCACGCGTTTGACGTGTGGACCGCCAGGATCGACCAATGGTGGCCGAAGGACCACACCGTGTCGGGCGAGGAGGACCTGACGATCGTCCTCGAACGCCGGCCCGGCGGCCGGATCTTCGAGCGCACATCCGGCGGCATCGAGCACGATTGGGGTGAGGTCACCGTCTGGGACCCGCCGAGCCGGCTCGGCTACACGTGGCACCTCAACCGCGATCGGAGCGACGCGACCGACGTCGAGATCCGCTTCGTCCCTCGCGGGGACGCAGCGACGCAGGTCGAGATCGAGCACCACGGTTGGGAGCGTCTCGGCACCGACGGCGAGACGTGGCGCGACCGGAACCTCGGCGGCTGGGCGACGCTCCTGCCGCACTACCTCGGTGCCACCGCCCGACCGGCAGCTTCCTAGCTCTCGGGCGGGCTCCTGACACGACCCTGTCAATACCCCCCCGGGGTACCCAACCCATTGACAATGTGGTATGATTTCTACCGATGCGGCTTGTCAAGGGCTTGACAAGCCACTAGTCATGTCCGGGGCGGTCGACGAACCAGGGCGGTTCGAGGCCCGGCATGAGCGGAGGTGGATTTGGCCGTCGGCGCTGCAGCCGAAGTGAAGAGCAAGTTGAGCGTCGTGGACGTCGTCGGTCAGACCGTCCAGCTCAAGAAGTCCGGTAGCACCTTCAAGGGGCTTTGCCCGTTCCACGGTGAGAAGACCGCGTCGTTCTATGTCACCCCGGCTCGCGAGAGCTGGAAGTGCTTCGGCTGCGGCTTGGGTGGGGACATCTTCAGCTTCATCATGCAGCGCGACAGTGTCAGCTTCCCCGAGGCGCTCAAGGTGCTCGCCGCCCGCGCCGGGGTCGAGCTCGACGAGCGGACGAGCCGCGAGGACGCCCGCCGCAAGCGCCTGACCGACGTCCTCGAGGCCGCCGTCGCCTTCTATCACACGGTCCTGACCGGCCATCCCTCCGGTCTCCGTGCCCTCGAGTACCTGCGCGGCCGGGGCTTCACCGACGAAACCATCCAGGCCTACCAGATCGGCTGGGCGCCGGAGGGCTGGGAGACGATGTCGCGCCAGCTCCAGGCCAAGCGCAACGTCACGCCGCAGGAACTGGCCGATGCCGGCCTGACCCGGGCCCGAGGCACCGGCCGGGGCGGCGCCTACGACTTCTTCCGCGAGCGGATCATGTTCCCGATCCGGGACATGAACGGCAAGGCGATCGGCTTCGGCGGCCGCGCCCTGGTGGCCGAGGGCGACACCCGCGACCACGGCGGCAAGTACCTCAACTCGCAGGGGTCGCCGCTGTTCGACAAGAGCCGGACGCTGTACCTGATCGACAAGGCCAAGGCGTCGATCCGCAAGAGCGGCCAGGCGGTCATCGTCGAGGGCTACACCGACGCGCTCATGGCCCACCAGGCGGGCTTCGACAACGTCGTCGCGACCCTGGGCACGGCGCTGACCCCCGGTCACGTCGCGCTGCTCACCCGCTACGCGAAGAAGGTCGCCCTGGCCTACGACGTCGACCCGGCCGGGCAGTCCGCCGGCACGTTCGGGGTCACCGAGCTCAACAACCTGATCTCCGAGGTCCAGGTGGACGGCGGGGTCGGTCTGACCGACGTCGGCGTCGTCCGGCTGCCCGAGGGCAAGGACCCCGACGAGGTCATCCGCGAGTCGCCCGATACCTGGCGCGAGGCCGTCCGCACGCCGGACCCGATCCTGGCCTACCTCATTGACCACCACGCCTCGCGGGTCGACGTGCGCACGCCCGAGGGCCGCAAGCGGCTGGTTGACGCGGTCCTGCCGACCCTGCGCAAGGTCGGCGACCCGACCATCCGCGACACCTACCTCCAGCTCCTCGCCCGCCGCTCGACGGTGAGCGAGCAGACGCTCCTCGAGGCGCTCCACCGCCGGCCCGATGTCGGTCGCAGCGTCGGGGCGCCCGGTGGGGGCGGGGCAGCGATCGGGGGCGACCATACCGGCGCCCGGATCACCCTGGATGCCGTGCGGGCGGCGGCCGAGTCGGTCAGCCCCGAGGACGTCGTCAAGTCGATCACCCCGGTCGAGGTCGATCTGCTCCGGCTGATCCTGCTGATCCCCGAGATGCAGGCCCGGCTCGAGGACGACCTCCGACCCGAGGAGCTGCCGTCGACTGTGGCCCGCGAGCTCTATGCGGCCATTCTCGCCGACCGCCGGCGCGGGGCCGAGGCGGCCGGGGATCCCGACGGCGCCGGACGGTTCGAGCGCGGCCGATTCCTCGAGGCACTCGACCCGGAAACGCGAGCCCTCGCCCTGGGGTTGTATGCCCTGGAGCGGCCCGACCCGCGCAACTTGCCCGCCTCGCGCGTCATCTACAACATCGAGAAGTGTCTGCTCACTCTCGAGGCCGATCGACTCGAGGAACGGAGCGACTGGAACCAGGCAGAGCAGGCCGACGCCGAGCTCCGCGAAGACCAGGAGGCGATGGCTCGCATCCTGGCTGAAGAACGCCAGATCAACGAGGCGCGCCGATCGCTCGATCGCAGGATCGAGCAGACGCGCCTGCTCACCCGACCGGCTTCGGCTGTCGCGGCTCCGGCCCCGGCAGGCGGTGTCGGTCCCGCATGACCCAGGAGGACACATGTCTCAGGATCCATTGGACAAGCAACTCGTCGAAGCCGTCCTGGCCGGTCGTCCGCGCCGGACGAAGCTCGAGATCGAGGAGGCCAGGCTGGCCTCGAAGCGACCGGCCCGTAACGGGGTGACGGCCGTGGCCGACCCGGTCGAGGTCGACGACGACGAAGACGACGATGACGACACGGACCTGGGCCTGGGCGATCCCGAGGCGCTGACCGAGCCGGCCGACGCGTCGGTCGACGTCGCCGTCGAGGGCGACACGGCCGTGCCTGCGTTGCCCGCCGACGCCCCGGCCAAGCTCGACGCGAAGGAGCTCGAGGAGCCGACGGCCGAGGAGCTCGAGGCGCTCTCGGCGGACATGATCGGGATCGACGATCCCGTCCGGATGTACCTCAAGGAGATCGGCAAGGTCGCATTGCTGACTGCCGAGGAGGAAGTCGTCCTGGCCAAGGCCATCGAGCTCGGCGAGCAGCTCGTCGAGGCGCCCTGGAAGGGGATCGTCTCGCTCCACGAGTGGACCACCCACAACACCGAGCAGAAGACGCGGACGGCCAAGCCGCAGCACCGCCTGCCGTTCGGCGAAGAGGCCCACAAGATGGTCCGGGACGCGATCTCGGACAAGGGCGCCAAGTCGCTGCTGACCCCGACGCCGGACTTCCACCTCATCAAGGCCGGCCGGGATGTCCAGTCGGACGGGACCAAGGTGCTCCTGCGCGAGGCGAAGCACCTGGTCTCGGCATACAACGAGAAGCCGTCGGCGGCGGCGTTCCTGCCGCTCCACGACTGGGCCTATTTCGCGGTCCACAACGGTGACCTGGACTCGCGCGACAACGTCGGGCTACGGGCGATCTACGACTGGTCCCGTGACGACGTCGCCTTCCCGGCGCTTGAGCGCTGGATCCTGGCCGGCAACGATGCGGCCCTGCTCAAGTCGTTCGGCTACGACCCGGAGGTGCCGCTGTCGACCAAGCTGCGCGACCGGAAGGGCGAGCTGGTCCGCATCGGGCGCGACGCGCGCGAGCAGCTGACCTCGGCCAACCTGCGCCTGGTGGTTTCGATCGCCAAGAAGTACATCGGTCGCGGGATGTCGTTCCTGGACCTCATCCAGGAAGGCAACATCGGGCTCATCCGGGCAGTCGAGAAGTTCGACTTCGAGAAGGGCTTCAAGTTCTCCACGTACGCGACGTGGTGGATCCGGCAGGCCATCACCCGGGCCATCGCCGACCAGGCCCGGACCATCCGGATCCCGGTCCACATGGTCGAGACGATCAACCGCCTGATCCGCGTGTCCAGGAACCTCTTGCAGGAGCTTGGGCGCGAGCCGACGGTGGAGGAGATCGCCGAGGCGATGTCCCGCGGCCAGGAGGTCATCGTCACCCCGGACAAGGTCCGCGAGATCATCAAGGTCTCGCAGGAGCCGGTCTCGCTGGAGACCCCGATCGGCGAGGAGGAGGACTCCCACCTCGGCGACTTCATCGAGGACC
>JBDTQW010000020.1:0-35322 GCA_039931975.1 Chloroflexota bacterium | reverse complement strand
GGATCGACGGGGACCGGTGGGGTGTCGTCCCCGACCGCGGCTGGATCGACGGGGACCGTCAACGTGACGCTCACGGAGTTCGCGGTCGTGCCGGACGTCACGTCGGTCGCGGCCGGCACGGTGACCTTCGTGGCCAAGAACTCCGGTCCGGCGGACGTGCACGAGCTGGTCGTCGTCAAGTCCGACCTGGGCGCGGCGAACCTGCCGGTCGACAAGGACGGCAAGGTGACCGAGGGCGTCGCCGGCGTAACCCTGATCGGCGAGATCGAGGACATCGACGTGGGCGCGACCAAGCAGGCGGACCTGCTGCTCACGCCCGGGAAGTACGTCCTTCTCTGCAACATCCTGCAGACCGAGCCGGATGGCTCGCTCGAAGCCCACTACAAGGTCGGGATGCGCACCGACTTCGAGGTCAAGTGATCCGGACTAGAGAGCGATCCTGACCATGAAGAGCGTCGCGCTGGGCGCCTGACCCGACAAGGATCCCGGCCCGGTTGCCTGCGCCAAGTCAGACGACCTGGGTCGTGTCCACCGGGACGACCGGGACGGCCGCGTCCGGCACGGAACCGGGGCGGGCCCGCAGGTCCGGCTCCCGGCCGTCACGGACCGCGATGGACGACGCGACAAACCCGTCGAACAGCGGATGCGGCCGGTCGGGCCGGCTCTTGAACTCCGGGTGGAACTGGGTGGCGACGAACCAGGGATGGTCGCGCAGCTCGACGATCTCGACCAGCCGACCATCGGGCGACTGCCCGGACAGGGTCATGCCGGCCGCCTCGAGGGTCTGGCGGTAGCGGTTGTTGACCTCGAATCGGTGGCGGTGGCGCTCGTAGATGACCTCCTGGCCGTAGGCCGCGGCGGCCTTCGAGCCGGGAGTCAACTTGGCGGCGTAGAGGCCAAGGCGCATCGTCCCGCCCTTGTCTTCGAGCTCGCGCTGATCGGGCATGAAGTCGATGACCTTGTTCTCGGTGAACTGGTCGAACTCGGTCGAGTTGGCGTCCGATGTCCCGAGCACGTCCCGGGCGAACTCGATGACGGCACACTGCAGTCCGAGGCACAGCCCGAGGTACGGGATCTGCCGCTCGCGGGCATAGTGCGCGGCCAGGACCTTGCCCTCGATACCGCGATGGCCGAAGCCACCCGGGACCAGGACGCCGGCCACGCCGTCGAGCGCCGCGGCGGTCGTCTCGGGAGTCAGGGTCTCGGAGTTCACCCAGCGGATCCTGACGTCCACGCCGTTCGCCCAGGCCGCGTGGCGGAGCGCCTCGGCGACGCTGAGATAAGCATCCGGCAGTTCGATGTACTTCCCGACGAGCCCGACCTCGAGGGTCGGCTTGGGGCGCTTGATCAGCTCGACCAGGGCGGTCCAGGCGGCCAGGTCGGGGGCCGTCGCGACGTCGGCCAGGCCCAGGTCGCGAACCACCAGGTCGCCCAGGCCGGCCGCCTCGAACTGGAGCGGCACCTCGTAGATGGTGTCGGCGGTGATCGCCGGGATGACCGCTTCCAACGGGACGTCGGTGAAGAGGGCGATCTTTTCGCGGACCTCTTCGCTGACCGGCTGGTCCGCGCGCAGGACGATGACGTCCGGCTGGATACCGATCCCGCGCAGCTCCTTGACCGAGTGCTGGGTCGGCTTGGTCTTGAGCTCGCCCGTCGCTGCCAATGCCGGCAGGAGGGTCACGTGGACGTACAGGACATTGCTCCGCCCGACGTCCTTGCGCATCTGGCGGATGGCCTCGAGGAAGGGCAGGCTCTCGATGTCGCCGACGGTCCCGCCGACCTCCACGATGACGACGTCGGCCCGCCCGTCGCGGGTGAGCCGCTGGATCCGCTCTTTGATCTCGTTGGTGATGTGGGGGATGACCTGGACCGTCCCACCCAGGTAGTCGCCACGCCGCTCCTTGGCGATGACCGCCTGGTAGATCCGGCCGGTCGTGACGTTGCTGAGCTGGCTCAGGTTCTCGTCGATGAAGCGCTCGTAGTGGCCCAGATCGAGGTCCGTCTCGGCCCCATCGTCGGTCACGAAGACCTCGCCGTGCTGGTACGGCGACATCGTGCCCGGGTCCACGTTGATGTACGGATCGAGCTTGAGGATCGCGACGTGGAGGCCGCGCGCCTTGAGCAGCCGACCGATGCTGGCGGCGGTGATGCCTTTGCCCAGAGAGGAGGTCACGCCTCCGGTCACAAAGACATACTTCGCCATGGGTCGGTCCTCCGGGGTTTTTCCAATGCTATCGGAAAGTGCCCCGACGGGCAACCCGGATGGACGTCCCCGGGCCAGTCCGAGGGGGGTCGTCGGCCGGCCTCGCGGGGCCCCTCGGGCGGCTCAGGCTCCCTGGCTCGGCGGCTCGCTGCGCCCATCGCCCCAGACCTCCGGGCCGCAGAAAAACGGCCTGGCGGTGGGCCGCGGCATGAGCGGCGTCGACGGGTCGCTCCGCCAGGCATCGAGGACCTGGTTCAGCCAGGCGTGGATCTCGCTGAACTCGGTCCAGCGCCGGAACGGCCAGGCGTTGGCGACGCAGATCGGTACGAGTGATCGCTTGGCGAAGACCACGTCCGCGTACCCCGCCGCATAGCGGTCGCTCTCGCCGTCGCCGATGAACACGACCGCCCGGCCGGCGGCCTGCTGCGCGAGCACGCGTTGGCGCTTGCAGGTCCCGCATACGAAGCACGAGGGGTGGCCGTTCGGGAACGCGATCGTTGCCCGGTTGTCGGCAAACGTCGTCCGCGCGGTGATCACTGGCAGCTCGGGCACGCCCAGGCGCTCCAGGGCCGGGCCGATGAAGAAGCCGAAGCCGTCGCTGACCACCTCGACCGCGATGCCCGCGGCCTGCGCCCGCCCGACCAGGGGCACGAAGCCCGGGTCGTGCGGCTGGCGCGCGGCCGTCGCCAGGAGATCGTCGCCGTCGGCTCGGATGAGGCTCATCTCGTGGGTCATCAGGCCCCGCGAGCCGATCATGCCCTCGTCATAGCGGGCGGCCAGCGCTTCCCATGCGCCGTCGACATGCTCGGCCATGACCGTGTCCGAGACGTCGGTCAGGGCGATCGTCCCGTCGTAGTCGACCAGGATGGCCAGCGGCGCGGCGCCGGGCGCGAGCGGCTCGATCGGCGGGGCAGGACCGGCTGGTCCGTCGGCTGGAGTCACCGGGGCAGGATAGGGCCGCCTCCCTCGCGGCCGCACAGAGCCATCATCCGAGGCGCGACCGTCCCTCCCTCAGGAGGCTGGCGAGACCCCGATGGGCGCGTCGCCGGCCGTCGTGTCGCGCTTCCGACCAAAGCGGAGATAGAGCGTCGGGAGTGCAAATTCGTTCCGGGCGGCGAGGCGATCACCGCAAGGAATCCGATCATCGAGCCCAGGCTGAGCTGGCCGCCCGCGAGGAACGCCGCGAGGACGCCACCGACGGGCAGGAAGACGGCGATCGCGACCGCGAGGATCACGCCCAACTGCCGCTGAAGCCCAGCCTGCGCGTCCGCGTACGCGGTCTAGTACCCAAGATCGGGGCGGCCCGCCGGCCCGAGCGGCGTCCAGCAGACGCCAGGACGCCCGGCGCGATCAGGGCGTCGGGCGTCGGGTCTGGGGTCTGGGTTCTGGTCGGTCGCGGCGGGTGACCGCGCTGGGTGAGGTCAGACGCCTTCCTCGTCGAGCTCGAGGGCGTCTTCGTCGCTCTCCTCGGTGACCTTCAGCCAGACGAACAGCCCGGCCAGGACGGCGAGCGGGATGATGATGAGTGCGCCGAGGGTGATCCCAAGGGCAACTGCGACGGTCTTGAGAGCCTTCACAGGAACCTCCATTTTGTTGGGGCGGACCGCACGAACGGCGTTCGCGTTACGAGCCCGCCGGCTTGGTCTTGGATGCATTGCGTCGGTCGCGCTGGCCCGGGCCCTGGGCGATCATCGCGTCGATGTCCTCACGAGTGAACTCGGACAGGACGTGCCGGCTGCCCGTGGGGCTGGCCATGAGCAGGCGGACCACGAACGCGCCGTCCTGCTCGAAGAAGAACGTGTCCCGGGGTTTCTGCTCGTCCATGTACTGGCCGAGGACCCGGAACGCCTTCTCATAGTAGCCCGCCTTGGCCCAGTCGTCGGGAACGGCGTGGTTCCGCCGCGCGAGCGCCTCGTCCATGAACCGGGCGATGTCGTCATCGAGAAAAGTCAGGGTCTCCTTGGTCTGGGTACCCATCGACTCGGACCAGGCGCTGGTATCGGTCCCGACCGTTACGAGCCCCTGGACGATGAAGCCGTCCGGCGCCTCGGCCAGGAGGACTTCCTTCATGGTCCGCTGGTCGAGAAAGGCCCCGATCGAGCGGAATACCTCCTCGAAGTCCTGGCGCGGGGAGCCCTCGTAGATCCGCACGTCGGTCCTCCTCAGGAGCCGGTCGTCTGGTCGATGAGCCCGCGGTCCTTCGCTCGGTGTTCACTCCAGCGGAAGACGACGGTTGCCGCGAGTGTAGCGATGGCTCCCGTGGCCAGCAAGGCGACGATCACCGTGACCGGGTCGGGTGAGGCCCGTCCGGTGAGCTCGGTGTAGAGCGATCCGGCCCCGCCCATCGAGCTGATCCCGGCAGGGAAGAGCGCATCGCGGACGCCCTCGAGCCACCACGTCAGGGGGTTGGCCAGGCCGAGCGCCTGGACCGGCGTCGGCAGGACGGCCAACGGAAAGACCGCGCCCGACACCAGGAACAGCGCCCCGGCCACCGCCTCGGGATAGGACCACGCTTCCTGGCGGGTCTGCAGGCAGATCGCGGCCAGGATCACCCCGACGACCACGATCGCCTCGAGGCCGAGCCCCATCACCACGACGAGCAGAAGCCAGTCCACCGCGGCCGGGTCGAACGAGACGCCGAGCAGCATCACCCCGATGACCAGGGTGATCGCCGCGCCCATCGCCCCGACAGCGATCCGGGCGGTTCCGCGCCCCAGCAGAACAGTGACAAAGTCGCTCGGGCTGACATAGACGTACTTGAGCATCCGGTAGCGCTCGCGGTCGTCCAGCACCGACCAGGCCAGCCCGGCGATCCCCGAGATGACGAACGACCACAGGGCGCTGCCGACGACGACGTAGCCACGGTATTGCGGTCCGGTCGCACCGGCGATGACCTCGAGCATCACGATCAGGATCAGCGCGGCGCTGACCGGCTTGGCGACCGAGTAGATGAAGAACAGGACCGGGTCGGTCCAGTTGGCCTCCATCTTCCAGCCCAGCGCCGCGGCAGTGCGGTAGCTCCGCAGGAGATCGGCGAAGCCGCGGCCGCGGGTCCGGCGCGGGTCGAACAGGGTCGACTTGCGCGAGGCGTCGACCGGGGTCGCGGGAGCGGTCACCGCCAGCGCACCGTGAGCCGCCCTTCACGGCGGGCGCGCTGCTCGAGCATCCGCAGCATGTACCGGGCCAGCAGGATGAAGAACGCGGTCATGGCGACGAGGACCAGGGCCTCGGCCTCGGGCGGCAGGAAGGCGGGCGGCCCGGCATTCCCGGCAAAGGCCAGCTGGCGCATCGCGTCGAGGCCGGTGGCGAGCGGGATGGTGGCCAGGGCCAGCGCTCCCAGCCGACCAAGGGCGGCGACCGGGAAGTTGAGTCCCGATACGAAGTAGACCGGCTCGGCCAGGAGCTGGGTGAGGTGCCACGCCTCCCGGCCCCACATGAGGAACAGGCTCGCGAGGACCATCCCGAGCCCGTACAACGCCGACAGGGTGAGGAAGAACACCACGACCAGCAGGCTCCAGTTCTGGACCGAGAACTCCACCTGGTAGATCACCATCGCGACAACGAGGACGACCACGGCCCGGGTGGCGCTCATCACCAGGCCGCCAATGGCCATCCCGAAGAGGACGGCCATGACGTTCATCGGCGCGGCGAAGTACAGCTCGAGATTGCCCTGGTCCTTCTCCCAGTAGAGCTGGGCGGCCATCATCCAGACGACGTTCAGCCAGAAGGCCGTCATCGCGCCGCCCAGGACCACGAACCCGATGTACTCCTGGGGTGCCTGGAGGGCTCGATAGACGAACACGAACGCCGACGTCGCGAGGAACGGCAGCAGGATCTCGAACAGCAGCCAGGACGGCTCGCGGGCCATGCCCCGGACGCGCGGAAAGGCCCGGCCGACCACGCTATGGAGGTCGTTGGAGATCACCCGCCGGCGGCTCCAGTCGGCGGCTTCGCGCGGTCCGGTGGACGGGCGCCCGACGAATGCCCGGCCGGTCATCCGACCTCCTTCGGCTGTGGCTCGCCCGGCTCGTGAGCGGTCCCGGGCGTCGCTTCGAGCGGTCCCTGACCGTTCCGATGATCGCCGTTCTGGCGGTCGTCACCGGCGTCATCGAAGCCGCGCCCGACCAGCTCGACGAAGACCTCCTCAAGAGTCGGCTCGGACTTGCGCAGGGCCAGGATGCGCGAGCCGATGCCGCCGAGCGCGCCGACCACGCCGCCGAGCGCCGCATCGTCGACGAGGACCAGGTTCACCTCGACCGTGTGGCGCGGGTCTTCTCCGGCACCATCACCCGAGGTCGCGGCGGTCGCGCTGACGACACCGGGCAGGCGGGCCAGGGACGCCGCGCCCGCGTCGAGCCGGTCCAGCTCGATCCGGAAGATCGACTCGCGCTGGACGCGCTGCTTGAGCTCGGTCGGCGTGCCGATGGCCAGGACCCGGCCTCGATCGACGATCGCGATCCGCTCGCACATCTCGTCGGCTTCGGCCATGTAGTGGGTCGTGAGGAGCACCGTTCGACCGGGCACCGACGCCTTCCAGCCGGTGATCAGCTCGCGGACGGACCTGGCGGCGGACACGTCGAGACCGAGCGTTGGTTCGTCGAGGAATAGCATCCACGGGTCGTTGAGCAGGCCCCGCGCGAAGTTCATCTTCTGGCGCTGGCCGGTGGACAGGCTGCTGACCCGCTGGCGGCGTTGCTCGTCGAGGCCGACTGCTTCGATCAGCTCATCGACCCGGGCCCAGCCCTCGCGGTTGCCCAGGCCATAGAACTGGCTGAACATCCAGAGCTGCTCGCGGACGGTCAGGATGCCGTAGCCCGACTGCTCGCCGCCGGCGACCATGTTCATGATCCGGCGGATCTTCTTGGTCTCGGTCTCGATGTCGAACCCGAAAACGCGGGCCGTCCCGGAGCTGGGCAGGAGCAGGGTCGTGAGGATCTTGATGAGAGTCGTCTTGCCGGCACCGTTCGGGCCGAGCAGGCCGAACAGCTCGCCGGGTTGGACCTCGAGATCCACGCCGTCGAGGGCGGTGACAGGCTTTGGCTTGGCGGCGTAGACGCGGCGGATGGCACGCGCGTCGATCGCCGGCGCCGCGATCGGAGCGGACATGGAACCCCCAGGGCGAGCGTCTCGGTGCGGGCGGCGAGTCTATCACCGCCGGCGGGTCCGGAGAAGCCTGCGGTCATACCGATGGGAGACGTCCGTCGAACACGTGATCGTGCTTGGGCGTGGCAGGCGCCGGCCGGACGGGGCAGCGTGCCGCGCCCGAGCTGGCCGGGCGTTGCCGAGTCGGCCGCGAGCCCAGGACGGCGGCGGTGCCGGGGTCGGTCGCGAGCACGAGCCGGTGTGGGGGTCGGCGGGCGTTGCCGGGTCGGCCGCCACGCTGCTCGTCGGTTTTGACAAATGACCATCAGGCGGTCGTTCGTCGCTGGTTGCGCACGACTCGGCCGCCATCGGCGACTTCAGCGCGACCGATCGAGCGTGACTCGGGGGCCACCAGCCCGCGATCGGCCGGTGAGGCTCCCGCGGTCTCGTCCAACCCGCCTGATGGGAACCTGTCACCACCGAGGCTCTTGCCGGCGTGGACGAACCCCGGGGCCTACGCCGTCGGATCGGCCGTGCTCAGCGCCACGGCCAGGCGACCGGCGACTCGTGCGTCGTTCTCGATCAGGGCGGTGTTCGCGCGCAGGCTCGCGCCGTCTGTCAGCTCGGCGATCCGGGCCAGGAGCCAGGGCGTCAAGGCCGGACCGTGGACGCCGGCCATGTCGGCCTCGGCAGTGGCTCGGTCGACGGCCGTCCTGGCCACCTCGAGCGTCAGCGCGGCGGCAGCCGGCACCGGAACGCAGACGAGCATGCCCGATCCCAGGCCCAACCCGAGGTGGATCCTGACGAGTCGGGCGGCTGCGGCCTCGTCCGCGACCGAGGCCGGCGCCGGGACGCCACTCTCCTGGGAGTAGAAACCCGGCATGGCGAACTGCCCGATGGCCAGCACAGGCACGCCGCGCGTCTCGAGGTACTCGAGCGTCCGCGGCAGGTCGAGGATCGACTTGGGGCCGGCGCACACCACGACAACCGGCGTCCGGGCGAGCTCCTCGAGGTCGGAGGAGATGTCGAGCGTGGCCGGGGCGGCCCCGTCGGTCGCCGTCGCCGGGGCGGCCTGGTCGGCCTTGGACGCCGGGGCTGCCGAACCGCCACCACCGAGCGCGCCACGATGGACCCCGCCGATCCCGCCCGTGGCGAACACCCGGATCCCAGCTGCGGCGGCAGCGATCATCGTGGCCGAGACTGTCGTCGCCGCCCACCCGCCATCGGCCAGGGCCGCTGCCAGGCTGGGTCGCGCAGCCTTGAGGACCGCGCCCGCGGGTGCCGTCGCGAGAGCCTCGAGGTCCGCGTCGGCCAGGCCCAGCAGGATCGCGCCGCCGCGGATGGCGACGGTCGCCGGGACCGCGCCGGCTTCGCGGATGGCCGCCTCGGAGGCGCGCGCGACCGCGACGTTCTGGGGATAGGGCAGACCGTGACTGATCAGGGTCGACTCCAGCGCGACCACCGGCAGCCCGGTCGCGAGTGCGTCGGCGACCTCCGCGCTGGGCATCAGACGCTCGGCGATCGACATCGCCTCGATCGTAGCGCACCGCTCAGCCGAGCTGGAGCTCCCGCCTCGCGACGGAGATCTGTCGAGCAGCGACCCGGTTGCCCGTCACGGCCGCTCGCCGCAGGGCCACGTTCGTCGACCGCCCGGCCGCTCGCGAGGCCAGCCACTCGGCGATGAACCCGGCATCGAACGCGTCACCGGCTCCGGTGGTGTCGGCCATCGGGATCGATCGCGTTGCCACGTCGAAGCGCGAGGGACCGCCGTCGCGGACGAGGACGCTGACCCCGCCGGGACCACGCTTGACGACCACGATCGGGGCCAGGTCCACGGCGCGAAGGTCGCCTCGCCCGCTCGGTCCGATGAGCGCCCCGAGCTCGGCTGCCGTCGCGAACATCAGGTCGGGCGCAACCGACGTCACGAGGGCCAAGGCGGCCCTGCGCCCGTCGGCCAGGAGCGGTGCCGTGGAGGCCAGGTCCAGGCTGACCAGCGCTCCCGCGGAGCGGGCCAGCCCGACGGCTCGCCGGCCTGCCAGACCGAGCGGCTCGCCGAGGAGCGAGTAGGCCGGCAGGTGGAGCAGGTCGACGCGCTCGAACCAGGCCGCTCGGACGTCGTCCGGGCCGAGGTGGTCGGCGGTTCCACGGTCGGCGACGAACGAGCGCTCCCCGTCCTTCGTGACCAGCACGCCGATGCGGCCGGTTCGGTCGGCACCAGTGCGAACGATCCGGGTCGACACGCCATCGGACCGCAAGGCGCTCACGAGCGCACGGCCCGCGGGATCTCGCCCGACGCACCCGATGAGCTGTGTCGGGACCCCGAGGCGGGCGAGCCACCGTGCGGTGTTCGCGGCCGAGCCGCCCTGGTGGATCGACACCCGCCCCGGAACGTCCGTCCCGGCGAGGAGCGGACCATCCGGCGCCAGCACCACGTCGATGACGAGGTCACCGAGCACGACGACCCGCGGCCGGCGAGGCTGGCGGGAGGGGCGTGGTGAGTGGACCCGGGTGATCCGACGCAAGGTCGACACCCGTCGAGGATAGCGACCGTCGGGACGAGCGCCGCGACCGGCACCCCGGACTACAATGGCGCCCCCGGATCGAGCCCACGGAGGAGGAGCGCGACAGTTGATGACGATCGCCACCGACCGGCTCGACCGCCTCGCCATCGACACGATCCGGACCCTGTCGATCGATGCCGTCCAGAAGGCCAACTCGGGCCACCCCGGTGCCCCGATGGGCGCCGCTCCGATGGCCTACGTCCTCTGGACTCGCTACCTGCGCCACGCGCCGACGCGGCCCGACTGGCCCGACCGGGACCGCTTCGTGCTGAGCGCCGGCCACGCCTCCATGCTGCTCTACTCGCTGCTCCACCTCACTGGATACGACCTGCCGCTGAGCGAGCTCCAGCAGTTCCGCCAGTGGGGCTCACGCACGCCGGGTCACCCCGAGTACGGCCTGACCTCGGGGGTCGAGGCCACCACCGGTCCGCTCGGCCAGGGCGTCGCCAACGCGGTCGGGATGGCCATCGCCGAGCGGCGCCTGGCGGCGGAGTTCAACCGGGCCGAGCACACCATCGTCGACCATCGCACCTTCGTGATCTGTTCCGACGGCGACCTCCAGGAGGGCATCGCCGCTGAGGCGTCATCGCTGGCCGGGCACCTTCGCCTGGGCAAGCTGACGATGCTCTACGACGACAATCACGTCCAGCTTGACGGGCCGACCTCGATGGCCTTCAGCGAGGACGTGCCGGCGCGCTTCGACGCGTACGGCTGGCACACGAGCCGGGTGGCCGACGGCAACGACCTGGAGGCGATCGACGCGGCCATCGAGGAGGCGATCGACGACGCTCGACCGAGCCTCATCGCCGTGCGCACCCACATCGGCTTCGGATCGCCCAACAAGCAGGACAGCCAGAAGGCCCACGGGTCGCCGCTCGGGCCGGACGAGGTCCGCCTGGTCAAGGAGGCCTACGGCTGGGATCCAGACAAGTCCTTCTACGTCCCGGACGAGGCCGCCGCCCTGTTCTCGCGGGCTATCCCCCGCGGCGAGCAGCTTGCAGAGGACTGGCAGTCCCGGCTCGACCGTTATCGCGCGGCCTATCCGGCCGAGGCCGCCGAGCTGATGCGCCGGGTGGACGGCGACCTCCGACCGGGCGCGACGGACGGTCTCAAGACCTACGAAGTCGGTGAGGATCTCGCCACCCGCCAGGCCAGCCAGGCGGCGATCCAGGTCCTGGCCGAGACCTTGCCCGAGCTCTTCGGCGGCGCGGCCGACCTTTCCGAGTCGAACCTGACCGACATCAAGGGCGCCGGCGACTTCGAGGCCGACAACCCGGGCGGCCGCAACCTTCGCTTCGGCGTTCGCGAGCACGCCATGGGCGGGATCTGCAACGGCATCGCCTATCACGGCGGGTTCATCCCGTACGCCGGCACGTTCCTCAACTTCAGTGACTACATGCGCGGCTCGGTCCGGCTGGCCGCCCTGGCGGGGATCCACGTGATCTATGTCTGGACCCATGATTCGGTCGGGCTGGGCGAGGATGGCCCGACCCACCAACCGGTCGAGCACTACGCCGCGCTGCGGGCGATGCCCAACCTGTGGTTCATCCGACCGGGCGATGCCAACGAGACCTCGGCGGCCTGGGCGGTCGCGGTCTCGCGCCAGAACGGCCCGGTCGCCCTGTCGCTCACCCGCCAGAAGCTGACGACACTGGCCGAGTCCGCGGAACGGGCACGGGACGGCGTCGCCCGCGGCGGCTACGTCCTGCGCGAATCGAGCGGCGGGCCCGAATCGATCGACCTCCTCCTCATCGCGACCGGCTCCGAGCTTCCGCTGGCCGCGGCTGCGGCCGAGCTGCTCACCTCCGAGGGCGTCCGGACGAGGGTCGTGTCGCTGCCCTGCTGGGAGCTGTTCGAGCTGCAGCCGGCGGCGTATCGGAACGAGGTCCTGCCGCCGGCGGTCCGCAAGCGGGTGACCGTCGAGGCGGGCGTGTCACTCGGCTGGGAGCGCTACGCCGGCGACGAGGGTGCGATCGTGGGGATCGACCATTTCGGGGCCAGTGCCCCGGGCCCGACCATCTTCGAACATCTTGGCTTTTCGCCGGATCGGATCGCCGACATCGGCCGGCGCGTCGTCAGGGACGGCCTGCGCGGCCGCATCCCGACCGTCGATCACGGCCACCAGCCGGCCGGCCTCGGCCTCGATGGTCCCAAACTTGGCCACGGCGGCGACGCCGAGCCGGCGCGTTGAGGCCCGCGGCTCCTTGATGCGCGTCGGATTTGCCGGAGACCATGCCGGGGCGGAGCTCAAGGACGAGCTCATCCGACGGCTTGCGGCGGCCGCCCCCGGCTACGAGCTGATCGACCTCGGTGGCGATGGCTCGGATGGCACCGATGACTACCCGGACTTTGCCGAGCGCCTCGGCGAGGCGATCCAGGCCGGAGGCGTCGACCGCGGGATCCTGGTCTGCGGCTCAGGGGTAGGCGCCTCGGTGGCCGCCAACAAGATGATCGGGATCCGGGCCGCGATCTGCCACGACACCTACTCGGCCCACCAGGGCGTGGAGCACGACGACATGAACGTGCTGACCCTCGGCTCGCGGGTCATCGGACCCGAGCCGGCGGTGGAGTGTGCCCTGGCGTTCCTGGGCGCAGAGTTCTCCGGGGAGCCGCGTCATCGCCGGCGGCTGGCCAAGGTCCTGGCGATCGAGGCGGCTGCGACGAGCGCTGAGTCATCGAGAGAGGGGGCCCGATCGTGACCCAGACGACGGCCGGCAACGCCGGCGGCCAGCCAGCCATCCCGGACCGCCTCGTCGAGCGAGCTCGGACGGAGCGTTGGGCCGAGCGACTGTTCGAGCGGGACACCAGCCTTTGGTCGGACGATCCCGAGGTCCAGGCGGCCATCGCCGAGCGCCTCGGTTGGCTCGACGCGCCGGTCCACTTTAGCGACCAGATCGGTCCGCTCGAGGTCTTCGGCGAGGCCATCCGCGACGCCGGCTTCACGACCGCGATCGTGGCCGGGATGGGTGGCAGCAGCCTCGCACCGGAGGTCCTCAAGAAGACCTTCGGCGACGGCGGCGAGTGGCTCGAGTTGCAGATCCTCGACTCGACGGACCCGGTGGCCGTGGCCGCCACCGTCGACGACCGCTATCCGCTCGAGACGCTGTTCATCGTTGCGAGCAAGTCGGGCACGACCGCCGAGCCACTCGCCTTCCAGGCCGATGCCTGGGCGCGGATCAAGGCGGCCCTCGAGGCGCGTCACGAGCACGAGGCCTCGCCGGGCGATTTCGTGGTCGCCATCACCGATCCGGGCAAGAGCCTCGAGTCGATCCCCCATCACGACGAGTTCCGCGAGGTCTTCCTCAATCCGCCCGACATCGGCGGCCGCTACTCGGCGCTGAGCTACGTCGGGCTGGTGCCGGGCAGCCTGATCGGCATCGACCTGGATCCGTTCCTCGAGAGTGCCCGGGCCATGTTGGAGGCCTGTCGGGCACCGGACCCGCTCGCCAACCCCGGCCTGTGGCTTGGGCTGAGCCTTGGCGGCCACGCCATCGCCGGACGCGACAAGCTGACTTTCGTGGCCGACCCCGAGGTCACGAGCTTCGGCTCGTGGGCTGAGCAGCTCATCGCCGAGAGCACGGGCAAGCACGGCGGCGGGATCATTCCGGTGGATCTCGAGCCGCTCGGCAAGGTCGCGGACTACGGTCCGGATCGGGTCTTCGTCCGGATCTCGATGGCCGACTCGGCCGGCCCGGGCCCCACCGCCGACGGGACGGCCGCCGACGATCTCCTGGCCACCCTCGAGGCGGCCGGTCATCCGGTCATCCGGATCGCCCTCGAGGATCCGATCGACCTGGCCGCCGAGTTCGTCCGCTGGGAGGTCGCCACGGCGATCGCCGGGATCGTCCTCGGCATCGATCCGTTCGATCAGCCCAATGTCGAAGAGGCCAAGGAGGGCACCCGTCACGTCCTCGAGGCGATCGAGAGCGGCAAGGCCAGCCCATCCGACGACGGTGGCGGCCTCCTCGGCGCTGATGACGGCGGCGTCCTCGGGACCGACGACGAGGCCGCCCTTGTCGCGGCCCTGCGTCGCCAGCTGCCCAGCCTCAAGCCGAATGGCTATGCCTGCCTCCAGGCCTACATCGCGCCGAGCGCTGCCCGCGACGAAGCGTTCGCGCGGATCCGGGTGCTCCTGCGCGACCGGACCAGGCGAGCGACTACGGCGGGCTACGGTCCGCGCTTCCTCCACTCCACCGGCCAGCTCCATAAGGGCGGTCCTCCGACCGGCTGGTTCCTCCAGCTGACGGCCAGCCACCCGGCCGACCGCCCGATCCCGGACAAGCCCTATACGTTCGGCCAGCTCATCGACGCCCAGGCTGCCGGCGACCTGAGCGCGCTCCGGGCGCACGACCTGCCGGTCCTGCGGATCCATCTCGGCCCCGACCCCGACGCCGGCCTGGCGGCGCTCGAGCGGGCCCTGCAAACAGCACTCCAGGAGGCCTAGCCATGCGTATCGGGTTCATCGGGCTCGGCCGGATGGGGGCCAACATGGTCCGCCGGCTGCTCCGTGACGGCCACGAGGTCGTCGCGTTCAACCGCACCGCGGAGAAGACGCGGGAGATGGCCGGCGAGGGCGCGATCCCGGCCTTCAGCCTCGAGGAGCTGGTCGCCAAGCTGGAGAAGCCACGGGCGGTCTGGGTGATGGTCCCGGCCGGCGACGCGACGGAGGCCCAGATCGACGAGCTGATGGGGCTCCTCGAGCCCGGCGATACGATCATCGACGGCGGGAACACCAACTTCCACGATGACGTGCGCCGGCACGCCATGCTGGCCAAGATGGGCCTGCGCTACATCGACGCGGGGACCTCGGGCGGGATCTGGGGACTTGCCAACGGGTTCTGCCTGATGGTCGGCGGCGAGGCCGAGGCCGTTGGGCCCCTCGAGCCGATCTTCCGTTCATTGGCTCCGGCCGACGGCTATCTCCACGTCGGCGGACCGGGCTCAGGGCACTACGTGAAGATGGTCCACAACGGCATCGAGTACGGGCTGATGCAGGCCTACGCCGAAGGCTTCGAGATCATGCACGCCAGCGACTACACGCTCGACCTGGCCGCCGTGTCCAAGCTGTGGAACCACGGTTCGGTGGTCCGTTCCTGGCTGCTCGAGCTGGCGGAGCGTGCGTTCACCGCCAACGGCCAGGAGCTCGACCACCTCAAGGGCTGGGTGGCCGACTCGGGCGAGGGTCGCTGGACCGTGCAGGAGGCGATCGACCACGACGTCCCGGCGCCGGTGATCACCCTGTCCCTGCTGACCCGCTTCCGCTCCCGCCAGGAGGATTCGTACGGCGCGAAGGTCCTCGCCGCGCTGCGCAACGAGTTCGGCGGACACGCGGTCAAGTCCGAGTAGTCGGGCTCCATGACCGCGACCGTCGATCCGAAGCCGGGTAAGGCGGCACCCCCCGATCGCTCGGCCAAGGACGCGCCGCAGACCATCCGCCAGATGCGCCTGAGCCGAGCCGGAAAGCGACGGCCGCGGGCGCCCAAGCTCGCCAATCCGCTGCGCGAGGGCCTTCGCCTGGAGCGAGTCCCCGATCCCGTCTGCCTGGTCCTGTTCGGGGCGACCGGCGATCTCGCCCATCGCAAGGTCATCCCGGCGCTGTACCAGCTCTGGCGCACCAACCTCCTGCCCCACGAGTTCATGCTGGTCGCCTTCGCCCGGCGAGCGTACGACGACGCCAGCTACCGCGCCGAGATCGAGAAGACGCTCGAGGCCTACTCGCGGGTGCCGGTCGAGCCCATCCCGCGCGACGAGTTCCTGGCCCGGATCGTCTACCACCAGGGCGACTTCGCCGACCCCAAGGCGTTCGACCGGCTGGCCACGCGCCTGGACAAGACCGACCGGGAGCGCGGGACCCGCGGCAACCGGTTGTACTACCTGGCCACGCAGCCGTCGGCCTTTCCCGAGGTGGTCGCCCAGCTCGGGCGGGTCGGTCTGGACCATGAGCATCACATCGGCGGCTGGCGGCGGATCGTCATCGAGAAGCCCTTCGGGCGTGACGTCGAGTCGGCCGTTCGACTGAACCGCGAAGTGCTCAAGGTCTTCCGCGAGAAGCAGGTCTACCGGATCGATCACTACCTGGGCAAGGAGACCGTCCGCAACCTGCTGGTGTTCCGCTTCGCCAACGGCATCTTCGAGCCCCTCTGGAACCGACGCTATGTCGACCATGTCCAGATCACCGTGGCCGAGTCGCTAGGGGTCGAGAACCGGGGCGCCTTCTACGAGGAGACGGGCGCGGCCCGCGACGTCCTGCAGAACCACCTCATGCAGCTGCTCAGCCTGGTGGCGATGGAGCCGCCGGCCACGTTCGAGGCGGATGCCCTGCGCGATGAGAAGGTCAAGGTCCTGCGGGCGATCCCCCCGCTGACCCCCGAGCAGATTCAGACCGACGTCGTGCGCGGCCAGTACGGCCCGGGCTGGGTCGCGGCGCAGCCGGTGCCCGGCTACCGCTCCGAGCGGGAGGTCGATCCCGAGTCCGAGACGGAAACATTCGTGGCCGCCCGGCTCGTCATCGACGACTGGCGCTGGGCCGGCGTCCCGTTTTACGTCCGGACCGGCAAGCGCCTGCCCAAGCGCTCGAGCGAGATCGCCATCCAGTTCCGGCCTGTGCCCCATCGCCTGTTCAAGGACAGCTCGGACGACCCGGAGCCCAACCTGCTGGCCCTGCGGATCCAGCCGGACGAGGGGATCCTGCTCCGCTTTGGCGCAAAGGTCCCGGGGTTGGGACTCGACGTCCGGACGGTCAACATGGACTTCACCTACGGCTCGGCGTTCAACGTCGACTCGCCCGACGCCTACGAGACGCTCATCCTCGACGCGCTGCTTGGCGACGCCTCGCTGTTCACCCGGGCCGACGAGGTCGAGGAGGCCTGGAGCATCGTCAGCCCCATCATCGAGACCTGGCTGGACATGCCCCCGCCGGACTTCCCCAACTACGCCGCCGGGACGTGGGGACCGCCCGAAGGCGACGTGCTGATGGCCCGGGAGGGGCGACGATGGCGCCGGATCTGAATCTCGGCCCGGCCCAGCCGGGCGAACCGACCCTGCGCTGGATGTCGCGCGCGTCGACGATCGACGGGATCGAGCGCGAGCTGGCCAAGATCTGGGCGATGCCCGCGATGGCCACCCACGTCGAGGACGACGAACGTCACGTCGCGGCCCGGACCAGCGTGATGAACCTCGTCGTCGTCGCCCGCCGGCCGGAGATCGGCGAGCACTGCGCGGCGATCATCTCGCAGCTCACCGGGCGGCATCCCTCGCGCACCCTGATCTGCTCGCCAGCCGATCCCGACGGCCCCGGCTGGCTCGACGCCCGGATCACCGCGAACTGCATGCTGGCCCGCGAAGGTGCGACCGAGACCTGCGCCGAGACGATCTTCGTTACGGCCGGCGGAGAGACGGGGCGGCACATCGCGGCGATCGTCGAGCCCCTCCTCGTCCACGACCTGCCGGTGACCGTGTGGTGGCCGGGCGAGACGCCGCTCGCTTCGCGCCAGGCCATCGACCTGCTCGAGGACGCCCAGCGGCTGGTCATCGACGGCTCGGCCTGGACGGGCGACGGGCTGGATCATCTCCGCGAGGTAGCCGGCCTGGTCGATGCCGGCGACGTCTCGGTGTTCGACTTCGCGCTCATTCGCCAGTCGCGCTGGAGAGAGGCGATCGCGTCGGCATTCGACATGCCCAGCCTGCTGCCCTTCCTGCATTCGCTGCGCCGGATCGAGGTGACCTACGGCACCCACGACGATCCTGCCCGGCCGGGCACGACCAACATGGTCAAGCCGCTTTATCACGCGGCCTGGTTGGGCTCGCGCCTGGGGATGACCGTGGTCCGGCCGTTGGCCGTTCTCGGTCCCGAGCAGGGTGGGCTGGGCTATAGCGGGACGCTGCGCTACGGCCGAGTCGAGGTGGTCGTGGTCCTGCGGCCTGCCCGCAGCGAGATGCCCTCGGGCACGACCACCCGCATCCAGCTGCAGGCCAGGCGCCGCGGGTCCGAGCTACTGGTGGACGTGACCGCCGAGGCGGAGACCGTCGCGGTGCATGCCTCGCAGGACGGTACCGAGCTGCTTGACCGGCGGTTCCTGGCGCCGCGGCGGACCGAGGCCGACCTCCTGGCAGAGGCGATCGAGGCGCCTCAGCGGGACATCGTCGGCGATGGCGCGATCCGCATGGCCGCCCGGATGGTGGCACCGCGCGAAGCCAAGCCCGGGGCCACGGGTTGATCGATCCGCTCGGCCCGCGTGGCGGCCGACCGGTCCTTCCGCTCGACCCCGAGGAGGCCGACCGCGCCGGCGAGCCGGAGGTGATCGTCGGCGCCGATCTGGCGGCCGTGGCCGAGACCGCCGCGGCGCGCATGGTCGATCGCGTACTCGCAGCGGTGGCGGCCCGAGGCCGCGCCGATGTCGCCCTGACCGGCGGATCGACGCCGCGCGCGATGTATCGCCGCCTCATCGATCCGGCGCTGTCCCAGCGGGTCCCCTGGGACCGAGTCCACCTGTGGTGGGGCGACGATCGTTTCGTCCCCCGCTCCGACCCGCTGTCGAACCTGGTGCCGGCCGACGAGACGCTCCTTGCGCCGGGCGGGATCCCGATGCCCGAGGGCCACGTCCACCCCTTCCCGACCGACCGGGCGATCGAGGCCGGCCTGGGCCCCCAGTGGTGCGCCGCGGCATACGCGAGGGAGGTCGTGACGGCGCTGCCCGCGGTCGATGGCTGGCCCGCGTTCGACCTCGTCCTGGTCGGGATCGGTGGCGACGGGCACCTCCTGTCGGTCTTCACGGGCAGCGCGGCGCTGGCCAGCGACCGGGTCGGGCTGGCCATCCCCGCGCCGACGCATATCGAGCCGCACGTCGAGCGGGTCACGCTCAACCCGGCGATCCTGCGCGTGGCCGGGCAGGTCCTGGCGTCGGCCGGCGGGGAGGCCAAGGCCGCGGTCGTGGCCGGGATCCTCGAGGGCCCGCGGGATCCGGCGGTCCTGCCCGGGGTCCTTGCGCGGCGGTCCACGGCGGTCTGGCTGCTCGATGTCGCGGCGGCCGCGATGCTTCGCGGCCGCTCGGCCGGAGCGACGCCGTGACCGCGGCGGCCACCGCCGGCATGACCGCCTCAACCGATGGGACCTCCATCGCCTGGTTCCGCTCGGGCGAGGGACCGCCGGTCGTGCTGGTCCACGGGGCTACCGCCGACCACACGGCCTGGCGGACGGCCGGCCCGCTGCTGGGCCAGGGCCACACCGTCTACGCGATCGATCGGCGCGGACGCGGAGCGAGCGGCGACACGGCCCCGTACGCCATTGCCCGCGAGTACGAGGATGTCGCCGCGATCGTCGATGCCGTGGCGGCCGCGGAGGGCAGCCAGGTGGACGTCGTGGGCCATTCGTACGGCGGCCGGGTCGGGCTCGGCGCGGCCCTGCTGACGTCGAATCTGCGCCGGCTCGTCGTCTACGAGGGCGCACCCGCACCCGGGGGCCGCTCGTTCCACGGCGACGCGGTCATGGCTCGCCTCGAGGCCCTCGCGGCGGCCGATGATCGCGCAGGCCTCCTCTCGTACTTCCTGGCTACGGTCGTGGGCATGACCCCGGACGAGCTGGCGGCATACCGGCTGGAGCCGACCTGGCCGACGCGGGTCGAAGCCGCGCCGACGATCGTCCGCGAGATGTGGGCGGAGGCGACCGAGGAGGCCGGCCCGGAGCGCTATGCCGGCATTCGCAACCCCGTCCTCCAGGTCGTCGGCGGTGAGAGCGGCGCGCTGTTCACCGACGGGACGTGGGCCCTTGACCGGCTCCTGCCCAACGGTCGCGTCGTGGTCATCCCCGGTGCCAGGCACGCCGCCCACCACAGCCACCCGGAGATTTTCGTGTCCGTCGTTCGCGCCTTCCTCGACGACCCCGCAACGGCCCCGTAACAAGCCCCGCGGCGTCCCCGGGCACCGGCGCCTGAGCGAACCTCCACCCGGCGGCACTACCATGCGGGTATGACCGAAGCTCCCGCCTCGCCATCCGCCATCGCGGACGAGCGACCGTATTCGCCGGGCCTCGCCGGCGTCGTGGCCGGAGAGACCGCCCTCTCGCTCGTCGACGGCGAGAACGGCCGCCTCCTGTATCGCGGCTATCCGATCGGCCAGCTTGTCGAGCGCGGCGGCTTCGCCCAGGTCGCCGAGCTGCTGTGGACCGGGGAATGGCGGACCGACGCGAAACTGGCGGCGACGCCCCTGACGCCCGGCGTGGAGTCCGTCCTCCGGGCGCTCCCTCGCGATGCCCAGCCGATGGACGCCATGCGCACTGCCATCAGCGCCTGGGGTGCTGCCGAGCGTCTTCCCTGGCCGCCGACCGTCGAACAGGCGCGGGCGCTGACGGCCTTCGCCCCGACGGCGCTGGCCGCCTTCGGTCGCATCCGCGAGAACAAGGATCCGATCCCACCCGACCCGGAGCTGCCCCTGCCGAGTGCCTTCTTGCACATGCTGACCGGCGAACGGCCCGACGAGAGTCGGGTGCGGGCGCTTGACGCTTATTTCATCGTCGCCGCCGAGCACAGCTTCAATGCCTCGACCTTCGCCGCCCGAGTCATCGTTTCAACCCGGTCGGATCTCGCCTCGGCGATCTGCGGGGCGATCGGGGCGTTGAAGGGGCCCATCCACGGCGGTGCCCCGACCGAGGTCGTGAGCCAGCTCCACGAGATCGGCTCGGCCGACCGGGCAGAGGCCTGGATCCGGGCCGCCCTCGACCGCCACGAGCGGATCATGGGCTTCGGCCACCGCGTCTACCGGGCCTACGATCCGCGGGCCGCGGCGCTCCGAGATGTCGCCAAGTCGATGTCCGACATGGCCGAGTGGCTCGACCTGGCGGTCAAGGTCGAGGATGTCGCGCTCCGGTTGCTGGCCGAGCGCCACCCCGAACGCCCGCTCAAGACGAACGTCGAGTACTACACCGCGGCCGTGCTGCAGGGCGTCAAGCTCGCTCCGGAGTTCTATCCGGCCACCTTCGCCCTCGCCCGGAACGCCGGCTGGACCGCCCACTCCATCGAGCAGGCGGCCGCCGATCGGATCATCCGGCCCGACGTGCGCTACACCGGACCCGCCGAGCGCGACCTGCCTGGCTGAGCCCCGCGGAGGGCCAGGACCAGCGCCCCGAGGAGGTAGACGGCCGCGCCCAGCCAGAAAGGTGCCCACAGACCGGCGTTGACCACGACGGCGCCCAGGATCGGGCCGACGATCCCCGCCGCGTAGAGCGGCAGGTAGACCAGGTTGAGGGTCGCCGACCGTCGCTCCGGCGGAACCTCGGTGGCCAGCAGGCCGAAGACCATCGCCCCGATCGCCGCGCTGCAGGCGGCCGCGGCCACGGCCAGCAGGGCCAGGAGCGGCACGCTGCCGACGACCGGCATGAGCAGGGCCGCGGCGGCGCCGCCGAGGAGGGCCACCACGAGGACCGGACGGAACCCGATCCGGTCGCCCAGCCAGCCACCGATCGGCGAGACGAGCGCTCCGATCAGGGCAGCGGTGCCCGCGACCAGGGCGATCGCGCTCGCGAGGCCGGCCCGACCGTTGACGACCTCCACGACGACGGGGATGTACGGCCGGCTCATCTGGGCCGCCAGGAAGGCCACCCCGAATATGGCGAAGATCCGCCGGACGGCCGGATCGGCCAGGACCCCACGAACCGCTCCGAAGGCGAGGTCGAGCACCCGGCCGGCCGGCACGACCGAGGGCCGGATCTCCCTCGAGCCGAAGCCGACGAGCAGGGCCGTCCCGACCGACAGGCCCGCCGACACCCAGAACACGGCCATCAACGGGAGACCGAATCCGTCGACGATGAGCCCGCCGAGGACGGGTCCGACGGCCATCCCGACGGCGCCGCTCGCCCCGAACAGGGCGATGACCGTGCCCAGGCGATGACGCGGGGTCACGTCGCCGATCGCTGCCAGCATGACCCCGGTATTGCCGAGCTGGAAGCCGACCAGGAGCATGCTCGCGGCGAGCTGCCACGGTTCGCGGCTGAGGGCGACGCCGGCGAACACGACCGCCTCGACGAGGGCGCTCCGGACGATGACCGCCTTGCGGCTGTACTTGTCCGCCCAGACGCCCCACAACGGCACGAGCGGCGCGCCAACGACGAAGATCAAGGCGCTGAAGATCCCCACGAACCGGAGCCGGTCGGGCTCGGCCACGCCCATCTCTCGCAGGTAGAGCGGCGCGAACGCGAAGATCTGGCTAACCCCCAACCCCTCGACCATCGAGGTGATCCAGAAGATGGCGACGATCATTCGCCAGTGATCGGCCGGTGGACGCTCCGGCGGCGACAGGATCGGTTCGGCGGCCGGGATCGGCTGGGGCGTCGCCATCGTCGCGACAGGCTAGCCGACCGAACAGGCATCATGCGCGGGATGACTTCGATCGCCATCCCGGCCGGTGCCCTCGTCGTCCTGGTGGGAGTATCGGGATCGGGCAAGTCGACCTTCGCCGCGAACCACTTCGGGCCGACCCAGGTCCTCTCCTCGGACGCCTTCCGGGCGATCGTCGCCGACGATCCCGCCGACCAGCGCGCAAGCCGCGCGGCGTTCGAGTTGCTGCACCTCGCCGCGCGACGACGTCTCGAGCGCGGCCGCCTGACCGTGATCGATGCGACAAGCGTGAGCCGCTCCGCGCGGACCGGTCTCGTCCGATTGGCCCGCTCGGCTCGGCGTCCAGCCGTCGCGATCGTCCTCGACCCTCAGCTTGGGGTCTGCCTGGCCCGCAACGCAACGCGGCTCGACCGGACCGTCGCCGAGGAGGTCGTCCGTCGCCAGCACGCCGAGCTGCAGCGCTGGCTGGCCGCCGAGGCCGGGCTCGCGGCCGAGGGCTTCGCGAGCGTCCACCATCTGACCGATCCGGCCCGAGCGGTCGACCTGACCGTCCTCGCCCTAGCCCGCGGGACGTCGGAGCCTCCCGCGGGTACGATTCGCGGAGCGTCGGAGCGTCCGCGCGCTGTCAGGAGGAGCTCCCCATGACCGAAGAGCGATGGCGTTCCGTGGCAATCGCCCTGGCCGCGGCGCTGGCCGTGCTCGTCGCGATCGCGGTGGTCACCAGCCTGCCCAGCGGACCCTCCACCGGACAGCCGTCGGGCAGCGCGGGTCTCGGACTCGGCAGCGGCTCGCCGGGTGCGTCCGAGTCGCTCGAGCCGACCGAAGCCGGGTCGGAGGAGCCGAGTGCCTCGGCGTCGACCGGGCCGAGCACCAGCCCCACGCCCCAGCCGAGCGCCGCCTTCGCCCTGATCGCGTTCACCGATTTCGGGCTCGACGCAAGGTCCGATCCGGACGGCAAGGCGCGCACGTTCACGTTCAAGACCGATGGCCCGGGCAAGGTCACGGCCAAGCTCACCACGCGCAGCCCGCAGGGTACGACCCGCTTCTGCCTGAAGGTCGGCACCGGGACCCCACTGTGCCGCGACTGGAAGGCGGGGACGCTGACCGGGACGACGACGTCCAAGACCAAGACCACGTTCCAGGTCACCCTCATCGGGGTCGGCGTCGCCACTCCGAGCGTCGACCTCGCCTTGACCTTCCGGGCCGTGGATCCCTCGGTGGCCCTGACCAACGGCCGGTTCGACGGGACCGCCAGCCAGGCGGATGGCTACAACGGGATCAGCGGCACGGTCAACGTCCGGGCGGGGGGCAGCATCTCGATCAAGGCGGACTGGGGCACGCCGTACGATTACACGTACTCCGTGGTCGACCTGACCACCCCGGCGTCCGGCGGCACGTTCAGCGACAACGGCACCGGCGTGGAGCGGACCGACCCGGCGACGCCGACGCACAAGTACGGGTTCAGTCTGCGCAACGACGAGGCCGGATCCGGCCGCACGCCGCTGACCGTGACGCTGGCCTGGAAGTAGCCGGGTCTCAGCCGATCCGGACCAGCACGATGGCGGCGATCGCCGCGGCGACACCGAGCGCATGGACCCCGACGACCCGTTCCTTGAGGATCAGCGCGGCCAGGATCAGCGTCGTCACGGGATAGAGCGAAGAGAGGACGGCGGCGACGTCCAGGCGGCCGGCTTGGGCGGCCAGGATGAAGAAGCCGTTCCCGGCCATGTCCAGAGCGCCGACGAACAGGAGCAACGGCCAGATCCGTCTCGACAGACGCCAGGTCCGGCCGGTCGTCCCGATCGCGCCGGCGATCAGGAGGGCCTGCGCCAGCCGGACGATCACCAGCGGACCGAAGACCGAGCCCGGGCTGAACCGGCTGACGATGACGTTGAAGACACCGATCGACAGCCCGGCGAGGAGGGCGATGGCCACGTCCGGCGGCAGACCCAGGATCCGCCGCCCCAGCGGCTCGCCCGAGGTCTGTGCCGGGCTGCTCGAGACGAGCACGACGGCCACCAGCGCCAGCCCGATCCCGACGAGGCTGGCCGGACCGGGCAGCCCTTGCAGGGCGATCCCGGCGGTGACCGGGACGACCGCCGAGAGGACGCCGCTGATCGGGGCGACGACCCCCATCCGCCCGGTCGACAGCCCGCCGTAGAGCGCGCCGATGCCGATCGCCCCGAAGACCCCGGCCAACCCGGCGAGCGCGATGTCAGGCCCGTCCGGTAGCGGCTCGCCCCGGAGGAACGCCACGCCCGCCGCCAGTACCCCTCCGGCGAGCTGGGTGGCGAGGAGGACGCCGAACAGCGGCGCCCGGCGGCCTGCGATCCCGCCGCCGAAGTCGCCGGCACCCCAGGCGACGGCCGAGGCCAGGCCGAGAAGCACAACGGCGGTCTGAGCGTCCATTTCAGAGGCTCCGGCAGCTGATCAGCTGGACGCTGCCGAGCTCACCTCTTCGCCCAGGTCGACCGCGGTGGGTCCCGGCAGCTCGACGACCGAGTCGGCCGCCGGATCGTAGCGATCCGTCGCCGTGAGATAGATGACCTGATGGTCGACCGTCAGCTCGCGCAGGAGCGCGAAGGCGCGGGCCGCATGGGTATCGTCGAAGGTCACGAACGGGTCGTCGAGGACGATCGGCGGCCGCCGGTCGCCGGTCGCGTAACGGATGAGTCCCAGCCGGGCGGTGAGATAGATCTTGCCCAGGGTCCCGTCTGAGAGCTCGCGGACATCGACCCAGTCGCCCTTCTCGGGAGACACCACCGAGATGGCGAGGGTCTCGTCGTCGATCCGGACCCGGCGGTAGCGTCCGTCGGTGATCTGGGCGACGGCTCCGTTCATCCGCCGCTCGAGGTAGCGAGTGGCTCGGGCCATGGTCGAGGAGACGGCGCGCTCGAGCCCGCCCAGCGCCGCCTCGTAGACGCGCGCGCGTCGCTGGAGCTCGGCAAGCTGCTCGCGCCAGACGGCGAGTCGCTCGGTCTCCCCGGCCAGCTGCTCGGCATCGACCGGATTGGCATCGACCTGGGCCTGGGCCTGGGCCTCCGCGACCCGGGCACCGTCGACCCGAGCCTGGGCGTCCCTGAGTTCGGACTCGAACCGCTGTCGGGCCTCCGGCTCGCGGGCGTCAGGATCGAGCGCAGCCAGCTCGTCGGCCTTCTGGGCGGCCTCCTTTGCCGCAGCGTCACGGCTCGCGGCGAAGGCGTCGACCGGCTCACGGCCAACGAGGATCTCGAGCCGGGCGTTGAGTTCCTCGATCGAGGCGACATGTGCCTCCTCGCTCGCGAGCATGTCCTCGGCCGCGGCAACGTCCGGGAGGCTCAGACCGAGGAGCTGGGCGCTGTTGTCCGCCTCGGCCTGGCGCAGCTCGGCCTCCATCTGGGACCGGCCGCGCAGACGGCGCTCGACCTCGTTCTCGGCTAGCTCCCTCTGGCGCCGGAAATCGCTCGCGGCCTTGCGCTGACGGAAGGCGACCGCGAAGAGGATCAGTCCCAGCACCAGCACCCCGATGCCGACCAGGCCGGCGATCCCGATGCCGACGGCGAGGCCGGCGTCGGCAAGGCTCAGGACCGGTGCCTCGCCCAGAAGCTGCCCAGCGACGCCCAGACCGAGGGCCGCGAGGACGACGACCAGCGCGAAGATGGCGGTTCGACGCCAGGTCGTGGCGGCCGCCTCCACCTCGTAGTTCACCCGGATCTCGCCCGACAGCATCCCCTTGAGCTCGTTGATCCTCGCGTCGAGGGCGCGCAGCCGCCCGACCGTCTGGCGGAGGACCGGGAGCGGGTTCGGGGACGGGTGCGATTCGTGGAGCCGGGCGAGCTCGGCGGCGGCCGCGACCGCCTGCTCGTAGCGCGCCTGGCGCTCGGTCGCATCGGCCTGCTTGAGCGTGAGGACCTCCGCGGCCAGGGCCTGGTCGAGCAGGCGCCGGCGCTCGTCCAGATCGGACATCGCGGCCGCCCGGAGGTCCTCGGCTGCGAAGAGCGCCTCGCGATCGGCGATGAGTCTGACGAGCGCGGCCTCACCGGCTTCCACGACCGCCTCGGACCTCGCGACCGCCTCTTCTGCGACGCGCAAACGGCCCGGGTCGCGCTCGCCACGGACGTTGAGGTCGGCAAGCACCAATTGGAGCTCCTCGATGGCCGAGCTGGTGCTCCGATCGGCGGCACTGATCGACGCCGAGAGTCGTTCCCGCAATGTCGCCTCGGTGGCGTCGAGCGCCTCCAGCTCACCGCGTCCCACGAGGGCGGTCGAGCGGAAGAAGGCCCGGCTCGGGACCCCGGTGATCTCGGCCAGCTCGGCCTCGACGGCCGCCGGATCGCTGGTCGAGCTGCCGTCGAACGTCAACTTGGCCCAGCCGCCGGGACCGAACGCCTTCTCGACGGTACCGCTCCGGGCAGGCAACGTGGGGTCGGCGTCGTCGACCGTGAAGTCGAGGACGACCGTTGGCCGGGCGCTCGACTCGGCATCCCACGAGCGGAGTCCATCGAGAGAGGCCGGCTGGGTCGTCTCGACCGAACCGGTCAGCGCCAGCTCGATGGCCATCGCGATGGTCGATTTGCCGGACTCGTTGGGTCCGCGGATGATGGTGAGGCCGGGCGCGAGGTCGATCTGGAGGTCGCGGTAGCGCTTGACGTCGCGAAGCTGGAGGCGGGCGATCCTCATCGAGCGAGCCTCCGGCCGGCCAGCAGTCGGCGGCCGATCCGCAGCGCCTCGCGCAGCTCACCGCCGCCGTCGACGTCGCCCGCGGCCTCGGTCTCGGCGATCCGGCCCTCGAGGTCGCGCAGGAACGCGCCGGCGATCGTCTCGCTCGCCGGCAGCTTCCCGGCGCTCAGGCCCGGGCGACTGAGGTTGCGGACCCGGACGTGGAAGAACCGGTGCGCGAGGTCGGTTTCGACCCCCTCGGGATCGACGTCGAGCTCGTCCGGCCAGTCGCCGACCAGCTGGACGTCGAGGATCAGGTCCTTGTCGGCGATCGCCGCCAGGTCCTTGACGAGCTCCGCCTGGTCGGCCAGCTCGGCGAGATCCACGGACATCCACTCGACGCGCGTGCGGCCGACCGGCACCCGTTCGATAGCCGGGCGCGCTGCCGCCTCGTCGAGGGTGACCAGCAGCACCTCCCCAGTCCCCGCCTCGTCGACGTCGACGAGCTCCGGCGGTCCGCTCGCGCCCCAGCTCACGGTGGCCGCGCGACCGGTCTCGGCGACGTGCGGACCACCGATGGCCAGGTAGTCGACCCCGCAAGCAGCGATCTCATCGTCGCGCGGCCGGCTGGAGCCGTGGACGATCGCGATCCGCCAGCCGTCGTCGGCCAGGTCACTCGCAGGAAAGCGCGAAGTCAGACGAACGTTGAGCGCCGGGATCGCCGCGTCCGGCTCCTCGGGGGTCAGGACCTCGACCGCCCCGGCGCCCGAGCCACCGGACAGCGCAGCCAGGTCGTAAGCGTGATAGATCGAGGCGCGGCCTGGCGCGTCGGCGCCACCGGGGATGATGATGGTCGGGATGCCGGCGGCGACCAGCCGGCCCAGGGCCGACCCGATGCGTTCGATCGACGCTCGTGGCTCGACGCTCGAGTCGAACAGGTCGCCGGCGATGATGAACAGCTCGACCGGGGTCGAGGCGGCCAGCTCCACCGTCCGCTCGAACGCCTCGAACTGGCGCCGACGCTGATCGCTGGCGCGGTCCCCGAGCAGTGGGTGACGGGCCCCGAGGTGGACGTCGGACGTCTGGAGGAGACGGAGCATGTCCGGTGCGGGACCTCCTGCTGGGCTCTGGGCGAAGCCCGAGCCTCGAGCCGTCCGCCGGCCCGTGGCCAGCGCCCAGTCCGCCGGTCTGAGCCGTCCTCCGCGAGGATCCGGTGCGAGCGAGGAGCCCCCTGGTTCCTCGCTCGCCGACCCGAGTCTCGCGCCGCATTGTGACAGGTTCGGTGGCACGTGGGCAGGCCTCATCGGCGTGTCCCGGGAACGCCCGACGGCCCATTCCGATGTTCGGTGCTATCCTGCCGAGACATCACCGGTGCGCCCCGAGTCAGGCACCTCGAGATCGATACCTGGGTCGCGCGGCACCCGGCTTCTCCCGCCACCGCCCTCGGGTTTGTCGTTCCGTCTGCCCGAGGCGCACCACGAGCCTCGAGCACGTCCTGGGAGGACTGGGTTGACTTACTCCGATCGGACCCTCACCTGCGTCGACTGCGGCGTGGAGTTCATCCACTCGGCGGCCGACCAGGAGTTCTACGAGCAGAAGGGGTTCGTCTCCGACCCCAAGCGCTGCACCAGCTGCCGGGCCAGCCGGCGCGCGTCGCGGGACGGCGGCGGCGACACGGACTTGCGCGACATCGGCGGACCGCGCGGCTACGAGCGCGGCGATCGGCCCGTGCGGGAGTACTTCGCGGTCCTCTGCTCGTCCTGCGGCAACCAGGCCCAGGTCCCGTTCAAGCCCCGAATGGACCGTCCGGTCTACTGCTCGGACTGCTTCCGGTCGCACTCGGCCGGCTGACCCTGCCCGACTGACCCTGCTCGACTCCACGGAGGAAGCCGGCGCCCACGCGGGTGCCGGCTTCGTCGATTCCGGGTCAGGAGACGCGATGGCCGGTCGGTCCGGATCGCTCACCGGTGAGCGACGTCGGTCCGCCCGGCCCTCGCCAACAAGCCGACTCGGTGCCGGCCGACTCGACTCGTTACCCACTTGTATCGACCCGGCCGCGTCGAGGTTCATCGGCCGGACGGTTTGACGGGCGCCCACCAGGCGGGCGGACGTCAACGGTCTGCGCGCTCGGCACAGCACAGCGAGCGTGGCGTCTGCGTCGGCCTCTGCCACCTGCTCGCGTCCAGCGCAGGTGAAGGAATGCGCCGTGATCCGTTGACCAACGACCACCTGACGGGTATCTGACACAACCGCGGGTCGTTGGCGGTACCACGGGTCGTTGGCGGTACCACGGGTCGTCGGCGGCGCCCGACCCGATCGCAGCCCCGCGAACCCCGCCCGAGCCGGATCCACGGTCAGGTCAGACGAAAGGCGTCCCCGTCGCGGTACCGCTCGCGATGCCGGCCGCGCCAGACGGTGACCCGGCCACGGCCGCGGACCTGCCAGGCGCCGTCGCGTCCGATCGCTGCGGTGCCCTCGTCGAGACCAAGCACGACCGTGCCCCGCGGAGCGCGCAGGATCATCACGGCGGCCAGCGCCTCGGGCATCCGGTCGTAGTGCGGGAAGGCTGCCGCCTCGGGCACGACCCCGAGGGCATACTCGTAACGCAGTGGCAGGTGAGGCGGCCGGCGGAGCAGTGCCTGGCACCCGCACAGGACCATGGCGCCGGCCGAGCAGCCGGCGAGGACCCCACCCCGATCGTGGACAGCCAGAGCGGCGGCCCACACCGCGCTCCCGGCCAGGGTCTTGAGCAGGTGGTTCGGGTCGCCGCCGGACAGGTAGACCAGATCGGCCTCGCCGACCGCCTGGACGCTGGCCGGGTCGTCGGCCTCGGCCCGGTCGCGGACGAGGACCGCCTCGACCTCCGCGCCGAGGCTGCTGAAATGCTCCACGCCCATCGCCGCCCAGCGCTGGAAGACTTCCTCGCCGTCGAGGGCGGACGCCGTCGGGAGGATCACCACGCGCGGTCGGGCGCGGCCTGTCGCAAGCAGCAGCTCGGCATCGAGTGCCGCCACCGCGGGCAGGAACTCATCGGCGCCCAGGAGCGCCACCGGTCCGCTCATCGCCGCGAGTCTAGCGACGATCTCGATCCGGGGCCGCGCCAGGCCGCCGGAAGCGCAGCCTGTGGCCGTCCGGATGCCGCCTTAGACTGCGCCGATGACAAAGCGCCAGCGCTGGACGATGGTCGCCGCCATCCTCGGGTCGTCGATCGTGTTCCTCGACGGGACCATCGTGAACGTAGCCCTGCCGAAGATCGGCCAGGAACTGCCGGCGAGCCTATTCGGCGTCCTCGAAGGGCAGACCTACGTCAACAGCGGCTTCCTGGCGGTCCTCGCCGCGCTGCTGATCCTGGGCGGGGCGATCTCCGACCGGTACGGGCGCAAACGGGTCTTCAGCATCGGCCTGATCGGGTTCGGTGCGACGAGTGTCCTGTGCGGGATCGCGCCCACACTCGAGGCCCTGGTCGTGTTCCGTCTGCTCCAGGGCGCCGCGGCCGCGCTGCTGGTGCCCGGCTCGTTGGCCCTGATCACCGCGACGTTCGACGGCGCCGCGCGATCGCGGGCGTTCGGGGTCTGGGCCTCGGCGACGTCGGCGTCCACGCTGTTCGCCCCGGTCCTCGGCGGCCTCCTCGTCCAGTACATCTCGTGGCGGGTCGCCTTCCTGATCAACGTCCCGCTGGTTCTCGTGGCCCTGCTCGGCCTGGCCCGCGGAGTGCCGGAGTCGGTCCGCGAAGGCGCCCACGGTCGGTTCGACTGGCTCGGCTCGATCGACGTGATCCTCGTCGTCGGCGGGTTGTCATTCGGGCTGATCCGGGGCCAGCAGAAGGCCTGGGCGGATCCGGTGGCATGGGCGGCCATCGCGGTCGGGCTCGTGGCGATGGCCCTGTTCCCGGTGCTCATGGCCCGAAGGCGCGACCCCCTGGTGCCGCTCGAGCTCTTCCGCAACCGGCGATTCGCGGTGATCAACCTGTCGACGTTCCTGATCTATGGCGCGCTGTACGTCTTTCTCGGCTTCTCGAGCATCTTCGTCCAGGGCACGCTGGGCTACAGCGTCGTCGCCGCTTCGGTGATCGGGCTGCCCGTCGGCATCATCCTGAGCGTCGCGTCGACCAAGGTGGGCGCGGTGGCGGGCCGAGTGGGTCCCCGCAGTTTCCTCGTCGCCGGACCGCTGATCATGGCCGGCGGGCTGCTGTGGTTCGCTCGCATCCCACCGAGCACCACACCGTGGCTGGCCGACTTCGCGCAACCGGCCACGCTCGTCCCGCCGGCCTCGACGTTGATCGACCTCTTGCCGACGATGCTGGCATTCGGGATCGGCATCACCCTGGTCGTGGCGCCGCTGACGAGCACCCTGATGAGCTCCATCCCGGTGGCCCGCGCCGGTCTCGGCTCGGCCATCAACAACGCCATCTCGCGGGTCGGCCAGCCGCTGATCGGGGCGCTGGTGTTCATCGCGATCACCGGCAGCTTCTACACCGAGATCGCCACCGCGACCGGCACCCGAGCCGACGATCCCACCCTGCGGGAGACCGTGTCGCCCCTGAACCCTCCGCCGAAGTCGGCGTCGCCGGAGCTTGCCGAGGCGGTCAAGGTCGCCTCGATCGACGCGTTCCGGCTAGCCGTCCTGGTCAGTGCCGGCCTGCTCATCCTCGGCGCCGCGGCCAACGGCCTCGGGCTGCACGACGTCGATGCGATGGAGCGATCGCCCGAGGCGACCGGAGACAGCCCCTCTGCGGCATGACCGGAGCATGAATCGAGCGTGACGCGGGACTGGGACGCGGCAACCTACGATCGGATCGCCGATCCGATGACCCGCTGGGGCGCCGCGGTGCTCGAGCGCCTGGCACTACACGGCCACGAACGAGTCCTCGACGCCGGCTGCGGCTCGGGCCGGGTGACCGAGCGACTCCTGGAGCGGCTGCCGGCCGGGGCGGTGGTCGCGCTCGACGCGTCGCCGTCGATGATCGACGAGGCACGTCGCCGGCTGGCTCGGTTCGGGGACCGGGTGGAGTACGTCCTCGCCGACCTGGGGCGGCCGCTGCCCCTGGCGTGGCCGGTCGACGCGATCCTCTCGACCGCGACGTTCCACTGGGTGCCCGACCACGACGCCCTGTTCCGCAACCTCGCGGCGGTCCTCCGTCCCGGCGGGCGTCTGGTCGCGCAGTGCGGCGGCGCCGGCAATATCGCGTCGATCCACGCCATCCTGGCCACGCTCGGCGACGGCTGGCTCGGCCCGGTCCACTTCGAAACGCCCGAGTTGACCCGGATCCGGCTCGAGGCGGCCGGCTTCGTCCAGGTCGAGACCTGGCTCAACGGGGAGCCGACGCCCCTCCCGCCCGGCGATCCGCTCGAGACGTACCTGGCCACAGTCGTCCTCGGCGCCCACCTCGAGCGGCTGCCTCCGGACGGACGCTCGCCGTTCGTCCACGAGGTCGCCCGACGGCTGCCGCGGCCGGAGATCGACTACGTCCGGCTCAATATCCTGGCCACCCACGGGCCTTGATCCGAGGCTCGTTCGCCAGTCGAAACGGCCGGCGATGACCGTCGCGGATGGTGAGCCGCCGGCACATTCCAGACGGCGCCATGGCATCGTGGCAAGCGTCCCCGCAACGCTGATGGAGTCCCTCCTTGCCGTCCGAGCCCGCCGCCGACGTGGTCATGCGGAGTGGTGCCGTCCACACCGTCGATGAAACACGTCCGAAGGCCGAGGCCATCGCCATGCGCAATGGCTGGATCGCGTCGGTCGGCTCCGATCGCGAAGTGGCCGAGCTGATCGGTCCCCGGACGCGGGTCATCGAGCTCCGAGGCCGGACGGTTCTGCCCGGCTTCCAGGACGCGCACGTCCATCCGCCGAGCGCTGGGCTCGCCACGGTCCGCTGCGACCTCCGCGAGCCCGACGGCGAGGCGCCCTACGCGGCGGCCGAGATCATCGACCGGTTGCGACGCTACGCCGCGGCCCATCCCGACGATCCCTGGATCCTCGGGAGCGGTTGGTACATGGGCTCATTCCCCAACGGGACGCCCCACCGACGCGACCTCGACGCCGCGGTCGGCGACCGGCCGGCATTCATCCCGAACCGCGATGGCCACAGCACCTGGGTCAGCTCCCGGGCCCTTGCCCTGGCCGGGATCACCGCGGATACACCCGATCCCATCGGCGGGCGGATCGAGCGAGAGCCCGACGGGTCGCCCAGCGGCGTGCTCCACGAGACCGCCGACGAGCTCGTCGGCGAGATCATCCCGCTCGACACCCAGGCCGAGATCGAGGCGGGCCTGATCCTCGCCCAGGCCACCCTGCATTCGCTCGGGATCACCTCCTGGCAGGACGCCATCGTCGAGCCAGTCGACCAGGCGGCCTACCTCGCGGTGGCCGGGCGGGGCCAGCTGACCGCGAGGGTCGTTGGCGCCCTGTGGTGGGACCGTGACTGGGACGAGCGAGGCGTCGAAGAGCTCAAGGAGCGGCGGGCGGCCGGCGAGCTCGGCCGGTACCGGGGCACCTCGGCCAAGATCATGGTCGACGGCGTGCTCGAGACGTTCACTGGGGCGATGATCGAGCCGTACCTGCCGGCCGACGGGGGATCCTCCGACCGAACGGGCATCCTGTTCATCGAGCCTGACCGCCTCCGGCGGATCACGACTCTCCTCGACGGGGCCGGGTTCCAGGTCCATTTCCATGCCATCGGCGATCGAGCCGTGCGCGAGGCGCTCGACGCGGTCGGGGTCGCCCGCGCGACCAACGGCCCGAGCGACGGTCGCCATCACATCGCCCACATCCAGGTCATCCATCCCGACGACGTGCCCCGCTTCGGGCAGCTCGACGTGGTGGCCAATGCGCAGCCGTTCTGGGCGAGCCACGAGCCGACGATGGATCGCCTCACGATCCCGTTCCTCGGCACGGAGCGCTCGACCTGGCAGTACCCATTCAAGTCCCTGCTCCGGCACGGCGCCCGCCTTGCGATGGGCTCGGACTGGAGCGTGACCACCGCGAATCCACTGCTCGAGATGGAGATCGCCGTGAACCGGTCCTACCGCATGCCCGGGTTCGCGGCCCGGCCGTTTCTGCCCGCGGAGCGGCTGACCCTCGACGAGGCGATCCACGCGTTCACCTTGGGCTCAGCCTTCGTCCAGCACCACGACGACAAGACCGGATCGCTGACGATCGGCAAACTGGCCGATGTCATCGTCCTCGACCGCGACCTGTTCGACCGGGGCTCAGGAGAGATCGGCGACGCCCGCGTCGTCGGGACGTTCATCGAGGGCAAGCCGGTCTACGAGGACGCCGCGCTGGACTAGGCCGCGGCCGGATCGCAGGGAGGTGCCGGGGCGACTTCGCCCGCGTCGACCTCAGCGGACGACGGTCAGCCGTGCGCGGCCGCCGCGCCTCGGGGGTGATGCCAGGCGGACCCCGAGTCGCTCGGCGGCCTCGACCAGGGCCGGGTGGTCGAGCGTCAGCGGGATCGCCTCGACGACCCGCGGCCGGCTGGCCAGTCGCTCCTCGAACAGAGTCACGTTCGTCCAGGCGGCTTCGAGCGTCGACCACCAGGACAGACCGACGGCCCCGTCGTCGTAGGCATCGCCGGCGATCCGCTGGGTCAGCCGCCGGATGCCAGTGGCGACTGACGACGGCCGCAACCGCCGGGCGACCAGGACACGCGGATCGTCGAGGTCGACCAGCGCTGGGATGGCCGTGTCGTCGATGGTCGCCAGCGATCGGCGCGCGCCATCCGGTCGGACCAGCGCCTCGGCGGTCAGCCCCTGGCCGCGGAAGGCCTGGATGGCCTCGGCCACGGCGCCGACCGGCTCGCGGGCGAGATAGAGCGCGGTGTAGCGATCCGAATCGTCGTGTCGGCCGCCGCCCTGGCGATCGCGCAGCACCTGGAGCGGCTCCGGTGCGGTGTCGGGCAGCCAGCCGAAGACCCGGAAGAGCACCTCAGGCGAACGACCCGATCTCGTCGGCGTCGATGGCGTCGAGTACCTCGCTCAGCCGACCCCGGGCCAGGAGGTCGATCGGTCGGCGATCACCCAGCACGGCGTTGAGGCCTTCCAGCCAGCGCAGGGCGCTGTCGCGGTCATACAGGCGGAGCAGGCGGGCGAGGGCCAGCTCGACGCCCTCGACCTTGCGCAGATTGTCGGGTCCCGGATCCTGGCCTCGATCGAGCCAGCGGGTCACCTGCGAGCGGTCGACATGGAGGGCCCGGGCAACCTCGGCGCGGCTGCCGAGATCGACCACCAGGGCTTCGATCCGATCGCGGGCGGCGATGGCCATTGCGTCCTCCCTTCGCACGACTTGTACCGGATAGCCTAACGCAACACGAGCCGTTGCGCGATGGTCAGGATCCCGGCGGGCGCGGAAGATCCTCTGGCACGTCGATGTCGCGAGTCCAGTCGGCGTCGGGGTCGACCGGCAGCCAGGCCGCCGGTTCGATGGCGACGACCTCGAGGCGATCGAGCACGGCACGAAGCCGGCGCTCCCCCGCCGCGATCAGCGAGTCCGCAGCCGCCAGAGCCAGCCG
>JBDTQW010000019.1:0-37286 GCA_039931975.1 Chloroflexota bacterium | reverse complement strand
TGCCGGGCGCCGTCCTGCCGGGCGGTCGGCGGATCGAGCGGACCGAGAAGATGGGTGTCGCCAGCAACGGGATGCTTTGCTCGGGTGACGAGCTCGGGCTGACCGGTGACGCCGACGGGATCCTCATCCTGCCCCCGGAGACACCGTTGGGCACGCCGTTGGCCGACCTGTACGGCGACGTCGTCCTCGACATCGACGTGAAGCCCAACCGCGGCGATGCCCTGTCGATCATCGGACTCGCCCGGGAGATCTCGGTCATCAACGGCGCGCTCCTCCGCTGGCCGGTGGCCGAGCCCGTCGAAGCTGGACCGCCGGTGGGGGAGCACCTTGCAGTCGACGTGCGCGATCCCGACCTGTGTCCACGGTTCGTCGGTCGCTGGGTCAGCGACGTCCGGATCGGCCCGTCGCCGGACCTCGTCCAGGCCCGCCTCCTGGCAGCCGGGATGCGCCCGGTCAGCAACGTCGTCGACGCCAGCAACTACGTCATGCTCGAGCTCGGCAAGCCGATCCACACCTTCGACGCGGCAGCCGTGCACGGCGGTCGGATCGTCGTCCGGCGGGCGACCGAAGGCGAGCGGATCGTGACCCTCGATCACATCGAGCGCGAGCTGAGCGGCCATACGCTGGTGATCGCCGACGAGGAGGGGCCCATCGGGATCGCCGGGGTGATGGGCGGCGTCGCCTCGGAGGTCCGGCCCGACACGACCGAGGTGATCATCGAGTCGGCCATCTTCGATCCGGTCAGCATCCGGCGGACGGGCCAGCGCTACGGCTTGCGCTCGGAAGCCAGCCTGCGCTTCGAGAAGGGCCAGGAGAACCGCCTGGCCCGGATCGGCGCCGATCGCTGTGCGCAGCTCGTGCTCGACTGGGCCGGCGGCGTGCTGTGCGCCGGTCGGGTCGACAGCGCGCCGGACGAGCCGGCCGAGGCCGAGGTCGCGTTCCGACCGAGCCGGATGAGCCGGCTGCTCGGTCTCGAGCTCGACGCCGATGAGCAGCGCTCCGTCCTGGCCAAGGTCGGGGTCATGACCCGCCCGGCCGGGACCGGGATCCGCATCCCGGTCGCCGCCGGGGCCCAGCCGCTCGAGGTCGAATCGTCCGATCCCACCGTGATCGCCACCGTCCCGACCTGGCGACTGGACCTGGCGGTCGAGGGGGACATTGCCGAAGAGGTGGCCCGAGTCCACGGCTACGAGACCATCCCTCCGACGCTGCCCGACACGACCCCGCCGGCCTGGCGACCCAGTCCGCTCGAGCTGCGCGACGCCGTTCGGGACACGCTCGTCGGCGCCGGCCTGGTCGAGGTGGTCACGCACGCGCTCGTCTCGGCACGGCACGTGGAGACGTTCGCCTGGTCCGGTCCGGACCAGCCCGCGGCCGGAGAGGTCGTCGCCGGCGGGAGGCCGGTCACGGTCCTCAACCCGCTCTCGCCGGATCACTCCGTCCTCCGGCAGGGGCTGCTGGCCAGCCTGGCCGACGTCGTCGTGGGCAACGTCCGCCAGGGGCGCACCGACCTGGCGCTGTTCGAGGTAGGCAAGGGCTACGGCGTCGACGGCGAGTCGGCCCGCGAATGGTGGCGCCTGGCGATCGGACTGGCCGGGAACTTCGAGCCGCCGGCCTGGAACCGTCCTGCCCGCGAGGCAGACCTCGACGACGTCAAGGGCCTGATCGAGCTCCTGGCGACGCGTCTCGGACTCTCCCGTCCGGAGTGGACCCCGGAGACCGACGAGCCGGTCCTCCACCCCGGTCGGTCCGCACGGGTGCGCGCCAGCCGCGGGGATGGCACCCATGGGCTGGCCGGCCGGCTGGGCGAGCTCGATCCGGCGCTGGTCGAGCGCTGGGACTTGCGGGTCGAGCGGCTCATCTTCGCCGAGCTCTCGATCGCCGGGCTGTCCGGCGGGCAGCTCGCGGTGGTCCGGGTCCGACCGATCGTCCGCCACCCTGCCGTCGAGCGCGACCTCGCCATCGTGGTTCCCGAGGCCGTCCCCGCGGCCGCCGTCGACGCCACGATCCGCCGTTCGGCGGGGCCGCTGCTGGTCGACGTCCGCCTGTTCGACGCCTATCGCGGTGCGCCGCTGGCCCCGGGTGAGAAGAGCCTGGCCGAGCGGCTGATGTTCCAGGCGCCGGACCGCACGCTGACCGATGCCGAGGTCGATTCGGCGGTCGGCGCGGTCGCGGCCGCCCTGTCCGCGGAGCTCGGGGCACGCCTCCGGACGTGACCATCGACCGGCTTGCGAGGCTGAAAGTCCCGCGCTAACCTTGCGCCGCCTCGCTGCTGGCCTCGGGCCACGGTGAGCTTGGACCCGTTCTAGGAGACCGCGTGGATATCGTTCAGACGATCGTCAGCATCGGCCTGTTCGACTGGCTGGTGGTCGGGTTCTGCGTCGCGATGTTCGTGCTGGGATTCGCCCAGGGCGTGGTCCGGCGACTCCTCGGGATCGCGTCCATCGCGTTCTCGTTCCTGCTCGCGGCTCAGCTGCGCGGCAGCCTGGGGTCGTTCTTCGCCTCAAACTGGACCCAATTCCCGAGCGAGTACTCGTACATGATCGCGTTCGGCATCCTGTTCGTGGTGAGCACGGTCATCTTCGCCCTCGTGATCCAGTCGTACTACAAGCGGGCGCCGATCTTCGCCAAATACCCGATCCTCGACGAGCTCCTGGGCGGTCTGCTGGGCGTGGTGGAGGCGCTCCTGCTCATCGGCTGCGGCATCGCAATCCTCGATTCGTTCTTCCGGCTGCCCATCGCGATCGGCGGGCAAGAAGTCGCGCAGATCCGGGACCTCTACAACGCGGTGAACGTTTCGAGCACGGCGGAGGTGTTCCGCTCGACGCTCATCCCGGTCTTCGTCACCATCTTCGGCCCCCTCGTCCCATCGGACATCCAGGCGCTCTTCCCGCGAACCTGAACTCAGTTCCGGTCCTGGCCCGGGACGTCCTGGCCCGTCCGACCCTTGAAGCCGCGCGCGACCTCGTCGGCTGCCGGCTGGTCGCGGACGAACCCGTCGCGGGCCGAATCGACGGCCGGATCGTAGAGGTCGAGGCGTACATCGGCGAGGCAGACCAAGCCTCACATGCCCGGTTCGGCCCGACTCCTCGCAACCGCCCGATGTACGGCGAGCCAGGACACGCCTACCTGTACCTTGTGTACGGCATGTACACCTGTCTGAACGTCGTGACCGAGCCGTCCGAGCAGCCGGCTGCCGTGCTCATCCGGGCGGTGGAGCTGACCGACGGCGTGGACGCCGCCCGCAGCCTGCGGCTGGCCCAGGAATCGAGCGTCAAGAGTGCCCGCCTCGATCCACTCCTGCGGGCCCGGATCGCCGCCCGGATCGCTGCCGTTCCAGGCGAGCGACTGGCCTCCGGACCGGGCCTTGTCGGTGCCGCATTCGGGCTGGCAGTGAGCCTGACAGGACTCGACCTGTGCGATCCCGCCTCGGCGGTGCGCCTCGAGCCGCCCCGTCCCGAGGATCCGGTCCCCGCGATCGTGGCCACGCCCCGGGTCGGGATCGGCTACGCCGGCGAACCCTGGGTGAGCATGCCCTGGCGGTTCGCCATGGCCGGCGCGCGAGCGGTGTCCGGCGCGCGGACCGTGTCCGGCGCTCGAACGATCCGCTGATGGACTCGAAGTCGATCAACCTGCTCGAGTTCACCGCAGTGCGCGAGCGTCTCGCTGGGCTCACCGGGTTCGCCCCTGGCCGGCACCTGGCGGAGTCGCTCCTTCCCTCGGATGACCCCGTCGTCGTTGCGCGAACGCTCGACGAGACCGACCAGGCCCGCGCGTTGCTGGCCGAGCATTCGACCGTCGGGGTCGGGTCGGCCCACGACATCGGCCCGTCGATCTCGCGGGCGGCGCGCGGTGGCCGGCTCGATCCGGCTCAGTTTCTCGAGGTGGCCGAGACGCTCGACGCCGTCGCCCGACTCGCGACTGCCCTGGCGGAGGAGCGCCGGCCACTCCTGCGTGAGCTTGGCCGCGACCTCCACGCCCTGCCGGCCCTGCGGGGCACGCTCGCCCGCAGCTTCGATCCGGTCGGTGAGCTCCTCGACAGTGCGTCGCCCCGGCTCGGCGGTCTGCGCGCCGCGGTCCGGGTCGCCTACGACCGGCTGCGGCGGCGGCTCGAGGCTCTCGTCCAGGCAGAGTCGGCCTCGGGCGCCCTGCAGGAGGCGCTCATCACCCTGCGCAATGGACGCTACGTGGTGCCCGTCAAGGCCGACGCCCGGAGCCGGGTCAAGGGCATCGTCCACGATGCTTCGGGGAGTGGCCAGACGCTGTTCGTGGAGCCCCTCGTTGCGGTCGAGCTGGGCAACGCCTGGCGCGAGGCGCAGGCGGCCGAGCGCGACGAGATCGAGCGGATCCTCGACGAGCTCTCGGCGCTGGTTGCGGCCAACGCCGTCCAGCTGCGCGACTCGCTCGGCGCCCTGGCCCGGTTCGACCTGTGGGCCGCAAAGGCACGCCTGGGCGCGGAGATGGACGGTGTCCGCGCGGAGACGGCGGTCCGCTCCGAGGTCGTCCTCCTTGGCGCCCGTCATCCCGGCCTGAGCGGGCGGGTGGTGCCCGTCGACCTGCGCCTCGGCGACGGGTACACCGCCCTCGTCGTGACCGGCCCGAACACCGGCGGCAAGACGGTCACGCTGCGCACGCTCGGGCTGCTGGCCCTGATGCACCAGGCCGGGCTGCACGTCCCAGCCGAGAACGGCTCGCGTCTGCCCGTCTTCCGCGACGTGTTCGCCGACATCGGTGACGAGCAGTCGGTGGCCCAGAGCCTGTCCACCTTCTCGGGCCACCTCCGCTCGATCACCCGGATCGTCGAGGCGGCCGGCCCGGGCACCCTGGTGCTGCTCGACGAGCTCGGCGCCGGGACGGACCCGACCGAGGGTTCGGCCCTGGCCCAGGCACTCCTCGATCACTTCATCCGGGCCGGCGCCCTGGTGGCCGCCACCACCCACTACGCCGAGCTCAAGGCGTACGCCCACACCACGCCGGCCGCCCGGAACGCATCGGTCGAGTTCGACCTCGAGACGCTGAGCCCGACCTACCGGCTCTCGATCGGCCTGCCCGGCGGAAGTCAGGCCTTCGCGATCGCCGAGCGACTGGGGCTGCCGCCGTCCATCGTCGCCGATGCCCGCTCGCGCCTGACCGAGACGCAGCGAACCTTCGAGGCGACCCTGGCCTCGCTCAAGGCGACCGAAGACGAGACGAGCGACGCGCTCGAGCGCGCCCGGGAGGCCGACGTACGGGCCGCCGAGGCGCTCGGCCGGGCCCAGGAAGAACGGCGGGCCGCCCGGCGCGAACGCGACGCGGTCGTGGCCACCGCGAGGGCGGAGGCCGAGCGAGTCGTCGAGGAACTGCGCGAGGAGGTTCGCGCCACCCGCCGTGCGCTCGAGCGCGAGACGGTCACCGCAAAGTCGCTGGATGCCACCGTCGCGGGCGCCGAGGCGCTGCTGGCCGGACTGGCCGAGGGTTCGGCCCCATCATCCGCGGCGGCCCCAGCGGCCGAGCCACGCGCCTGGCAACTGGGCGACCGGGCGCGCAGCCGGAGCCAGGGCTGGGAGGGCCGGATCGCCGCCATCGAGCGCGGCGGCAAGCGGGTCACCCTGGACGCCGGCAGCCTGCGGGTCACGGTCGATGCCGCCGACCTGGAAGCCGCGGTCGGGATCCATCCCGAAACCCCGCCCGAGGAGACGCTGGCCGCGATCTGGCCGAGCGAACGAACCGCCATGACAACGAGCCGGCGACGCGCCGGTCGGGGCCGGTCCGGGGGCTCGGAGTGGTCCGGGACACCGGCCAGGTCCGTGGATCCCGCCCGGTCCCGCGTCGAGGGGGATCCGGTGCGCGTGGCGTCGGCGGCCGGGTCCGCGGGAGGGCGCTCTGTGGCTTCGTCGCTCGATCTGCGCGGCGCGCGGGTGGACGAGGCGATCGACCTACTGGGTCGATACCTGGACGATGCGTCCCTTGCCGACCTCGACCAGGTGACCGTCGTCCACGGACTGGGAACTGGTGCCCTGCGCGACGCGGTACGGGCCAACATCGCGAGCCATCCCCTCGTCCGCGACTTCCGTCCCGGCGAACGGGGTGAAGGCGGCGACGGGGCGACGATCGTCAGGCTGTGACGATCGTCAGGTCGTAAGGAACGGCGCTCGGCGGCTCCTCCGTCGCCCTGCCGTGGTCGGGGCTCCGGGCACCGGAGGTGGCAGGTCACTCGGACCGGGACTCCCGGACGGCGTTGGACTTGGTTCTGGGCCGCCGATCGGACACTTCTTGCCCGGTGGAAACGGTGCGCCCCAGGTCGCGCCATTGGGGAAGAAGCTGCCGAATCCGAAGTAGGACGTCGGCGTGCCCTTCGGTCCACCGCGAACGCCGACGCCGCGTGCCGCCCGGGCAGCCCAGCCCCGATTGGCCTTCTGCCAGTTCGGGAAGTTGGACTCGACCTGGGAGAGGTTCATGAAGCCCTTGATCACCTTGGGCCCGAGGCAGCCGTCCTGCCACAGCTTGCCCGTGGCCTTGTCGATGGCCACGCCGGACTTGGTGTTGTCAGTCTTCTTGGGGACCCCGGTCCCACCGGCGATGAAGTACTCCTTGACCGTCCGACGCGTGAACGGACCGGGCAGCATCCCGCTGTTGGCATCGACCGAGACCGAGGACACCCCCTTGGGCTTGCCCTCGAACTGGATGATGGGCTCGCCGCGCATGGCGTCCTGGAGGAAGGCCTGCCACAGGCTGGCCGCCGTCTCGAGGGCCATCGTGCCGCCGGGCGGGGCGCTGTTGTCGGAGTTGCCCATCCAGGCTCCGACGACCAGGGCCGGCTTCGTCTTGTCCTTCGGGGCGGCCACGAAGCCCATCGCCGCGAGGTCGATCTCGTCGTTGGTGGTACCGGTCTTCAGGGCGGCGGGTCGTCGCTTGCCACCTTCGTAGAGCGCCCGTCGCGACCAGAACGGGTTGGTCCGAGGCTGGGTGTTCGACTGGAGGATGTCCTCCATGATCCACGCGCCCTGCGGGCTGATCGCCTGGGTCCCGGTCGCCTTCTTGGGCGGCCAGACCGGCTTGGCGTCCTTGTCCTGGACCGACAGGATGGTCGTCCGCGGCATGAGCACGCCGCCATCGGCGATCGCGCCGTACGCGCTGATCAGGTCGATCATGTGGACCTCTACCGTGCCGATCCCGATCGAGCCGCCGGCCGGGTTCTTGGAGGCCTGCCAGACGATCCCCATCTTCTTGGCGAACTCGTAGACGTGGTCGGGACCGCTGATCAGGGCCGCCTTGATCGCCGGGATGTTCAGCGACAACTGGATCGCCTGGCGCAGCCGGACCGGGCCGCGCTCGCGCAGGTCGGCGTCACCCGGCGCGTACCCGCCGCCGAAGTTCGTGACGACGTCCATGAACATCGTCGACGCGGTGAGGGTCTTGTCCTCGATCCCGGTCAGGTAGTTGATCGGCTTGAAGCTCGATCCGGGTTGGCGCCAGCCATCGCCCAGGGCATCGAATTGCGGCTGGAACTTCTTGCCGTGCGCCTTCTCGTAGTAGGACCCGCTGCCGACATAGGCCATGACCTCCCCGGTCCGGTAATCGACCGCGCCCAGGGCGGCGTTGTACACGCCGCGCCCCTTGAGGTTGCGGATCCACGGGGCATAGGACACGCTGATGCTCTTGAGATAGCTGGCCGTGTTGTTGCGGTTCGGGGCGATGGCCGCGGCCTTGACCCACTTCTCGGCCTTCTTCTGGAGCTTGTAGTCGAGGGTAGTGGTGACCTTGTAGCCGCCGGTATCGACCTTCTCGCAGGTGTCGGCCTGCTCCTCGCCACACAGGATCAAACCGAGCTGGTGGCGGACCTGCCAGACGAAGTGAGGGGCCAGCCAATTGGCGCTGATTGGCGGGTTGAGGACGACGTCGGACTTGCGGGCGGCGTCGAAGTCCGCCGCCGAGAAGGTGTTCTTGGTCAGCGGCAGAGGCAATTTGTTCTGCATCAGGTCCAGGATGTAGTTGCGCCGCTCGACGATCGGCGCATCGTGGGGCACGACCAGCTGAGTCTTGCCGGCCGGGCAGTCCTTGCCCTCGGCGACCTGGACCGAGCACTGCTCCTCGGAGTTCTTGATCAGGTCGAAGGTCGTCGGCGATTGAGGGATCCCGGCCAGGATCGCGGCCTGGGCCAGGGTCAGCTTGGACAGGTCGTCGATCCCGAAGTAGCTCTTGGCCGCGGCTTTGATCCCGTAGCTGCGATTGCCATAGAAGTTCTGGTTGAGATAGGCGGCCATGATCGCCTTCTTGCCGTCGATCCCGGGATACTCCTGGGTCAGGCGGATCGACTGGATGATCTCGCGGATCTTGCGCTCGTAGCGGGTTCCGGCGAACGCGCTCTGCGGCAGCAGCCGGGCGCGTACCAGCTGCTGCGTGATGGTCGAGGCGCCACGCTCGTTGCCCCGGGCCGTGTCGATTGCGGCCGAGGCGATCCCCAGCGGGTCGAAGCCGGCGTTGTCCCAGAACGTCCTGTCCTCGACCGAAGTCGTGGCATCGACCAGCCAGGGCGGGATCTGCTCGTAGCCGACGACGTCGCGTTTCACCTGGCCGAAACGGGCCAGCTCGATCTTGCCGGTTCGATCGTAAACGGTCGTCTCCTCGGCGAAGACGAGCGTGTCGAGCAGCTTCCTGGGGTCCTCGAGGCCCTGGCTGTAGTAGCCATAGGCGCCGACCGCTACTGAAGCGCCGACGAGCCCGGCCAGGACGAACGACCCGAACAGGAACAAGGGGAGCGCGATGGCGACCTTGGAGGCAGCGCCGCCGCTCCTGGGTCGTCCGCCGTTCCGCCGATGGCGACGACGCCGCGCGAGGCTGGTTTGCATACTCTCGGCCACGATAGCATAGGGACGGTGATGGACAGGTTCTCCCCGATCCGGGCGCTGTGACGCGCTGCACGCTGGCCCTGTGACGTCTCCGGCGGCGGGCGCGCCCGATCCGGGCGGGCTGCTGGCCGAGCTCGAGTGGCGAGGCCTGCTCCAGGACCGGACTCCAGGGCTCGAGGCACGCCTGGCCACGGGACGTCCCATCAGGGCCTACAACGGGTTCGATCCGAGCGGGCCATCGCTGCACGCCGGGCATCTCGTTCCCGTCTTCGGGCTCATGCACATCCAGCGCCACGGCGGGGGTCCGGTCGTCGTCGTCGGGGGCGGCACGGGGATGATCGGTGACCCGTCCGGCAAGTCGGCAGAACGCAACCTGATCGACCGCGAGCAGGTCGTGGCCAATACCGCGTCGATCCAGAATCAGCTCGAGCAGTTCCTCGACTTCTCGCCAGGTCCGACCCAGGCGCTTGTCGTCGACAACTTCGAGTGGCTCGGCAAGACGGGCCTGCTCGAGTTCCTGCGCGACGTCGGCAAGCACTTCACGGTCCCGTACATGCTGGCCAAGGACTCGGTCCAGACTCGCCTCGACGCGGGCCTGTCGTACGCCGAGTTCAGCTACATGCTGCTCCAGGCCGCCGACTTCCTGCACCTCTACCGGACGCTCCGCGTCGAGGTCCAGACCGGCGGCGCCGACCAGTGGGGCAACATCACGGCCGGCCTGGAGCTGATCCGACGGGTGGCGGGTGGACAGGACGGCCCGGCCCGTGACGAGGACGATCGCGAGAAGGCCGACCTCGCCCACGCACTGTCCTACCCCCTCCTGCTCGGTCCGACCGGGGAGAAGTTCGGCAAGACCGCGGCGGGGACGTCCGTCTGGCTCGATCCCGAGCGGACCTCGCCGTACGCGTTCTACCAGTTCTGGCTGGACGCCGTCGACGAACAGGCCAGGCGGCTCATCCGACTCTTCACCCTGCTCGACCGGCCGACGATCGAGGCTCTCGAGGCCGAGGCGGCGAGCGCGCCGGAACGTAGCGTCGTCCAGCGAGCGCTGGCCGGCGACCTCACCGCCCGGGTCCACGGCCCGGAGGTCGCGGCACGGGTCGAGGAGGTCAGCGAGGCGGTCTTCAGCCGGCGCCTGCCGGAGCTGGGCGAGGACATGCTGGCGTTCGCCTTCGAGCAGCTCCCGAACGCGGTCCTTCGGCGCGAGGACGTCGCTGCCGGCCCGATCACTGTAACCGTGGCCGCCGGGCTGTTCTCGTCCAACAGCGAGGCGCGCCGGGCCCTGACCCAGGGTGGGGTGTCGATCAACGAACAGCGTGTCACGGATGTCGACGCGGTGGTGCCCGCCCCGATCGCCGGGCGTTACCTCATCTTGCGCAGCGGGAAGAAGACCTATCGCATCGCCCGGGTCAACGGGGCCTGACGAACGGCGACCGCGCAGTCGTCGGATACCGCTCAATCCGCGTGGCGGGCCCTGAGCTCGGCGATCACCGAACGGGCTGGCAGATCACGCTCCGCGAGCAGGACCAGGCTGTGGTAGACGAGGTCGGCCGCCTCTCCGGCCAGGGCGGCCCGAGTTGCGTCCCGGGGCCGTCCGGCCGCCTCCGCGGCGCCATCGTCCTTGGCCGCGAGAAGGACCTCGGTCGCCTCCTCGGTCACCTTGCGACCGACCGCGTCCACGCCTCCGTCGAGCAGGCGGGCGGTGTACGAGCCAGCGGGCCGCGCAGTCACCCGATCGGCGATCGTCGACCAGAGGGTCTCCAGCCAGGCGAAGCCCTGCTCGACGGGCGCGGGAGTCGCGTCGATGGTGGCTTCATCGGCCGGGTCGAAGCAGGTCCGGGTCCCGCGGTGGCAGGTGGGACCGACCGGGTCGACCGTGAGAAGCAGCGCGTCACCATCGCAATCGAGGGCGATCGACCGGAGTCGGAGGACGTTGCCACTCGTCTCACCCTTGCGCCACAAGGTCCCGCGCGAGCGCGAATGGAAATGCACCTGGCCGGTCTCCAGCGTGGCGGCGAGAGCCTTCGCGTCGAGGTAGCCGACCATCAGGACGCGGCCGTCGCTCCGGTCCTGGACGACGCCAGGTACGAGGCCATCCTCCGCGCCGTAGCCGACCGTCGCGGCATCGAAGATGGGGCCGAATGCCCCCGCGGTCGAGCTCACGCGGCCGCCTCACGGGCGATGCGGATCGGCAGACCGGCGGCGGCCATGGCCGCCTTGACCTCGGCGATGGAGTGGATCCGGCGATGGAAGATCGAGGCCGCCAGGACGGCGTCCGCGCCGCCGACCCTGACCGCCTCGACGAAGTCCTCCGGCCCGGAGGCGCCGCCCGAGGCGATGACCGGCACCTCGACTCGATCGACGATCGCCCGCAGGAGCTCGACGTCGAAGCCGGTCTGGGTGCCGTCGCGGTCGATGGAGGTCACCAGGAGCTCGCCGGCGCCGAGCTCCACCGCCCGGACGGCCCAGTCGACGGCGTCGAGACCGGTCGCGTCACGACCCCCCCGTACGAGCACTTCCCAGCCTGGCTCCTCAGTGCGCGCCCGGGCGTCGATCGCCACGACCACCGCCTGGCGCCCGAAGCGGGTGGCACACTCCCGAACGAGGTTGGGCGCGGCGACCGCCGCCGTGTTGAGGCCGACCTTGTCAGCGCCGGCGCGCAGCACGGCGCGCATGTCGGCCACGGAGCGGACGCCGCCGCCGACGGTCAGCGGGATGAACACCTCGCGCGCCGTTCGCTCGACGACATCGAGCAGAGTCCCGCGACGCTCGGGGGCCGCCGTGATGTCCAGGAAGACCAGCTCATCGGCACCCTCGGCGGCGTAGCGCGCCGCGAGCTCGGCCGGGTCACCCTCGTCCACGAGATCGACGAAGCGGGTGCCCTTGACGACCCGACCGTCGGCGACGTCCAGGCAGGGGATCACCCGGCGGCAGAGCATCAGGCGGGCCCGCCGACCGCAGCCGCGGGCCGTGGGAGCGGTCGCCCCGCGGACGCGGCCCAGCCGATGAAGTTGGCCAGGATGCGCAGTCCGTCGACGCCGCTGCGCTCCGGGTGGAACTGCACGCCGAGCACGTTTCCCGAGGCGATCACGCTCGGGAAGGCGGAGCCGTGGACGGTCTCGGCGACGATCGTCGTCTCGTCGGCGGGCGCCGCGACGTAGGAGTGGACGAAGTAGAGGTCGGCGCCGTCGGGCACACCGGCCAGGAGGGGGTGCGCGCGACGCTGCTTGACCTGATTCCAGCCGATGTGGGGCAAGGTCGGCGCCTCGCGCAGGGCGACGGTCCGTCCGGCGAGCAGGCCGAGCGTCCCGGCGCCGTCCTCGTCGCTGCCTTCGTACAGGAGCTGGAGGCCGAGACAGATCCCAAGGAACGGCCGACCGGCTTCCACCCAGGCCCGGATTGGCGCGGCCAGGCCGTACCGCTCGAGGCGAGCCATGGCGGGCTCGGCGGCACCGACACCCGGGACCACCAGGGCTTCGGCGGAGGCCAGCCCGGCGGGGTCGCGCACGATCGCGGACTCGGCACCGACCGTCTCGAGGGCCCGGCCGATGCTCACCAGGTTGCCCGCGCCATAGTCAGCGACCGCGACACGGAGTGGTCGGGTCATCCGAGCGCGCCCTTGGTCGACGCAACGCCCGTCCTTCGCGGATCCGCAGTGCAGGCGGCTCTCAAGGCCCGTCCGAGGGCCTTGAACGTCGCCTCGGCGAGGTGATGGTCGTTGCGACCGGTGCCCGAGAGGTGGAGCGTCGCTCCCGCTGTCCGCGCGAACGCCTCGAGAGCGTGCTCGACCAGCTGCAGCGGCAGCTCGCCGGCCCGCTCCCCGCGGAACGGCAGGTCGATGAGGGCGTACGGCCGGCCCCCGACATCGATCACGGCGCTGGCCAGGGCTTCGTCCATCGGCACCCGGGCGTCGCCGAACCGGACGATCCCGGCCCGATCGCCGAGCGCCTCGGCGAAGGCCGAGCCCAGGACCAGGGCGACGTCCTCGACCGTGTGGTGCTCGTCGATCTCGAGGTCGCCCGTGGCCTTGATCTCCAGGTCGAACAGGCCGTGATGAGCCAGCGAACCGAGCAGATGATCGTAGAAGCCCACGCCCGTCGCGATCGCCGTCCGACCGGTGCCATCGAGGTCGAGGGTCACTGCGACGGTCGTCTCGCGCGTCGTCCGCTCGACGGTCACGCGACGCCCCGAGCGGGCCGACACCGTGGTTCGACCGAGGCCGGTTGGAGCGGTCATGGGCGGCCCTCCCGGCGTTCATCCCGAAGGTCGGTGGCGGCGGCGATCAGGCGGTCGTCCTCGTCGGGCGAGCGCACGGTCAGCCGGAGGTGATCGGCCAGCGGATGGGTCGAGGGGAAGGTGCGCGGGACGAGCCCTCGTCGGAGGAGGCCCTCAGCTGCCGCCGCAGCGCCCTCCGAGCTGTCGAAGCGGATGAGCACGAAGTTGGCGTCGCTCGTTCCGACCGGCCAGCCTGCCGCGCCCAACGCCGCCGACAGGCGCTCCCGCTCGCTCGACACCCGTTCGACGGCACGATCTACGATCGATCCATCACGGAGAGCCGCCGTCGCCAGCGTTACCGAGACGGTCGACACTGAGCCCGGCGGACGGAACGGCTCCATCGCGGCGATCATCCGCCGGGCGGCGATACCAAAACCGACACGGAGACCGGCCAGGGCATAGGCCTTGCTCAGCGTGCGGACCACGATCAGACCGGGGAAGTCGGAGCGCAGCGGGAGCAGGCTCGTGCCGGTGTATTCGGCATAGGCCTCGTCGAGGACGACGACCGGGGCGGATCGTCCGTCGCGCTCGGCATCCGCGGCCAGCTCGGCCAGGAGGCGCGCGATGGCCCCCTCGGGCTCGGCCCGGGCGGTGGGGTTGTTCGGGCTGCACAGCCAGATGAGGTCGGCACGCCGGGCGGTGGTCCGGGTGAGCTCAAGGTCGATGGCGTAGCCGTCGGCTGAGCCGAGACGCGGAACCGCCCGGACACGAGCCGGACGTTGTTCGGTCAGGACCCGGTACATCGCGTACGACGGGGTCGGGATGACAGCGGTCCCACCCGGCGGCAGGAATGTCTTGGCCGCGATGTCGAGGATCTCATCGGCGCCGGCGCCGACCAGGATCTCCTCGGCGGGGACGCCATAGCGTTCGGCCGCGGCCGCGGTCAGCTGGCGGTAATCCGAGGGCGGGTACTCAGACAGGCTCGTCTCGAAACGACCCCCGGCCAGGATCCGGGCAGCGAGCTCCGGCGGTTCCGGGCTGGTGTTCAGGTCGAACCTGACGATGCGGTCGAGCGGGACGCCGTAGCGTGCCGACACCTGCTCACTGGTCGCCTCCCAGGTGTATCCGGCCGGGGCGGTCGGGTCGCTCATCGAGACAGGTGTCGGGCTCATGCCACGATCTTCTCGATCGGCAAGACGAGGATGCCCGTAGCTCCGGCGGCCTTGAGACGGGGGAGCAGGCTCCAGACCGCATCGCTGTCGACGACGGCGTGGATGGCGATCATGCCCCGGTGGGTCAGCGGGATCACCGATGGGGACTCGAGCCCGGGGAGCAGGCCGCTCAGTTCGTCCAGCTTGGCCGCCGGTGCGTTCATCATCAGGTACTTCCGACCACGCGCGGCGAGGACCGCCGAGAGCATGGTCTCGATCGCCGCGAGGTCGCCCGCGCGCTCGACCTGGGCGACCGGGTTGGCCACCAGGATCGCCTGGGACGCCAGGACATCGCCGATCGGACGGAGACCGTTCATCTGGAGCGTGGAGCCGGTCGACACGAGGTCCACGATCGCCTCGGCGAGGCCGAGCCGCGGCGCAACCTCGACTGCCCCGGAGATCGAGATGACGTCGACCGGGATGCGGCGCTCGGCGAAGAACCGCCGGGTGGTGTTGGGATGGGCGGTGGCCACTCGGACGCCGGCCAGCGCCTCGACGGCCTGGATCGGCGAGTCCGACGGGACGGCGGCCGCGAGGCGGCAGCGGCCGTAGCCCAGCTCCCGGACGAGGGGCAGGGCCGAGCCGGTTTCGGCCAGCAGGTCGACTCCGGTCACGCCGAGATCGGCCACGCCGTCACCGACGAACTCGATGATGTCGTTGGTCCGGACGAACAGGATGTCGAGGTCGAGGTTCTGGACGCGGGCCACCAGGCTCCGGTCGTGCTCCTCGAAGACCAGGCCGGCATCGTGCAGGAGGGCCAGAGTCGGCTCCACGAGACGACCCTTGTTGGGGACGGCCAGCCGGAGGCGTTCTCTCATCGCTCGGCGACGGTCGGGTATGGCCTGGTTCCGGTGCGGCTGCGCTCGGCCAGCAGGTCGAGCATCCGCCGGTACCCTCCTTCGCCGTGGCGGAGCCACGAGGCGATGCGGGTGATCGTGGCCGTGCTGGCCCCGGTCCGACGGGAGATCTCGCCGTAGTGGAGGCCCGCATCCAGCAGCCGGACGACGGCCCAGCGCTGGCTCAGGGCGTGCAGCTCTCCGAGCGTGCACAGATCGCGCAGGAAGTCGGCGGCCTCGTCGACATCCTCGAGTGCGACGATCGCCCCGAGCAACGTTCGAGTGTCGTCGGTCAGCCAGGTCGTGTCGGTTGCCATCGCGAGGGGCCTCGGTGGTTGCGAGTCCATGCTAGCGTAGTAGCGTGTTAAAACGCTACAATGGCGACATGGTAGCCGTCAACCCCCGATCGGGCGCCCCGAGACATCCCTTCGAGCTGATCCCCGCGATCGACTTAAGGGGCGGACATGTGGTCCGTCTCCAGGAAGGCGACTTCGCGCGCGAAACGGTCTACGGCGACGACCCAGCGGCGGTCGCCCTGGCCTTCGTGGATGCGTTTGAGGCCGGTGTCGGCTGGCTCCACGTCGTCGATCTCGACGGCGCAGTCGCGGGAGCTCCCGTGCAGTCGGACGCCGTAGCGGCCATCGTCGCGGCGATCGGGTCGAGATCGCGGGTCCAGGTCGGCGGTGGATTGCGATCCGAGGACGCGGTGGATCGGGTGCTGGCCCTCGGAGCATCGCGCGTGATCATCGGCACGGCCGGCCTGTCCACGCCGGGATTTGCGGGCGGGCTGGTGCGCCGCCACGGGCCCGATCGGATCGCGGTCGCGCTGGACGTTCGTGCTGGCCAGGCCGTCGGCGAGGGCTGGCGCAGCGGAGCCGCAGGCTCGTCACCCGTAGACGCGGCGACCCGGCTGGCGGACGAAGGGGTCGATACGCTCATCGTCACCGGGATCGACCGCGATGGCCTGCTGGACGGCCCAGATCTCGACCTGCTCGAGCGGATCGTTGGGCTGGGGCTCAGCGGGGTCATCGCCTCGGGCGGTATCAGCTCGACCGAGGACGTGCTCCGCGTGCGCGAGCTCGGCTGCACCGGGGCGATCGTGGGACGGGCACTCTACGAGGGCCGGCTGGACCTTCGGTCGACCCTCGAGACACTCACCGACTGACGCCTCGGGCACCCGCCCAGCATCTGGCCACTAGCCCCAAGACGACATCGCGCAGCGGCTCAGTGACCCGCGGCCGCGACCTCCTTGCGGTGGGTCTCGATGACCTTCTCGGCGACGTGGCCCGGGACCTCCTCGTAGTGATCTTCCTCGGCGTGGAAGGTGCCCCGACCATGGGTCAGCGAGCGCAGCTCCGTGGCGTAGTTGAAGAGCTCGGCCTGGGGGACGTGGGCCGACACGACCTGCGTTCCGTTGCCGGCGGTATCCATCCCGAGGACCCGCCCACGGCGCGTGTTGAGATCGCGGTTGACGTCGCCCATGTACTGCTCGGGCACGGTGACCCTGACGGCCATGATCGGCTCGAGCAGGGCTGGCTTGCAGTCCATGACCCCCTTCTTGAGGGCCATCGACGCGGCGATCTTGAACGACAGCTCATTCGAGTCGACGGTATGGAACGAGCCGTCGTAGAGCGTCGCCTTGAAGTCGTTGAGCGGGTAGCCGGCCAGGACGCCCTCCGCCGCCGCCTCGCGCACGCCCTTCTCCACGCCCGGGAAGAAGCCCTTGGGGACGGAGCCGCCGACGACTCGTTCCGAGAACACGATGCCACCGCCTGGGTTCGGCTCCAGCTCGAGCCAGACGTGCCCGAACATCCCGTGACCCCCGGTCTGCTTCTTGTACTTGCCCTCGACCTGGGCCCGGCCGCGGATGGTCTCACGGTATGGCACGTGCGGGGTTCGGGTCACGATCGACGCGCCGAACTTGCGCTTCAGGCGCTCGGCGATGACCGCGATGTGGGCCTCGCCAAGGGCGACGAGGAGCTGCTCGCCGGTGGGCGACCGCTCGACCGCCGCGGAAGGCTCCTCCTCGAGCATCCGCTGAAGGGCGGCACCCATCTTGTCGAGGTCCGCCTTGGTCTCGGGCTCGATCGCCACCGATAGCGTCGGCTCGGGAAAGGCCATCTCGGGCAGGATGAGCGGCTTGTCCTTTGCCGTGAGGGTATCACCGGTCTCGGTCACGGACAGCTTGGCCACCGCACCGATCTGGCCGGCCTTGAGCTCGCCGGTCGGCTCCTGCTCCTTTCCGTGGAGGAGCAGGAGCTGGCCGATCCGCTCGTCCTCGCCCTTGTTGGCGTTCCACGAGTGGCCCTGGCTGTGGAGCGTGCCCGAGAACACGCGCAGGTAGGTCAGCCGACCGACGTACGGGTCGGCGGCGGTCTTGAAGACGCGGACGAGGAGCGGTCCGGCGGGATCCGGCTCGATCGGGACCTCGTCGTTCGTCTTCGGCTCGCGGGCGATCGTCGGCGGCTCATCGGCGGGGGAGGGCAGGTAGCGGATGAACGCATCGAGCACCCCGCGCAGGCCGATGTCTCGCGTCGCGCTGCCGACGAGGACCGGGGCCAGGACCGACTCCTTGACCCCTTTGCGCAGGCAAGCCTCGAGCTCCGGGTCGCTGATCTCCTCGCCCTCGAGGTACTTGGTCAGGACGTCGTCGTCGGCCTCGGCGGCGGCCTCCAGGAGCTGATCCCGCCGGCGGGCGACCTCGGCCTCGAGCTCGGCCGGGATGGGGATCTCGACCTCCTGCTTGCCGTCGAACTGCCAGGCCTTGCGGTGAACGAGGTCGACGTAACCGCTGAACGAGTCGGCGGAGCCGATCGCCAGGTGGAGCGGCGCGATCTTGGATCCGAAGGTCGCGCGCAGGGCGTCGAGGACGGCGCCCGGGTCCGCGTTCTCCCGATCGCACTTGTTGATGAAGAAGCAGGCCGCCCTTCCCCAGGCCCGGCCTTGGGCGACCGCGGTCTCGAGCCCGGCCTCCACGCCACCCGATGCATCGACCACGAACAGCGCGCCGTCGCAGGCCGCGAAACCCGACACCACCTCGGCCACGAAGTCCGGATAGCCCGGGGTGTCGACCATGGTCACGATCGTGCCGTCATCGTCGAAGGTGGCCACGGCCGCACTGAGCGACTCGCGCCGCTTGTGCTCCTCGGGCTCATGATCGAGGGCCGCCGAGCCGTCGTCGACCTTCCCCAGCCGGGGGATGCCCCCGGTCTTGAACAGGAGGTGCTCGGCGAGAGTCGTCTTGCCGGCGCCGGAATGACCGGCCAGGACGACGCTTCGGAGATGCGCCAGGTCAACGATCTTCGTCGTCATGCAGTGGGGTCCTCTCGTGTTTCGATGAAGGACGCTGGACCGAGGCGGCGAGGTCGCGGCGGGCCCGACAGGAGTGGCCGGCGGCGGTCCGGCCATCATAGTCCGCTATACTCCGCGGCGATGTCCGGTCACTCCAAATGGTCCACGATCAAGCGCCAGAAAGGTGTCACCGACGCCAAGCGCGGGGCCCTCTTCACCAAGGTCGCGCGGGAGATCTCCGTGGCCGCCAGGCAGGGCGGCGGTGACCCGGACGCGAACTACCGGCTGCGCCTCGCCATCGACAAGGCGCGCTCGGTGAACATGCCCTCGGACAACATCAAGCGCACGATCGAGAAGGCCGCGGGTGGTGGCGAGGCCGAGCAGTACGAGGAGATCGTCTACGAGGGCTACGGCCCGGGCGGGGTCGCCATCCTCGTCGAGGCGGCCACGGACAATCGCAACCGGACGGCCGCCGAGGTGCGCTCGATCTTCACGAAGGCCGGCGGACAGCTGGCCGGGTCGGGCGCCGTCGCCTGGCAGTTCGAGCCGAAGGGCCTGATCACGGCGGTCGGCGCGGATCCCGACGCCATCGCCCTGGCGGCCATCGACGCCGGCGCGAGCGATGTCGACACCACCGTCGACCCGATCGAGATCTACACGGAGCCGGCCGACCTCGAGGCGGTCCGCAAGGCGCTCGAGGGCTCGGGCATCGCGGTCGACCAGGCCGAGTCGGCGATGATCGCCAAGCAGACCGTCGAGCTCGACGTCGCCCGGGCCCGACAGGCCCTCCGGCTGGTCGAGCTGCTCGAGGATCTCGATGACGTCCAGCGAGTGACCGCCAATTTCGACATTCCTGAGGAAGTCTTCGCCGAAGTCGCCGGATGATCGTCCTCGGGATCGATCCCGGGACCGCGGCGCTCGGCTATGGCGTCGTGGAACGCACCGGCGGGTCGCTCCGGATGATCGACGTCGGCTGCGTGGTGACCTCGCCCGACGAGACCCTCGGCCGTCGGCTCCAGATCATCCACGACGCGGTCGGCAGCCTCATCGAGACGCACGGCCCGGCGCTCGTGGGGGTGGAGCGGCTCTTCTTCAGCCGGAACGCCCAGACGGCGTTCGCCGTGGGCCAGGCGCGGGGGGTGGTGCTGCTCGCCGCGGCCCAGCACGACATCGAGATCCGCGAGGCGACCCCCAACGAGGTCAAGAGCGCGGTCACCGGCTACGGGGCGGCCGACAAGGAGCAGGTCGGCCGGATGGTCGCCACGATCCTTGGGCTGCCCGACGTACCCACCCCGGACGACGCCGCCGACGCGCTGGCCGTGGCCATCTGCGTCGCCAACCGGGAGCGATCGGGCGACCAGGAGAGCGCCGGGGTCCTCGATCGCTCGGCGATCGCCCCGATCACGCGGGGCGAGCACGCCTACGATCGCGCGGTTCGCGAGGCGCTCGAGCGAGAACGCGGCCACGTACCCCGCGTGAGGCCCGGGCCTGCGATCCGGGTCGAGCCCGGCCAGGCGAGTGGCGCCGGCGGGAAGCCCGGCCGGTGATCGCCTCGGTCGACGGGGTCGTCGGGGCGATCGCGGCCGACTCGCTCGTCCTCGAGGCCGGGGGGATCGGCTACCGCGTCTACGCGTCACCGGCCGTGCTGTCAGCGACCCAGACCGGTGCGCGCCTCAAGCTCCACACCCACCACCTCGTCCGCGAGGACCAGCAGGCCCTGTACGGCTTCCGGACCGCCGATGAGCTCGGCTTCTTCGAGCTGCTCCTGACGGTGACCGGGGTCGGTCCCAAGGTCGCCCTGGCGATCGTCGGCAGCCGCCCTGTGGCGGATCTGCAGCTGGCGATCATCGAGCAGGACCAGGCGATGCTCGTGAGCATCCCGGGGATCGGCCGGAAGCTCGCCGAGCGGATCATCTTCGAGCTCAAGGAGAAGGTGGCGGCGGCCGGATTCGCCGCGCGCTCGACGGGCGGGGCCGGCGGGGCGGGGGAGGGCGAGGTCGTGGCCGCGCTCCAGGCACTGGGCTACTCGCTGGCCGAGGCGCGCGACGCTTCGCGTGCGGCGTTGGGCGAGCCGGGTGCCGTCGAGGCGAACCTCGAGGAGCGGGTCAAGGCCGCCCTGCGAACGCTGCTCCGCGACTGATCGTCGCTACGGCGCCGGGCCGTAGTCTTGCTGCTTGGCGATGACCCAGTCGCCTTTGCCGCCGGCCGCAGACGGATCGACGCGGTAGAACGTCACGAACTGCTGGAGTGAGTCGCCGTTGACATCGAAGCCGACCGTGCCGATGACCGTCTCGTATCTGTGCGTGGGATCGACCGCATAAGCGCGGACGGCCTCACGGAGCGCTTCGGCGCTCGGTCCGGTCGTCGCCACCTTGCGCAGAGCCTCGAAGATCACCTGAGCGCAGGCGTAGGCCGACGCCGTGTACTCGTCCGGCCCAACGCCGAACCGAGCGAGATAGCGATCCACGAAGTCTGCCTTCGGCAAGGCGATGGCGGCGTGCGAGAAGTACGATCCCACCGCGGCCGAACCGGTCGACTGAAGGAACGAGCCGCTGTCCGCGCCGGATCCATCCTGGATCCCGTCCCAGCTCACGAACGGGATTGCGGCCTTCCCGGCGGCCGTCATGGCAGTCCTGACGCCCGCCGCGCCGGTGTCGGTGAAACCGCCGAAGAAGACGGCTGTGGGCGCGTCGGCCCCGGAGAGTGGCCCGATCACGGAGGTCGGATCAGCACCCGGGTTGAGCGTCCGCCTGACGACTGATCCGCCGAGCTTCTGATAGGCCGCACTAAACCCGTCAGCGATATCGCGGCCGCCGAAGTCCCCATCGTCGACTACCAGGGTGACTTTGGCCGCGAGGTCGCGGAACACGAATGAGGCCAGCGCGACCCCCTGGATGTCGTCCGCGGGGGCCGTGCGGATGTAGTTGATCCGGTCGGGGTGGGATGCGCGCAGGTCGAGCGCCCCGTAGCGAGGTTTCGTCAGCTGCGGCCAGGTGTTCGCCGGGCTGCATTGGAGCAGGCCTGCCGCATTCGTGATCGGGATCTCATCAGCGGCGACCCTCGATGCCCATGGGCCGATCACGGCGAGCGTGCGCGGGTCGGAGGTCAGCGCCGTCACGTTCGCGGTTCCCCGAGCCGGGTCATGACCACCCTGCACCTCGGCGCCGTTGTCACGCGGGTCGAGGACCAGCTGACTGCCGCCAATGCCGCCCGCGCGATTGACGTCGTCGATGGCCAGCTCCACGGCGTTTCGGACCGGGATCCCACGGAAGGCGGCCTCGCCCGTCAGCGGCATGTCCAGCCCGATCGTCCAGGGGCCGGGCGGCAGACCCACTGCCGAACGCAGCTGGGTCCAGGCGAGCAGCCCGACGACCAGGGCGACCGATACCAGGATCGCCCCGCCGGCAGCGAGCGCCCGCCGGCGTCGAAACCAACGTCCAGCCGGCGTCGCCCAGGCGTCAGCGGACCGCGCCACAGCGAAGACCGCGACAGGATCGGTCACGCCCTTGAGCGCTCGCCGCCCCCGGGACACGAACGACACGGGCAGAACGTTCTGAGTCAGAGCCCGGACGGTATCGCTCACCAGGACCTCGCCAGGTTTTGCGATCGCACAGATCCGGGCCGTGATGTTGACCGGCGACCCGACGTACCCCTCGGGCGTCTCGATCGTCTCGCCGGCATGGATCCCGATCCCCACCGGGATCGGCCGATCGGGGCCGCCTGCCGTCACCGACCCGGCGGCTTCGACGATCGCGAGCCCGCATAGGACAGCGGCACTGACGGCGGGGAAGGCGACGTAGAAGCTGTCGCCTTCGGTCTTGATCTCGGCGCCGTCGTGCTCGGCAACCGCCTGCCTGACGATGGCCCGATAGCGCACCAGGAGGTCTGCGGCGTCGGCCGCGCCGTGGGCCTCGACGTATTGGGTGTAGTCGCGCAGGTCGGCGAACAGGAAGCCGCGGGTCGGAGACGAGGGCGACCTGGAGCGGGCCGAGGCTGCGGCCTGCGGCTCGCCGACGTCCTGCTCTGGTTCGGCCATGTTCCCGCATTGTCGGCCTTGCGCACGCCCGGAACAAGACCCGTCCCTGAGCGCCGTGGGAGTCGAACAGGCGTGCGAAATGGTCCACTGCATGGTAAAGTTCCCGTGATGACCGACGACGCCACACGGATCCTCGCGGCGGACCTGCTCGACGACGCAGACCGGGCGGTCGAGGGCACCCTCCGGCCGCGAAGCCTCGACGAATACATCGGCCAGCGCGAGGTCAAGGCCAACCTGTCGGTCCTGCTCGAGGCCGCCCGGGGCAGGGGAGAGGCCGCCGACCATGTCCTGCTCTACGGCCCACCCGGTCTGGGTAAGACGACCCTGGCCACGATCATCGCCCGCGAGCTGGACGTTAACGTGCGCTACACCAGCGGGCCGGCCATCGAGCGGGCCGGCGACCTGGCCGCGATCCTCACCGCGCTCGATGACCACGATGTCCTGTTCATCGACGAGATCCATCGTCTCAACCGGGCGGTCGAGGAGATCCTCTACCCGGCGATGGAGGACTACGCCCTCGACGTCCTGATCGGCAAGGGTCCCTCCGCACGATCGCTGCGGTTGACCCTCAAGCCGTTCACGATCGTCGGCGCGACGACCCGTGCCGGACGGATCTCGAGCCCACTCCGCGATCGCTTCGGCGCGACCTACCGCCTCGACTTCTACGAGGAGGCCGATCTGACCGCGATCGTCGAGCGCTCGGCCGGGATCCTCGGCGTGGACCTGACCCGCGGCGCGGCGAACGCGATCGCCCGGCGGGGGCGGGGGACACCAAGGGTCGTCAACAGACTGCTCAAGCGAACCCGCGATCACGCCCAGGTCCACGGCGATGGGCGGGTCGACGAGGCGGCGGCCGACGAGGCCCTCCGGGCGATGGACATCGACGACGCAGGGCTCGACACGACCGACCGCAAGCTGATGGCGGCGATCGCCCAGAAGTTCGGCAGCGGGCCGGTCGGTGTCGCCGCCCTGGCCGCCGTCCTGTCCGAAGAGGTCGAGACGATCGAAGACGTCTACGAGCCGTTCCTGCTCCGGCTGGGCTTCCTCGATCGGACGCCCCAGGGTCGGATCCTGACCGAGGGTGGCCGGGCCCATCTCAGGCGACTGGACTACGACGTCCCGCCGCGGCGCAGACCGGAGGCCGAGATGCCCCCGCTCTGGGAAGACTCGGCTCTGGAGGCCGCGGAAGCGGTAGAGACTGCCGTGGAGCCGTCGTGAGCGGTTCGGCGGATGGCGCGTCCAGCGCGTCCACCCGCTTCGAGGTCCTCGCCCCGCCGCCCGCGGACGGCTCGACCCGGGGCCGCCTGGGCCGCCTGACCCTGAGCCACGGGGTCGTCGAGACGCCCCAGTTCATGCCGGTCGGGACGAATGCCACGGTCAAGGCGCTCGACCCGGACGACCTGGTCGAGGTCGGGGCATCGATCATCCTGGCCAACACCTATCACCTCTACCTCCGCCCGGGCCACGAGCGGATCGCGCGCCTCGGGGGACTCCATCGGTTCATGGGCTGGGAACGGCCGATCCTGACCGACAGCGGTGGCTTCCAGGTCGTCTCGCTGGGTGACCTGAGGGTCGTGGACGAGGACGGGGTCACCTTCCGTAGCCACCTCGACGGATCGGTCCATCGCTTCACGCCGGAGTTGGCCATCGAGGTCCAGGCGGCGCTGGGCTCGGATATCGCCGTCGCTCTGGACCAGCCCGTCCCACCCGGCTCGTCGTCGCGTGCGGTCGTGGCCGACGCCACCGCCCGGACCCACCGCTGGGCTGAGCGCTCCCTGGCCGCCCATCGCCGAACCGACCAGGCCCTGTTCGGCATCATCCAGGGCGGGCTGGAGCCCGACCTGCGGGCGGACAGCACCCGGTTCATCGCATCGCTGCCGTTCGACGGGATCTGTCTCGGCGGGCTGGCCGGCGACGAGACGCCGGGCGAGCGCAATGCCGCGCTCGACATCGCTGCGCCGATCCTCGCCGACGATCCGCGGGTGCGCTACCTGATGGGCCTGGGCTCGCCGATCGACATGCTCGAGGCGGTCCACCGCGGCGTCGACCTATTCGATTCGGTCCTGCCGGCGCGGGTCGCCCGGACCGGCCAGGTGTGGGTCCCCGGTGACCGGCTCAACCTCCGGAACCAGCGCTTCCTCGACGATCCCGAGCCCATCCAGGACGGCTGTCCGTGTCTCGCCTGCCGGCGCTTCTCGCGGGCCTACATCGCCCACCTGTTCCGGGCCCGCGAGCTCCTCGCCTACCGTCTCGCGACTTGTCACAACCTGACCTTCACCCTAGACTTCATGGCCAGGATCCGCTCTGCCCTGCGGGCTGGCACCTTCCTCGGAATGCTCCCGGAACTGCGCTCGCGCGCCGGCCGGATAAGCGCCGATGAAGTGGCAGTCCAGTCGGCGTGAAGGACTCCCTCGTAGCGTTGGAAACGTCGCGGAGGTTCGTCGATGGGTTCCCGGGATCGTCCCAGCCGCGAAGCCAAGAAGAAGCCCAAGGACAAGGGCGTGCCGAAGCTGCAACCGCTGATGGATCCACCGCAGAACGTCGAACTGATCCGCAAGCCGCGCAAGCCGAAGCCCGTGGCCGAGGAGTCCGAAGAGAGCTGATCGACCGGGCGGACGCCGTCGCGCCGTTCCGTCGAAGGATGACGACAGGAGCGAGGCGATGACGATCACCGGAGACCGCGAGCTCGAGCGCAACGGCGAGAAGACGCTAGTCGAGCGGACCAAGGCCGTCGACGCGGCCATCCTCTCGATCGAGAAACAGTTCGGGCGCGGCTCGATCATGAAGCTCGGCTCGGCGGAGCGGCAGTCGGTGGCGTCGATCCCAACCGGGTCGATCGCCCTGGACTTGGCGCTCGGCGTCGGCGGCATCCCGCGTGGCCGGATCACCGAGATCTTCGGTCCGGAGTCGTCGGGCAAGACGACGGTCTGCCAGCACGTCATCGCCGAGGCCCAGGCCCGTGGCGGCGTGGCCGCCTTCATCGACGTCGAGCATGCTCTCGACCCGGGTTATGCCCGAGCGTGCGGGGTCAACGTCGACGAGCTGCTGGTGAGCCAGCCGGACACCGGCGAGCAGGCGCTCGAGATCACCGAGACGCTGATCCGCTCGGGCGGGGTCGATTGCGTCGTGCTCGACTCGGTCGCGGCGCTCGTGCCGCGGGCGGAGATCGAGGGCGAGATGGGCGATTCGTTCGTCGGGATCCAGGCTCGCCTGATGAGCCAGGCGCTGCGCAAGCTCACCGGCGCCGTCAGCCGCTCGAACACCTCGCTGGTCTTCACCAACCAGCTGCGCGAGAAGATCGGGGTCATGTTCGGTAACCCCGAAACGACGCCCGGCGGCCGCGCCTTGAAGTTCTACGCCAGTGTCCGGCTCGACATCCGCCGGATCGAGACGATCAAAACCGGGACGGATGCGGTCGGCAACCGGGTCCGGGTCAAGGTCGTCAAGAACAAGGTCGCACCGCCGTTCCGGGTCGCCGAGTTCGACGTGATGTACGGCGAGGGGATCAGCAAGGAAGGCGGCCTGCTGGACGTGGGGGTGGCAATGGACGTCGTCAGCAAGACGGGCGCCTGGTTCACCTTCGATGAGACCCGGCTCGGCCAGGGGCGGGAGGCATCCAAGGAGTTCCTCAAGAGCAACGCCGAGATCGCGGCCGAGATCGACCGCCGCATCCGCGGCCGGATCGACGAGGTCGTGGTCCCGGTCGAAGGCATCGAGGAGGCCGAGTAGGTCTCGGTCCGAGCCGGCCGAGATGACCGCCAGCCGGGCGCTGACCGTCAGCCGGCGGCTGTGACCGCCGGCCGCCGGCCGCGCCGCGAGTCCTACGCGGAACGACGGGCCGGGCGGGCGGCGATCGACGATCCTGAGGTCGTCCTGGCGGCCGCGTTCCGGTTCCTGGAGGCACGGGCGCGCTCGGTGGCGGAGACGCGCCGCCGGCTGTCCGATGCCGGCTATCGACCCGAGCTGATCGACGGGGCGATCACCCGACTGCTCGCGATCGGCCTGCTCGATGACGAGACCTTTGCCCGACACTGGGTGGAGTCACGCGACCGAGCTCGGCCCCGCGGCGAGATCGCGCTCAAGCGCGAATTACGTCTGCGTGGAGTGGAGCCAGGGCTGATCGCCGCTGCGATCGAGGCGCGCGGCCACGCCGAAGCGGACGGTCCATTCGGCGCGGGTCAGGACACCGACGACGCCGATCAGCGGCTGGACCCAGACGAAACGGCTGCGGCTCGGTTGCTCGAGCGCCGCCGCCGCGACCTCGAACGGGTCGCGGATCCACGCAAGCGGCGCGCTCGCGCCTACGCCCTGCTCGCCCGCAACGGCTTCGGCCCGGAGATCGCGTCGCGCCTGTCGGCCGGTTTCACATCGGCTGTCTCAGAGGATGCGCCAGAGGAGTAGCCCGTTACCGATTCTCCAGGACGAGGCTCGCCCGGTCGTCATCCGAGCGCCGCCGGGCCGCGGACGGTTTGACCCGTCATCCACCCCGGCCGTAGGCTAAGCGCTAGGAACGTAGCTGCGCCGCGGCCCTGCGGCGCCGAACAGGGAAACCGGCCCGAGCGCGACGCCCAACTTCGTCGACGCCCGTCCGGCTCCCTCGAACGGACACACCTTCGATCGGTGACGGTCGGACGGGAGGAAGACACGATGGATCCGCTCGTCGTGGCGGCGGTCAGCCTGCTGACGCTCGCCGGCGGTGCCCTATTTGGATTCCTGGCACGCGGCATCTTCGCCAGCCGGGCGATGAAGGAAGCCGAGGAGAAGGCGGCCCTGATCGTCGAAAAGGCCCGGGGCCAGCAGAAGGACCTCATCCTCGAGGCCAAGGAAGAGAAGATCCGCCTCCAGCGCGAGGCCGAGGACGAGGCGCGGGCCAAGCGGACCGAGCTCGCCAGCCTCGAGCGGCGGCTCCTTCAGCGTGACGAGCAGCTCGATCAGCGAGCCGACATGCTCGAAGGCCGCGACCGCAAGCTGATCGACCGGGAGCGCGAGATCGACCGGTCCCGCGAGGAGGTCGCCCGGGCGCACCAGGACCAGATCGACGCGCTCGAGCGGGTCAGCGGCCTGTCCGGCGACGACGCCAAGGCGATCCTCCTCGAGGCGGTCCGCGAGGAGGCCGAGCACGACGCGGTGAAGATCGCCCGGGCCATCGAGCGGCGAGCCCGCGAGGATGCCAACGAGAAGGCCCGGGATGTGATCGTCACCGCCATCCAGCGGGTCGCCGCAGATCACACCGCTGAGCACACGGTGACGGTCATCCATCTGCCGTCCGACGAGATGAAGGGTCGGATCATCGGTCGCGAGGGCCGCAACATCCGCGCCCTCGAACAGGCCACCGGGATCGACCTGATCATCGACGACACCCCCGAGACCGTCGTCCTGAGCGGATTCGATCCCGTCCGCCGCGAGATCGCCCGGCTCTCGATCACCAAGCTCATCAGCGACGGCCGGATCCACCCCGGCCGGATCGAGGAAGTCGTGGCCAAGGCCCGTGCCGAGGTCGACCTTGTCATGCGCCAGGCCGGCGAGCAGGCCGCCTACGACGCGGGCGTGCCCGGCCTGCCGCCCGAGATCGTCCGACTCCTGGGCCGGCTCAAATACCGCACCAGCTACGGCCAGAACGTGCTCAACCACGTCGTCGAGACGAGCCACCTGGCGGCGGTGATCGCGGCGGAGGTCGGCGCGGACGTCCAGATCGCCAAGATGGGCGGCCTGCTCCACGACATCGGCAAGGCCGTCGATCACGAGGTCGAGGGACCCCATGCGGCCATCGGCGCGCAGATCGCCCAGCGCCACAACCTGCCGATGAAGGTCATCAACGGCATCGCCGCCCACCACCAGGAGGTCGAGTACGCCTGCGTCGAGGCTCCGATCGTCCAGATCGCAGACGCGATCAGTGCCTCTCGGCCGGGTGCTCGTGGCGAGTCGATGAACACCTACGTGAAGCGGCTGGAGGATCTGCAGGCGATCGCCGAGAGCTTTGCCGGGGTCGAGCGATCGTTCGCCGTTCAGGCGGGCCGCGAAGTCCGGATCCTCGTCCGACCCGAGGAGATCGACGACCTGACCGCCTCGCGCCTTGCCCGCGACATCGTCAAGAAGATCGAGGAGCAGCTGACCTATCCCGGCCAGATCAAGGTGACGGTCATCCGCGAGACCCGGGCCGTGGAGTACGCGAAGTAGAGGCTCGGCGCGGCGGCTGGCGCCGCATCGCGCATTGCTCATCCAAAATCGGCCATTCTCGGATGGCGCGAACGGCGATCGCGCGCGTATGCTCCTGATGCTCGTCGGCGTACGAACGCGGGGCGAGCGGCTCGCCGGCAGGGGCCCCGGCATGGCACGACTCGATCCAGGTTCACGCGAGCGCGATCCGACTCCGGCACAGCCGCGGGTCGGCTCCGACGCGATCCGGCAAACGTGGCCGATGGCATCGGAGAACACGATCGCCCGCCTGACCCGGGCCGCCTCCATCATCCGCAGCGGTCCGGGAGCTCTCATGTCGCAGGCCGACAACCCCCGCGTCGCCGTGGTGCTCCGCGGCACGATCGCAGGCATCTTGGAAGCACCCGACGGCCGGACCGTTTACGTGGGCCTGTACGGGCCGGGACAGGTCAATGGAGTGGCAACATTGGCCGGCGGGCCGATTGCCGTCGGGACCGAAGCCCTTACCGAGGTCACCCTCCTCGCCTGGGAAAGCCGGGCCTTTCGCCAGATCGCGATCGCCGACACCGCGATGCTCCTCGACCTGCTCGATCGTGCGATCTTTGCCGTGCACGTGCTCAACCACCTGATCAAGGTGCAGACCTTCACGGGTGCTCGGAGTCGCGTCGCGGCGCTCCTGCTCCGATACGAGCCGTTCTGCTGCGGGCGGGACCCGCTCGTGCCGCGCAGCAACCTGAGCGCGCTGGCCGCCGTAACATCGCGGATGGTGAGCACGATCCTTCGCGACTGGGAAGCGGCGGGGATCGTCCGCCGCCTCGGCAGGACGGGCCTCGAGATCGTCGACCGGAGTGCGCTCGCGACCGTGGCCGCCCCGCTGGATGCGTTCTCGCGGCCCGATCGCAGTCTCCCTGGGGCGTGGACCGATCCCGACCCTCGAAGCCTCGACCGCTCGCTGACCGCAGGGGTCTGAGTTGTTCCAGTCCTGGGTCATTGTGGAGCTTCTCGATCAGGCGGCGGTCTCCTCCTCGCGCCCAAGCTGATCACCCCGCGTCCCGAGCTCCTCGGGAGCCGCGAACGGCGATCGCTCCACCACCGCGAGGCGTCTCAAGGCTGTAGTGTTGGCGGTCTACGCGAACGAGCCTGAAGGCGGGAGCTGGCCAGGTGAGCGAGGCGGATCTTGCTCGCGAACTAGACAGCCTGCGCGAACAGCAGCGGGCACTCAGTGACGTGCTTCGTGCCGTCGCCCGGTCTGAGGGCCTCCAGTCCGTCTTTGACGCCGTCGTGGACGCGGCGACGCACTTATGCGACGCTGAGTACGGCGCGCTGTACCTCGCCGAAGGCGAGCTGTATCGCGTGGTCGTCCTGCGCGGTGCGGCAGCGTCCGAATTCGATTGGGAACGGGAGCGTCCACACACCCGAGACCGGACCACACTGACCGGCCGCGTCGCCGTGACGCGAGACATCGTCCACATCCCCGACGTCCTCGAGGACCCGGAATACGCGTGGCCCATGCAGCGGCAGGTCGGCTACCGGGCGATGCTGGGGGTGCCGGTAATCGGTGAAGACGAGTTGATCGGCGTCATCGGTCTTATCCGCTCGGTGCCGGTGCCGTTCAGCGACGATCAGATCGAGCTCGTGCGCTCGTTCGCCGACCAGGCCGCGATCGCGATCGTCAACGCGCGCCTGCTCGATGCTGTCGAACGGCAACGAGCCGAGCTGTCGCGCTTCGTGTCGCCGCAGGTCGCCGAGCTGCTCTCTAGCCGAGACGGCGAGAAGCTGCTGGCGGGGCATCGCGCCTACGTGACCGTCCTCTTCTGCGACCTTCGCGGCTTCACGGCGTTCGTCGAGACCGCTGCTCCGGAGGAGCTCTTCGAGGTGCTTCGCGAGTATCACGCGCTGGTCGGCCAGCTCATCGCCACTCATGGGGGAACGCTGGAGCACTTCGCGGGCGACGGAGTGATGGCCTTCTTCAACGATCCGGTGCCCATCGCCAAGCACGAGCTCCAGGCGATCCGGATGGCGCTCGACCTCCAGGAACGCTTCGCCGGCGTGAGAGCGGTGTGGCAGAAGCGCGGCACCGAACTTGGACTCGGCATCGGGATCGCCGCCGGGTACGCGACCCTCGGCCGGATCGGGTACGAAGGACGCTACGACTATGGCGCCCTCGGGCCGGTCACCAACCTCGCTTCTCGGCTCAGCGATAGCGCGCAACCGGGCCAGATCCTCATCACCCAACGGGTGTTCGCAACGGTGGACGAGGAGGCCGAGGCGCAGCCGGTCGGCGAGGTCGAGCTCAAGGGATTCGGTCGCCCGGTCGCCATCTTCGAGGTGAGCAGCCTCCGGGACGGCCAGGTTCGCTCCACCGGCTGAGTTCGGCTGACCCGGCGCGCCCGCGCGGGTCGCAACGACGGTCCCTCTTTCAGGATCCTTGCGCCGATGGCGTCTGGGGCGGCGTGTAGATCACCCGGATCGCCTGCTTCGTCGAAGAATCGTCGCCGATGCGAAACGTGAGCTTGTTGTCGCCCTCTTTGAGCTCGGTCTTGATCGCCCAGTGGCCGGTGCCGTCGACCGTCGCGTGTTGATCGAAGCCAAAGCTGATGTCCTGGGTCACTGTGAGGCCCGGCGGGGCGGTCCCGATCACTGTGATCTCCTTGGTGATGACCGTCTGACCGTCCGTCGGACTCAGGATGGTGAGTCCCAGGATCGGCGCACCAGGGGCCAGGGTGGCACCTGGCGCCAACGTGCTGCCCGACCCTGGTGCTCCGCCAGGTTGGAAGCCGGCACGGGTCAGGAGTCCGAATGCGACCAATCCGGCCGCCACGACGACGGCCGCGATCACGATCGCCGGCACTCGGGAGACCCTGGCCCTGGACGGCGCTCCCACGGCGAGCTCGGCGACGCTGAGACCGCACTTCGGGCAGAACGGCATGTCCCGGATGCGGGCCGTTCCACAGCGGGGGCAGAACTCAGGTTCGGGGTCAGCCATCACCAAGTCCCAGCGGGAAGACCAATCCTAAGCCTTCCACACCGCGCCCGGGCATACCATCGCGTCGACGACGTGGATCGGGATCGCATCGACGGGAGACGGGATCGTGAAGATATGGAGCGAGCTCCCAGCGGCCCAGAGCCGCGAAGTGGCGGCGGATGCAGCGACGGCCGCCTGGTCGATCCTGTGGATATGGATCGCCTGGCAGCTGTACACCTTGCTCTCGAGCTTCGCGGCGGCAGCTCGACTGGTCCATGAAGGCGGCGTCAACCTGCGTTTGGCAGGCGCCGACATCGGCGCCAGCACCAGCGGCCTCCCCGTGGTCGGCGAGCAGCTCAGCGACGTCGTCAAGAGCACGATCACTGCAGCCGCAAATCCATTCGTCGACTTCGGGACCGAGCTCGAGACGCTGATCCTCGTCCTGGCAGCCGTGATCTCGCTGCTCCTGCTTGCCGTCCCGCTCGTGCCCTGGTTCTCCAGGTATCTTCCGTGGCGCCTCGGACGCTTGCGTCGGCTCCGCGCCGCCGATCGTGTCGTTCGGTCTCCCGGCGTGCCGCACAAGGTCGCCCAGGAGCTCCTCGCGGCGCGGGCCATCTACGGCCTCGACTACCAGACCTTGCTCGAGTACTCGCCCGACCCGTTCGGCGATTTCACGTCAGGCCGTCACGACCGGCTCGCTCGTGCCGAGCTCTCGACCGTGGGCCTGCGGCCGCGTCGCTCCTGACGAGCGGCCCAGAGCGGCGGCCGGACGGCATCGCGGGTTTGGCGGGTAGACTCCTGCAGGACCGACGATCCGGATCGGAACCCTTGTCGCAACCAGAGGGCAGGACAGACTGGACACTCCCGCGCGTGAGCAGTCGGATGGCGCCGCAGCAGGCGAGCAGCAGGCGGGACGGACCCGACTCGGCAACGTGGCCAACGGCGATGCGGCACGTCCGAAGGGGGCGTGTCGCGTCCTCATGGTCGGCGATCTGATCGGCAAGCCGGGCCGGATCGCCCTCGAGCAAACCCTGCCCGAACTCCGCGAAAGCCGCGGGATCGACTTCGTCACGGCCAATGGCGAGAACGTGGCGGGCGGGATGGGGCTGACCCCATCCCTGGCCGAATCCATCCTCGCCGCCGGCGTTGACGTGATCACGAGCGGCAACCACATCTGGGACAAGCGCGAGATCTACCCGTTCCTCGATGCGTCGGACCGGGTCCTCCGTCCGCTCAACTACGGGACCCACGACGTGCCCGGCCGCGGCTGGGTGGTCCACGGCGCGCTCGACGGCACCGACATCGCGGTGATCAACCTCCAGGGTCGGACGTTCATGCAGCCGATCGACAACCCGTTCACGGAGTTCGACCGCCTCGTCGACGAGTCGGCCGATCCGCTCCCCCCGGTTCGCCTGGTCGACTTCCATTGCGAGATCACCAGCGAGAAGAACGCGCTGGGTCTGTACCTCGACGGACGGGTGAGTGCAGTCGTCGGGACACACACCCACGTGGTGACCGGCGACGAGCGGATCCTGCCCGGAGGAACGGCCTATCAGACCGACCTGGGCATGACCGGGCCTGTCCACAGCGTCATCGGCTTCGCGCCGCGGACCGTCTTGCCGCGGTTCCTCAATGCGCTGCCCACCCGCTTCGAGGTGGGGGAGGGGCCGGTCATCCTCAACGCGACCCAGATCGACATCGATCCGGTGACCGGACGAGCCCTGGCGATCGAGCGGATCCAGCGGCTCATCGAGGTCTGAGCGCCGTGCCTCGTCGGCGCCACGACTCCGCCCGGGATCCGGTCGCGCCGCCGGGGCCGTCGACCGTCGATCTCCACACCCACACGCTGCGCTCCGACGGCATCCTCGAGCCGGCCGCGCTGGTCGCCGAGGCCGCCGCCGCCGGGGTTCGCCTGCTCGCGATCACCGACCATGACGACCTGTCGGCGTACGGCGAGCTGACCCGACCTGACGCTCCGCCCCTGCCCGCCGGCCTTGTGCTGCTGCCCGGGGTCGAGATCAACTGCCTGACCGCGAGCTTGCCCGAGCTCTGGGAGAGCGAGCTGCACATCCTGGGCCTCGGCGTCGACCCGAACGACGGGGGCCTCGAGGCGATCTTGTCGGAGCAGCGCGACCAGCGCCGGATCCGCTTCGGCCGGACCGTCGAGCGGCTGCGCGAGCTGGGCCTCTCGATCGATGACCTCGCTGCCCAGCTCGACCCGGCCGAGACCGTATCCGTCGGTCGACCGACCGTGGCGCGCTTGCTCCTGGCGAAGGGTCACGTGACCAGCGTCGAGGACGGCTTTGCCAGGCTTCTCGGTCGCGGCCGACCGGCGTACGTGCCGCGTGAGGGCATCGGTCCGGTTGAAGCGATCGCCGCGGTCCGCGGGGCCGGCGGCCTGGCGGTCCTCGCCCACTTCTCCGAGGCGGCCGAGCGTCGGACGATCATCGCCGAGCTCCGCGATGCAGGTCTCGATGGCCTCGAGGTCTTCTACCGGACCTTCGACCGCGCGACGGTGGCCGGGGTGGCGTTGGTGGCAGCGGAGCTCGATCTCGTCCCGACTGGGGGTTCCGACTACCATGGCGACACCGGCCCATATGCCGCGGCCCACGCCGAGCTATGGGTCCCACCCGAGGTCGGCGAACGTATCGTCGCCGTGCTCGGTGTCAGGTCCACTCCGCCCGCCACGGGATCGACCACCAGATGACCCGCCAGCTGCCGGTGCTCGAGAACGTCCCGCCCCGATCGTCGGGTGCGGACGCTCGGCACCCCGATGCGCCGGCCGACGAGCGCCTGGCCGAGTACCGGCCCGACCCTCGGGCGCTGCCCGCGTTCCACATCTGGACCCTCGGCTGCCAGATGAACCGGAGCGATTCCGAGGAGATGGCCGGGCGGCTCCTGGCCGCGGGCTGCGCCGAGTCCACCAGTCTCGAAACGGCCGATCTCGTCGTCATCAACACCTGCGCCATCCGGGAAGGGGCCGAGCAGAGGGTTATCGGCCGGCAGGGCCATCTCGCTCGCCTCAAGTCGGCCAACCCCGGTCTTCGGGTGGTCCTGACCGGGTGCTCCGTGCGCGAGCCGGACCGGGCCGGGCTGCTTCGGCGCTACCCCGCTGTGGACCTCTTCCTGCGTCCCGACGAGGAGGTCGAGCTGGTCGATCGCCTTGGCCTGGCGTCGGCCCAGGCACCGATCGGGGCGGTCGGCGCGACGACGCTGGTGGGCCGAACGCTCGTCGGGGTCGCCGACCACCTGCCGGCCACGCGGGCGGCCGCGGTCGCCGCTGACGGCATCGCGCGCGAGTCGACCATCGCCGCCTGGCTGCCGATCGTGTACGGCTGCGACAAGACGTGTACCTACTGCATCGTTCCCTTCAGCCGCGGACCCGAGCGAAGCCGGCCGTTCGACGAGATCGTGAGCGAGGCCCGGGATCTCGCCGCCCGAGGCTATCGCGAGGTGACGCTGCTCGGCCAGAACGTCAACTCGTACGGCCACGACCTCCCGGCCGAGCCGCGCTTCGGTCACATCGACACCGAGCGTTGGGCCGGCCGCAGGCTGGACCTCGCCGGTCGACCGGACCTGGCCGAGCTGATCCGGACGATCGACGGCATCCGGACCGCCGATGGCGTCCCGGCGATCTCGCGCCTGCGCTTCGTGACCTCGCATCCCTGGGACCTGTCCGACCGGCTGATCGCTGCGATGGCCGATTGCTCGTCCGTGTGCGAGCACCTCCACCTGCCGGTCCAGTCGGGTGACGATGCCGCCCTGCGCCGGATGGGCCGCCAGTACACCGTCGAGCATTATCTCGAGCGACTGGGCGCGATCCGGGCGGCCCTGCCCGGGATCGCAATCTCCACCGACGTCATCGTCGGCTTCTGCGGCGAGACCGAGGCCCAGTTCGAGGCGACCCTGGGCCTGCTCCGCACGGTGGGCTATGACCAGGTCTTCGCGGCGGCGTACTCGGTTCGCCCGGGCACGCCCGCGACGCATCTTGCAGATGACGTGCCGGTCGATGTCAAGCGCCGCCGGCTGAACGAGCTGCTGGGCGTCCAGGAGGCGATCGGCCTGGAGCGCAATCGCGCCTGGCTCGGTCGGGCGGTGGAGGTGCTCGTCGAGAGCGTCGTGGCTCCCCGTTCACACGATCACGAGGATGGCGCGGGGGCGGGGGCGGGGGAGGGGCAGACGACGGTTTCGGGGCGGACCCGTGAGCACAAGCTGGTCCACCTGGCGGGCGATGCCGGGCTCGTCGGGCGGCTCGTCGAGGCCAGGATCGAGCACGCCGGCCCATACGCACTGCGAGGCACGTACCTCGGAAACATCGGGCTGATGGCGTCGCGGGGCTCCGCCTCAGACCTCGTTGCGCGAGAGGCTGGGCACGACTGAGGGTGCCCACTCCGCCGCTGCTTGTTATCGCCGGGGCGACGGCGACTGGGAAGACGGGGTTGTCGCTCAGGCTGGCCGAGGGGCTTCGGTCCGAGGGGATCCTCGCCGAGATCGTCTCGGCGGACTCGCGCCAGGTCTATCGCGGACTCGATATCGGGACGGCCAAGGTCGACCCGGCGGATCGTGCTCGCGTGCCTCATCACGGCCTTGACCTGGTCGATCCGGATCGGCCGTTCAGCGTGGCCGACTACGCCGATCACGCCCGCACCGCGCTGGCCGCGATCGCCGGTCGGCAAGGCGTGGCCATCCTCGTGGGCGGCACGGGCTTGTACCTGCGGGCGATCGCGCGAGGGCTGGCCACCGATGCGCTGCCCAGCGATCGGACCGTCCGGGCACGGATCGAGGCGGAGCTCGTTGGGGACGGGGTCGCGGTCCTGGCGGCACGCCTGCAGACGCTGGCCCCCGAGCTCGCGGAGCGGGTCGACCTGCGTAATCCTCGGCGAGTCGTGCGGGCGCTCGAGATCGCCGAGCTCCGAGGCGACACCCCGTTGCCGGCGCCGCTCGGCTACCCGGGTCCGGTCGCCTGGATCGGGCTCCAGGTCGCGTCATCGACACATCGCGGCCGGATCGCCGAGCGCGCCCGGGGCCAGTTCGCGGCGGGCCTGCTCGAAGAAGCCACCCGCCTGCGCGAGCGGTTCGACCCGGCGCTCCCGGCGTTCTCGGCGATCGGCTATCGCGAAGCATGGGCGGTCCTCGAAGGGCGTACGTCCATCGACGAGGCGATCGACCTGGACGTCCAGCGCAATGTCGCCTTCGCGAAGCGGCAGCGAACCTGGTTCCGGACCGAACCCGACATCGCCTGGCTGGACGCTGAGACAGACCCGGTCGGACCGGCGCGAGCCGCCATCGAGCGGCTGCTGGGTCACGCCCGAACCCGAGCCTCGTCCTGACCGCCGATGGTCTCACGCGGGCCGTCGAGACCGCCGCCCGACCGATCGATGCCGAGGGTCTATCCTTCCGCCGTGCCCAAGTCAATGATCGATCTGACCGCGCCCGTAGAGAAGGCGTTCCTCGTGGGTGTCGACACTGGCGCCGACGCCGGCTGGCCGGTGGAGGACTCGTTGGCCGAGCTGGCCAGCCTGGCGACCACCGCCGGGGCCGACGTGGTCGGTGCCGAATGGCAGAACCGCCGCCATGTCGACCCGAACTGGTACGTCGGGAAGGGCAAGGCCGAAGAGCTCGTGGCGGCCCGCAACGAGACCGGCTTTGACGTGCTCGTCGCCGACGACGAGCTGTCGCCAGGCCAGCAGCGAGCGCTCGAGGAGCTGCTCAACGTCAAGGTCATCGACCGGAGCCGGCTGATCCTCG